>NZ_ML136881.1 GCF_004009905.1 Lactobacillus xujianguonis
TACAAGCACATTCGATGACAAATTAGTTGATAAGATTAACGAGTTATTCAACTAATTATTTGATGAAACAGATACAAGCTATTTACTCTGACTTGTGTCTGTTTTTTTGTATTCGTCATTAATTTGATTGCAGAATAAGAACTCATTTTTTGCATTAATTACTCCAATTAACGGTTTGGAATATGACTTATATGTTTTGTCATCTTCTGCTGAAACTACAGCTGACAGGTTTTGGATTAATTGATTAAACTCTTTTAAAATTAATTTTTTATCCATTTGCTTTCCCTCTTTCTTACTTAGTGAACTCAAAGTCATTAATCTTTTGTAATGTCTTTTTTAAGTCCATTGTTTGGATTAATGCATCTGAGATTAGACTTTGTAAGTCATCTAATTGATTGATACTTTTATCTAATTTCTTACTCACAAAGCTGCATCCTTTCTTTTTAACTACACGTATCAACTAGTCTTAGAGTAAAAAATAAGTTGATCTAATGGTATTTCGACCATTTTAGCGAATCGTTTTGCCATACCGATTCTCATTTCCACATCGCCCCATTCGTAACCTTGATAGGTTGCTAGGGCTATTCCCAGTTGCTTAGCCGCTTCACGTTGAGTTAAATTTCGATACTCACGTGCTTGCTTAACTGTGAATTTCATATCTTTGCCTCCTTCCGATTACACATAAAGTATAGTACACGATTCGTATTTATGCAACACTTTTTAACTACTTTTCTAGTTTTTTTGTGTAAATGCTCTATACTCAAAGCATAGAAACCTAGTTGATACGCGTAAGGAGGTAATCCTATGAATCTAGCTGAGCGTATTAAAAACGCACGAACTAATAAACACTATACTCAAAAAGAATTAGCAGAACTGCTAAATGTTAAATCAACAACTGTATCCGGCTGGGAATTAGGGAGAAATGAGCCATCAATCGAGACACTAAAAACCTTAGCTCAAAAGCTTAACGTTAGTTTTGATTATTTAGCAGGTGTCAATGGTCAAGCTCCAAATTCTGATACAGCTCTTACATGGTCAGATCTGGACATGCCGATGCCCTACGGTGGCAAATTACCTGACGAATTAAAAAGCACTTATGCAGATATAGCAAAGGGCTACTTCAAGCGTCATCCTGAAATGCTTAATAAGAACGAGTAGATAATTATGATTATTACATCTATAGAAGATATGTCACTGGAAACGCGCCAAAACTACGATCAATTAATGCGATACCTAATGAACTATGCGATATTTGATTGTCATATTGGTGTTGAATTTACTAATAAGCTTCCAGCATATGCCCCTTCCGTTAGTTATAACGAGCCTGGAAAATTAATCATCATGAATGCCAATTGGCCTTTTCCTACTCAAACGCCTTTTCTTTTAGCTCATGAAATAGGACATGTTCTGCATGAATATGAGGCTTATTTCAATTTAAATGACAAAACCAGATACAGTGGTGAAGCACGTGAGAATATCTTTGCAATTAAGCTGCTGCAAAAATACTGCGATGAAAACGAATTTAATTTCAGCAACATTTACCAGTTTGCTAGATGCTTCGGCATTCCGCAAGAATGCTACTACCTATTAAACAATGTTGCATAGTAACTAGTCCACGACGCCAGCGACTATAAACCTACGGTAATATCTATTTTGGAGGATATAAGCAATATGAAAGTAGAAATCAAAATACCAGAACATACAATTATTGATGCTGATGACACTGGTGTAACAATTACTAGAAAAGGTTTAAGAAACTTGGCAAATCGTGGAAAACTTGGAGCAACTAAAATTCCCTATTGGGCTATTGCCTCTATTTCTTACAGAAAATCAACAGTGTTTGGCGGCAAACTTGAATTAAATACTGTAAGTGGTCCACAACACAACGGTGGTCTTGGCGGATTAGATCCAACAACTGCCTTTACCGCTTACGGTAGTGCAACAGCCGTACCATTTAGAAACGGTAAGAATAAAGAAATGGCTGAATTAAAAGACTTCATTCAAAATAAAATTGATGAAGCACACAAACCACAGCCTGCTCAACAAATTAACACTACTAACCCTGCCGATGAAATCGCTAAATTAAAGAAACTAGCTGATGAAGGAACTATTACTCAGGAAGAATTTGAAGCTAAGAAGAAACAATTATTAGATCTTTAAAAGAAAGGCTACAGCAATGAAACATCGAATTTTAATTACTGCTTTAGCTTCTGTAATGTTAGCTGGTGGCGTTGGTGCTGTTGCCACACCTGCTCAACCGGTGCAAGCCATTAGCAAACTTGCCGCCGTTAGTTATGCTAGAGGCTATCGTAAAGTTAAAATCACTAAACGCATTAATGTCGCAAAAATTCACTTGCGTATTCCTAGATACAAAAGCACGATTTCAGATAATTACTATGTAGCAAAAGGCACAACCGTTTATATTTGGAGAACCGGTACAGATTTTGGTTGGTATTTAAAGCCACGTCGTCACAGCAAAGTAACTTATACAGTAGATAAGCGCTTGAATGATAGTTCATGGTATAAGCTCAAATAAAAAAACCGCCCGGAGGCGGCGGAAAGGATATAAAATGAATCAGATTTTAGAGTTCTTGCAATCAATTAATGATGGGAAAATTCATCAGTTAAAGAATAAAGACGCTTTCGCTGTTTTTGATGGTAACAACGACGAAGTTATGATGATTATGAAGCTCCATCAACAAGGCCTCGTTGATATAAATGAAGCATTTGTTAATGGTAGTCCAACAATTACTGGTTACTATATTACCGATAAAGGGCAACAATACATTAAAGACCACACTTCAAAAAAATTAGGCAATAAAATTAAAAAGATTTTTTGAAAAACAGTTGTTGCAATTGTAATTCCTGTAGTAGTTGGCTTAGCTATCGCAGGATTTACCCACTTTTTACACTGGAATTAATGAAATAAGAAGTCAATTAAAAGATGGCTTATCCAAAGTCCAATTGCAACTTGAAATTCATAAAAAATAATTTTTACATATATCTTTATATCTTCAATATCATCTTTCATTTGAAAGTTCCTTCTGTAATTGTTCCAACAGCTTTTGGGGCGAACCTACTTCCGTGCATTTTTTAAGCAAGGATAAAATAGCCCATGTCTGTTGTGAATCTAGTACTACATGACTTACATGCCTATATTTGTCATTAAAAACTATGCCTGAATAATCTAGTTCATATTCTTCACTTAATTTCATTTAAATCACCCATCCTAATTAAAAGTAAATTCATCATAGCACATAAAAAGCCTGCTGTCAGAACTGGCTAGTAGGCTTTATTTATACAGATTCAAAGAACATTCGTTTTAATGGAAAGGAGGTGAAAACTATGCCTAGAAGAAAAGACCCAGAAATCACTCAATATACTTTAAAGAATGGTCAAACATACTTCCGGCTAAAGACTTACGTTGGGACAAACCCAGAAACAGGCAAGCCAGTTAAAGTTACTAGAAGTAAGCTTAAATCCAGAAAAGAAGCTGAACTGCTCCGTAACCAGCTAAAGGCACAAGGACCAGCAGCAATTTCTAACAAGCTTGAAATTAAGAAAGGACGTAAAACTGTTGCTGAAGTGTATGCTGTTTGGCTAGAAAACATGAAGTTAGAGGTTCGGGGATCCACTATTAATAACCATCAAGATATATGGAAAAATCACACTGAACCAGAATTTGGTAATAACTTCATTGATAATATTTTGCCAGATCACATACAGAAGTATGTTAACGATTTGGCTGCAGAATACATTAGTTATAAACGAATAATTAATCAATTACAGCGCCTAATCTCCTATGCTAAATTTAGGCATTGGTGTGATGAAAATCCGTTTGACTATGTTTTAATTCCTAAAAAATCAGCAAAGGTTGGAAGAGATACCTCTAACAATTTTTATGAACTTGACGAGTTAAAGCAATTTTTAGAAGTAGCAAAAGCCTACAGTATAAAAAAATATACTTACTTTTTAACCGTAGCTTCACTTGGTTGCAGACGTGGTGAAGCTTTAGCCCTTAAATGGTCTGATATTGACTTTGAACGCAAAGCAGTTATGATCCAAAGAACGGTTGCTAAAGATGAAAATGGGCATAAGACAATCGATGATGTAAAAAATGGCGTTCATCACCTTGTGCCAATGTCTGATAACTTATATCAAGTGTTGATAGATTACAAGCAAGATTGTGAGAATAAGGGCATTAACTATGAATGGGTATTCCCTAATAGTTTAGGTAGCTATAACTGGGCACCGGCACCAGGAATATGGATTAGATCCCTATATAATTTTGATGAAAAAAGATGTCAAAAATGGAATGCTGAACACCCAGATGATCCTAAAAAACCATTACGCAGAATAACTCCTCACGGATTAAGACACACACTTGCCACACTGCTTTATGATGGTAAGGAAAATATTACACCTAAAGATGTCCAATTCATTCTAGGTCACAGAACTTCAAAAACGGCTATGGAAATTTACACGCACGTAACAGAAAAACAAAAGAAAGATATTAAAGGATCAATCAATAATTTAGACTTTTAACGGTCACTTTTACGTAGACTTTACGTAAATTTGCAAAATAAAAGCGCATTAGCATCGCTAAACGTTGATACTACTGCACTTCTCTAAATTATTAATTACCTCCACATACGTGGAGAATACTAAAAAGATCCCAGTCTTAAGCCATTTCATTTTAGATTAAACTATAAATTACATGACTTTGCAAAATTTTCTAAATAAAAAGCCGTGCAAATTAATGCACGGAATAGATTAATCTCTCTTAATATATGGACCTACGATATCAAGCAATTCTTGTAAAGCTTCAACACCGTCACTTGTTTGAACTGAAAGTGGCTTGCCTGGCTCAGCTGGCGTTCCGTTATCAAGGAATAGATAAACGTTGCCCTTAAAAATATCAATGTTGACGCCCAAGTCGTTTGCACTTGTATTGGTCTCTCGTAACATGATTGCTGGAGAACCCAAATTATCAGTCAAGTGGTGATAAACACTCCAATTATCTGAAGCCTTAATTTTAGTTTCAATCTCTTTAAGAATTTCTTTATCTGTCATAACTATTTCCTTTCAATTGATTTCTCACATTCATGATAACATTATTTCAATGTAAGCGCTTGTCTAGGATTTTAAGAAATCACTTTTTTAAATAAAGATTTATAATCTTTCTAGTTTACTAAATATAAGGAGATCGAATTATGAAAAAGAAAGCTTTAAAGCACCTTCTAAAATTATTTACCAGCGAAAAATCATATTGCGTTCAAAAAAGGTTTACTTCTAGACTAGAAAATAAGTCTAATGCCGGAAAAGAAATAGACCATTAAATTCTCTTCCTCCCATAGTACTGTGGCAAGGTCGAATTATAGTTGCGCAAAAATGGCTTAAATTCGTACTTCTCATCAAAATAAACTTCGATAAATCCAACATTCTTTAAATTGGTAATATCATTCATTTCTTGATCAAAGATCACCGACATCATTGCTCGCAAAAGAATGCCATGCACAGCGACTAACACGGTTTGACCAGCATGATTTTGCTTCAAATCAGCTAAGAAACTCTGACACCGTGCTTTAATTTCAGCAAAGCTTTCGGCGCCATCGGCAAATTTCACATAGTTGCTTTGAACATCCCCAAGCTGGTTGAAACAATCAGCATACTCCACATCTTTCTTCCAAGTACCCATGCGCAGCTCAAGTAATCTTGAATCTTTAATAATTTTCTTCTTCCCTTTGGTCAAAATTTTTGCAGTTTTATACGCACGTTGCAAGGTACTAGCAAAAACTATATCAAACTGCGCCTCATTAAGATAAGGTGCCACTTTCTCAACTCCTGCAACACCAGCTACAGTCAGATCATTATCACTGTCACCATCTTTCCCGCTGGAGTTACCGTAACTGTTGCCGTTTTAACTGCAGACCAAGGACTCTTTAAATTACTCCGTAAAGCGCGAACTTTGACTTCATAAGTTTTGCCCTTAGTGAAGTAGCAAATATTATCCTTATCTTCTGAGTTATCAATTTGTTCGCCGCCCTGTTGCTTGCTAAAGAAAGTGGTCCATTCTTTTTGACCCTTTACGCGGAAAGCAACTTCGTAACTATCAATGTCGACTTGCTTTTGCCAGTCAAGATCAATATATGGCTCGTCACTACCGTGATCATCATAGTAACTTACCTTCAGATTTGGCATAGCCGGAACTTGATGATTCTTACCTAAAGGAGCGTAGTAAGTAAAACTGTATGGTTCAGAAACTGGACCATAAACTTTCCCTGAACCAGCAACTTCTTTTTCTCCACGGACAGCTAACTGGTAAGTAACCCCATTAACTAAGTAGTTAGTTTTAATCGTTTGACTCAAATCATTGTTTTGAATTAACCAATTACGATAAATTGGTGAGGTTTGATCTGATAATTTATTCTTGAAAGGATTGTTGTAAAGGTAAAGGCTGTAGTTCTCTGCACCTTCAGCTTGATCATAATCTACTTGTAGACCATCTTTGGTAGATTTGGCAGCTGTAATCTTACCTTGACAAGGCAATTGATCAGTGTCTTCGCCAGCTAACTTAAAGTCAAACCGGCCTCGAACACTGACGCTCATGCGGTAAGTTCCTTCATCAAGGTACCAGACATGCTTTTGATTGTACGCTTCACCCTTAACCTTGAAATTACTTGGGTCAAAAGTATATCTCATTTGCGGATCAAGGCTGACATTAGTATCACTAACATTGCTACTAGCCTTGCCGGTATAAAGCGGCATCCCTGACATGGTCAATGTCACCTTTTGCGGTTTAGTTAAAGTAAATTGGTAGTAATGCACCCCGCCATTGCGGTAACTCTTGAACAAATCGGTGAAGCCTTTTACCTCTTGGCCTAATTTAATCTTAGCAGGATTATGAATTGGCCAATCTTTCTTATAAATTGGGTAATCATCAATTTGCTTTCTGATTTTTGTTAACTTGGTAAAACTAGTCTTGAAACTTTTCGCAGATTTACTACTAGTCGTCAACTTATAATTACCTGCGCGCAAGTAAAACTCTTTGGTATTCTTTCTGCTAGTCTTATAAGGGATGCAGTTCCAGTCAATTGAATTACCCAACTTGTATTTAGCTTTGGTCGTAATTCTGACTCTACCTGCTTCTTTCAAATGAAGTTTATAAGTGTTGCCCTTTCTAAGGTAACTAGTTCCGTGACTTGACACAGAAATTGTTGCAGCTTGTGCTTGATTAGCTGAAAAGCCTAGCAATGCGGCACTGATCACTGCAGTAGCCAATATTTGTTTTTTCATATTGTTCACCTTGTGTATTTATCAATAATCTTATTTCTTCTATTATAAATTGTTTTAATGAAAAACGCCCGAAAATCCCCGCATTAAAATACGGGGATTTTCGGGCGTTTTTCATTAAAGCCTTCTTCAACGGTGACAAAGTGGCGCACATTGACATCTCCTGAGCCAGTACCACCTTTAATCGTATTTCGGGCACCACTACCGTATAAAGCTACTCGATGACAGTCTTTTAATGGTAAAACTCCTTCATTTTTGAGGAGCACCATGCTTTCAGGTGCACCTTTTCTGACAATTTCTTCATGCTTAATTTCAAAATCTTGAATTTTATCAGTTGTAATTCTTTGCATGCGATTCCTCCATTAATTAAATAATGACTTTGTCTGATCAAAACTGCTAATAAATGGCCCCGCCATTACCTCTGTCCCTGAACGCAAATTACCAAAGACATCAGTATTAAATGTAATTGGCGAACCATCAGGATTCTCATATTTCTCTTCTGATTCAAAAGCCATCGGAATAGATTGGGTTGAAACTGGATCACAGGTTGCTCGTTGCAAAACTTTATCCAAATTGGTCCGCAGGAATAAGCCATGTTCATTTCTTTCAAGCTTCACAAAAACTTTTTCAGGCAAAAACAGTGGCTCGACTTCATGTTGGTAAGACTTCGCACCATTAAGATAAACATTTTCCTTAATCCACACTGGTAAATGCTTATAATAGCGGTCTGGATCAGGATTGGGTTCAGTAAATTGTTTTTGCCATTTTTCAAAAGTCGGAAAAGCATCAAATTCACTAGTTCCCGCAATTAAGTTATTATCATCCCAATCATTCGGCCCACTCTGAGAAATTCGCGCCAGCTCTTTCATTTCGGGTCGAGTTTTTGCTTGCACAAACACATTATTATAAAACTTGTCATCCCCATGTAAGATGGTCATGAAACCTGCCACTTGAGTATCATGAGCCTGATGATATGGCGAATATCGATTAGATGGCAAAGTCTGCGCATTATTATTGGTTCCTTTACCTACTGCCGTAATTACTCCAGCAAATAAGTTATGCACGCAAGCAACCCCTTCTGTCGCAAAACGAATCGAGCGGTCAGACAAGAAGATATTATTATCGAGCAAGGTTGGACCATGAGAGAGTTCAATCCAAATATCCTCACCTAGGCCATCAAGATATTGACTCGCATTCTGCTTAGTTACTTTAAAGCTAAACGGTAAGCTATTGCAGTCAAAAATATTTTGCGTAATACGTGTACCTTGTGCTTGCCAATCAAGCCAAAGGCCACGAGTACAATCATGAATATAATTATGGCGAATGATCACGTCAATTGCGGCATGTAGTTTGATTCCCGCAATTTCAGCACCACTTAAATTACGTCGAATATTGATATTGTAAATTTCATTATCTGCGATGGTAGAGAAAACAGCGCCTAAATGGCCAACAATTCCCGTCTGACCACAGTCATGGATCACATTATGACTAATTAAATGTGAGCCAACATGTTCTTTGTCCCAACCTTCATAAGAGGCTTGGCAAATTGCATCCCGCTCAGTCTGGGTTCCATCTTTATATTTCCATTTGGACCACTTATTGTCATTGTTGGCTTGGAAATACTTGCCTAAGGAAATACCAGCACATTTTGAGTGTGATAGATCACAGTTTTCAATGATCCAGCCTTTTGACCAGTGAGGACCAACCATACCTTCTTGATAAGCAGTTGGTGGTGCCCATTGAGTCGCAGCTTTCGTAATGGTAAAACCATTCAAAGTTAGATAGCTAATGCCCTCTTCTTGCGGATAAAAGCAACTCTTTCTGACATTGATTTCAACCTGTTCAAGATTAGGATTCTTGCCTTGAAAGTTAGCCCAAATAATCGTCGCATCTTCTGCTTTATCTTGCTGAGTAAACCAAGTGTAAATAGTGTCTTCGGGATGCCATGAAGCATTATTCTTCTCTGGGTTTTCAACTTTTGCTAAACTATCCACTTCATACAAAGCTTGGTCATTCAAGTAAACTTCACCGGTATGAGCTAAGGAATCATTATTAAACCAGTCGCCAAAAATTCTAGTTGTATAAGGGTTACGCTCAGTAAAGAAGGAG
The DNA here is from genome assembly GCF_004009905.1 of Lactobacillus xujianguonis. Lineage (GTDB taxonomy): Bacteria > Bacillota > Bacilli > Lactobacillales > Lactobacillaceae > Lactobacillus > Lactobacillus xujianguonis. The sequence goes on from NZ_ML136881.1 coordinate 9,403, forward strand.
TTGGGAATTATTACCTGCCAAACTTGATCATTAATTTTCTGCCAATTAGTAATGCGCTCAGCTCCTGTAATTACCGCTTTTTTAGGAATAACCGATTGATAGGTAATACGTTGATCAGCGGTACCCGCATATTTGGGATTAACATTTTCGTGATAAACACCAGGATAAACTAAAACCGTATCACCTGCTTGTGCGATATTAGCTGCCGATTGTATCAGCTTGAAGGGATGCTGTTTAGTTCCATCCCCATTAAATTGAACTTGTTGATTAACATAAATTTTCATCAGGAAATCACCTCAATTTCCAAAAAAGAGATGAACATAGTTTGCCCTACATTCATCCCTTCCAAATCAATATGTAATTTTAGTTATCATTTTTTACTTTATAAACTCAATTATAGACTAGTTCTACTAAACTAACACCTAACTTAAGCAAATTCCTTACGATCAGTCCGCAAAAATTGAGCAAACACTAAGGCAATCAGTAAAATGACGAAACAAGTCATAAAACCAACTTGAATCCCGACTTGTGAAATTCCAATGTGAAAATGGGCATCTGCAACATTGACCATCGCTACTACGAAGGCCATGCCAAAACTAGCAGCAATCATGCGCGTGGTATTATACATCGCCACGGCATCAGGCAATAATTCTTTCTTAGTAATGGCTAAAGCCTGCGTCTGCAAAGGAATCAGTAACATGACAATTCCAAATTGGCGCACCCATTGCCAAAAAGCTGCGAAAACGGCGCCACTGTGAACACCGAAGAAGGCCTGCATCGCAGTCCCAAACAAGTCAACGATTAAGCCGTAAGTAACCATCCAACGGACTGGATACTTATCAAACAATTTTCCTGAAATCGGTGAAAGAATCCCTGTTGAAATTGCCCCTGGCAAAATAACCAAACCAGTGACAAAAGCACTGTCGTGCATGACGTCCTGAATTAGCAACGGTAACAAGATAGTATTGCCATACATGGTAGCAACCAAAAGACAGTTAATGATTGTCGCAATCCGGAATTGCTTATTTTCAAAAACATGCAAGTTAACAAATGGGGTCTTGCTTGGCCATTGAGTAACTACAAAAATAATCAAAAAGATTACCCCAATGATAAATGAACCGAGCACTTGAAAACTCATAATTGGCAAGGTGCCGAAGTTGGAAAAACTATCCAGCAAGAACCACAGTCCAAGTGAACAAGATACCATGCCCCAATAATTGAATTTTCCTTGTTGACTCTTGGCAATATTCGGCATTAACCAGATTGAAAAGATCAAAGTCAAAATCGTGAATGGCAAAATTAAAATGAACAAGTACCGCCAACTAAGATTGTCCAAAATAATCCCTGAAATTGATGGCCCAATAATTGGTGAAAAGTTAAAGGCTAATCCAACTAAACCCATCACTTGCCCCTGCTTACCTTTAGCAGCATAATTCATCGCCATCACGTTAACTAGCGGCATCATGATCCCGGTTCCCATCGCTTGAATCATCCGCCCAAGAACTAACATGGGAAAACTATTGGCAACAGCTCCTAAGATAGTTCCAACGCCAAATAAGGCAGTGAAGAAGACAAACAACCACTTATAGGAATACTTCTTAATCAAATGCGCACTAACGGGAATCATAATCGCATTCACTAAGAGGTAGCCATTACTTACCCATTGCACCCGACTTGAACTAATATGGAAAACTTTCATTAAGACCGGTAAGGCCAAATTAGTCATCGTTGAACACATGACTCCGAAGAAAGTTCCAATAATCATGATAATTAAAACAAAACTCTGTTTTCTCGACATAAAACTATTCATTCCTTTAAAAAACCACCTATCTATTAAAGCAGATTGACCACCAAGAAAACAAATAGAATTTAGGATTTTTTCTCTGAGTAATGGACTATAATTAAGTTGTTATCGTGTAATACTCAGAGGAAAAGAAAAATGAAACATAAAAAATTTCTACGATTTGCCGTCTCGTTAATCGCTGCTCTGGGTTTGTCTTCAGCTAACTTTTTAGCTAAGCCAAATCAAGCTCCTGTTGCAGCTCAAAGTTATAGTGATAAGTCACTTTCTCATTTGAAATTCCATAAACAAGAGATTGTGACCGTTGATCATAATAAGCCGCAGTTTTCTAAGAAAACGAAATCAAAAAAGCATGGTCCTTGGCAACATTTCAGTGAACTCGATTATTTAAATCGTGCTCACACCGCTAATGCCTTGCTCAATAAGAAGTTAATGCCACATAGTCAAAGACAAGCCTTAACTTGGGATCCAACTGGTTGGCATAATAAGAGAATTAAGGGTGGCTGGCTTTACAATCGCTGTCACCTGATCGGTTATCAATTAACTGGACAAAACAACAATCCCCGGAATTTGATTACGGGAACCCGTGAACTAAATGATCCGGATATGCTCAAGTATGAAGACAAAGTTGCCGACTACATTCGCAGATCTGGTAAGCACTATGTTCGTTACCGCGTAACGCCAATTTATCAAAGTAATAATTTGTTGGCCAACGGTGTGGAGATGGAAGCACAATCCATTGGTGATAATAGTATTCACTTCAATGTTTTCATCTTTAACGAACAACCTGGAATGGTCCTTAATTATAAGACTGGGACCAGTAAGGTTAAAAAGAGCGGACAACAGGCTGTTGCGAAAATAAAAAAGACGCACAAAAAAGTGCGTCATGCTCGTAAAGCCAAAAAGCGAGTAATCCATCATCAAGCTGGTAGAATCAGTACTGCTAACTACCGGATAATTGGTAATAAGCGTTCCAAGATTTACCATGTTGCTAATGGTCAAAATTATCATATGAGTTCAGCCAATGCAGTTTACTTCAAATCTGAAGCTGCTGCCCGCGCTGCTGTATATCGAAAATCATTGAGATAACAAATATACGAAAAAAGCTTCGATCAACTGTGATCGAAGCTTTTCTATATCTATATCTTTTATAATTAAGCATCAATTTCTTCAATATCGATGACTACAACGTATGGGTTCTTAGCATCATCACTGCCGTTAACCTTTTGTGCGTATTCGTCATTTTCGTGCACATGAGCAGTACCCTTAACTCTTACGTTAGTGTGACTTGGCTTGTCAGCAACTACAACAGCTACTTTTGAGCCGTTCTTAATGTTGTCATATGCATGTGCCTTAGTCTTTTCAAGGTAAGTCAAGTGACCTTCATCAAGCACCTTCATTGATTGCTTAGGACCAACTTGTGGTTCACCGTTAGCATCTACAGTTGATAAGAATGCAAGGTGGTTTGCGAAAAAGTCTTGTTGTTCTTGAGTAAGTTTGTTTGAGTCTAATTTCTTCATAATATTTAAAGTTCCTTTCTGTTCTTAACTTTGTACATTAAGTATATAAGATATGTTATCTCAGATAATTGATTTAAGTCAAGAAAATTGACTTTTTTAATAAATAATTTGAGACTAAATTTTTTAACAAAAAAAGACGCTATCCGTTTTTTAGAATTAGCGCCGGTAAATGCTAGTTTTCAAACCAGTTCCAGTCATTGCCCATCACATGAACATTTGAATCTGGAGCTGGTGCAGCTTGAATCTTTTCTGCTTGAGTTGGCCGCTCAACAGAGAAGCCACCTTGATTATCTTTCTTAACTAAACCTTCGAATTGAATGACATCGCCAGGATTTAAATCTAAATCCTTAAATGCTTTCGTGTAGTGCATCGCAATCTTGTTCACTACTACTTCATCCATACTATCAACCTTTAAATCAGTAAATATAGCTTGCCGGTCATTCGGTTGTAAAAAAGTGGCGGTAAAAACATGTCTGGTACCGTCGTCATATTTTTCCAATTTTTCATTATAAATATCGATCATTGAAATCCTCTTTCCTACGGGACCAGTATAGACCTTTTATTGCCGAAAATTAAGAAGAAAAAAGTAAGTGGGAAGAAACTTCTCGAGAAATAGCCGAGATAGTGTAGAACCGAATTAAAGCACGTAGTGCTTAATTCGTGTTCGTAACTATAGTCGGCTATTTCTGTTTCTGACCACGATAATTCTGGAATGGAGAATGCCAAAAGAGTCTAGGAAAATATTTTCCTAGACTCTAAGGTATCTCTATAAGCCAATATGTTGCCAAGGTTTCAAATCAATTGCAGGTTGATCAAGCAATGCTAATTGATCCTTGCTCAAGTACTTCTTGTTCACAATTACATCGTAAACATATTCCTTGAACCATTCATGACTGGCACTGTAGAAACCTTTATCACCGAACTTGTCGCCCCATGAATTTTCTACTTTCCACTTAATAATCTCACCATGATCTTCATCGACACCAACTAAGGTCATATCGTGAGTTGCGGAGCCTTCACCTGTTGCCAAACGATCAGCCTTACTCATTTGCGTATTAACGTGGAATAAGTCATCAGTCTTGTAAAGTTCAGTATCAAGAAAACCAGTCTTTCTTTCCATTTGCTTCAAGACATCGTTACCAAACATTACTGGGTCGCCGCCCTTCAATTGAGCAACGGCAGCTTGAGCTAAATCTTCAATTGGTAAGTTCAAGCCAACGATTTGACCACCACCAGCGACGTTATCGTAAATGCCTTGGTGGTAACGTTTGCCATATTCAAAGTTAGGACTATTGAGCAAAACAACATAGTCATCAAATGGGAAGTCGCCCAAGTACTTTTGCATAAATTGACGAGGAGTTAAATCCTTTTCCAAGTGATACTTCTTATCATCATCACGGTATTCAAGGTCAAACTTCTTAGGTGGTTCACCCAAAGCAACAGCCACCATGCGGTAAACTTCGTTCAAGAATTGTTTCTTGGTCTTTTCAGCTTCATCAAACTTGCCTTCTTGGACTAATTTACGCAAAACCAAGGCGTCTTTTCTTTCCTTACGTGCCAAAGAATCAATCAAAGCAGTTGTGTTATTAGAATTAAAACTTTCTGGCATAGCGTATGAAGGAACGACACCATACTTCTTGAATAAGTTAACAGCCATTTGCCATAAACCACCGTCTTGACCAGCAAAGCCTAACCATTCGTCAACTTCTCGATCATCTAATGGCTTTACACCAAGTTCAATCATCTTGTTGTAAAAGGCATTAGCACGTTCAATCTTATCCCAGAAGAAGTTAAAAGCTTGTGAGAAGGTAAAGTTCTTAACGTGATACTTCTTACCGAAGTAGTGCCGTAAAATGTTTAAACTTGAAAATTCCCAACAACGACCAGAATGCTTTTGATCAGTAACATCACCAATGTCTAATTCAGTTGAGAAAACATGGTTTTGGCGTTCAGAAACACGATCGTTAAAAGAAGCTTCAAGTAAGCCGCTACGACGAGCAGCACGGGAAGCGATTTGAGTGTCCTTGTTCTTGTTGAAATCGGCAGAAAAGGCTTCAAGTTCTTGTTCTGTTAATTCAGTCATTAATTATTCCTCTTTTCCTAATTTGCTTTTATCATTTTTTTAGTTACTTTTAATATTATCGCACTTTAGGCTTTTAGCAAAGTAATTACAAAGATATTTAGCATTAATTAACTGCACTCAACTATCTTTTTTAATTTAGTAAAGTATAATAATTGCAGATAGTTCATAAAGAAAGAGGCTTAGCATGGAACTTAACAAAATTAAGGCGCTATTTCCCACAGCAAAATTACAACCTGAAAAAGATGACACTGAGTTTTCTTTTCCATATCAAAATCAATGGTTAGTAATTCCTAAGATTTCTGACCGCGAAAAAGACATCATCAATGCTCTTCTTGCTAAGCCATTGAATCAACATCAAGGTCCATGGCAACAGTATTTGCAATCAAATGGCAATAAGCCTGAATTTACTGGAAAAGTTCGCTTCCTTTTCTTTGCCTGCACCGGTGAGCAAGAAGATCATCAACTATGGTTAGAAGCAATTAAGAATATGTTCAATACGCAAATTCTGGCTTCATTTGCTTTAAAAGAAGATAATTTCTGTTTGGTTGAACAATATAATGAAAAAACTAGCTATTCCGCTGACGATTTTATTGGAATTGTCCAAACAGTGGCCGACGATACTGGCATTGACTCAAGAGCCTACATTGGACATCCTTGGCCAGACACTGAGCAATTAGTGCAATACTTCAACGAAGAAAGCTACCTTTTCCAAGAAGAAATTACTAATTCTTCATCTTCTGTCATCACCTTTTCTAACATCGCCTTACCCTTCTTTACCAAAAAAGCCCTCAGACAAAGTAACATTATTCGCTACTATCATAAGGAAATCATCAAGGATAAACAACTGCCTGAAATCATTAAGGCATTATATAAAAATCAAGGCAATATCTCTTCAACTGCTAAAGATTTGTATTTGCATCGAAATACCTTGATGTATCATATCGATAAGGTTAAGCAGCAACTCGGCCTTGATCTTAAGCAAATGGATGACTTGTTGCTAGCTTACTTAGCAATCATTTAAAAAAGACAACGTCATTTTACTAGACGTTGCCTTTTTTGTGCTTTCAACATATAAGAAACAATTAGAATTCAAATAACCGGTGGTTAACAATGATTCTAAACTTGCGATCTTCTTCATCAGCCAACACGCTTGTTACCAGTGGTTCATAACTGCGCTTTTCTTCATCGTATTCATTTTTCTGCGCATCTAAATCTTTGAAGACCTCATCTGGCAATTTATCTGTTGGAATCTTAGCTGCTTTAGCTAATTCATCGAAATCAACGACCACACCATCTTGAAGAACATCATCGTCTTTGCTCTCGTTATATTTCTTAACCAATAACTTCATAATCGCTAAAGTTTCCGGCTTTAAGTAACTTAATGAAGAAAAATCAATTACATAATCGTCCATTTGATTTCAATCCTTTCGTTTAAACTCAACTTTTTCACATTCAGTATGTATCTTTTTTGAGAAATAACCAAATAAGACGACCTAGAGAATTCTTTAAATTAATCTTTTTAACAAATTCCATATAAATACAAACTGCACAAAAAATGATCAAATAATTTGTGCAACTTTTGCTATTTTGTAGAAAGCGGTTTCAATATAATCTAAGTATAAGGTTTTGAAAGGACATCAAAAAAATGGTTAAAGTAGATTTAGATCACGTATACAAAAAATATAAAGGTAATGACAAATACTCAGTAACAGACTTCAACTTACACATTGACGACAAGGAATTCATCGTTTTCGTTGGTCCTTCAGGTTGTGGTAAGTCAACTACTTTGAGAATGATCGCTGGATTGGAAGATATCACCAAAGGTACCTTGAAGATCGGTGGTAAGGTTATGAACGATGTTGCTCCAAAGAACCGTGACATCGCCATGGTATTCCAGAACTACGCTTTGTACCCACACATGAGTGTCTTCGACAACATGAGCTTTGGTTTGAAATTAAGAAAATACCCAAAGGACGAAATTAAGAAGCGTGTTGATCGTGCTGCTAAGATTTTGGGCTTAACTGAATACTTAAACCGTAAGCCAGCTGCTTTGTCTGGTGGTCAACGTCAGCGTGTTGCTTTGGGACGTGCGATCGTCCGGGATGCTCCTATCTTCCTAATGGACGAACCATTATCAAACTTGGATGCTAAGCTTCGTGTTTCAATGCGTGCCGAAATTGCTAAGTTGCACCAACAATTGAACACTACTACCATCTACGTAACTCACGACCAGACTGAAGCCATGACTTTAGCCGACCGAATCGTTATTATTAAAGATGGTGTTCAACAACAAGTTGGTTCACCAATGGAAGTTTACAACAAGCCTGCTAACGTCTTTGTTGCTGGATTCATTGGTTCACCTGCGATGAACTTCTTCCACGTAATTTTGAAAGACGGCAAGATTATCGACAAGGACAACCATGACTTCGAAATTCCAGTTCCAGAAGGTAAACTTAATATCTTGAAGGAAAAGGGTTACGAAGGTAAGGAATTAATCTTCGGTATCCGTCCAGAAGACGTTCACACTGAACAAGTCTTCCTTGAAAGCTTCCCAGAAAACGTTGTTGAAGCAACTGTTGTTGTTTCTGAACTTTTGGGTGCTGAAACTCAACTTTACTGCAAGGTTGGTAACACTGAATTGGTATCTAAGGTTGATGCTCGTGACTTCACTAAACCAGGTGCTAAGGTTAAGATGGGCTTTGAAATGAACAAGGCACACTTCTTCGATCCAGAATCTCAAATAACTTTGGATAATTAAATTTATCTTCCCCACTAAATTCTAAACAACTAAAATAGCAGATTGCATTAAATTGATGCAGTCTGCTATTTATTTTGGCTTATCTTTCTTGATATAATTTTACTAAATTATAGAAGGAATTTTTAAAAATGAAAAATCTTATTAGTTATTCTTCACAAAATTTTTTATTGCCCACGGTTTTAAATCAGCTACAACTTTGTGCTTACCAAGCAAATCATGATAACCAGTTAAAAACTTTTGTGGTAATGGTTTAACTTCATTTGTCATATTTAAAACAAAGAATAATGCGTAACCACTTTTAGTGACTCTCTTCGTAACTTCTACTCCATTTATAGAATCAGCTAAAATTGGCAACTTTAATTCTTCAATAATTTTATCAAAGAAGTTAGTCATACCTGCCTGATCTAATTGACCCCCTAGATACCAGACATGTCCATTCTGATAAGTATTTTTCGTAATCGCAGGCATTCCTTGATAAAATTCAGAATCATAAGTTGCAAGTACTTTTGCACCGTTTAACCGAATCAAATCACAAATTAAATCAAAGTTGCATACCTTACCGTTTTTAAATTTCACTTTGACTTGATGCTCCGGCACAACCGCATCACTTTCTTCAACCCACATCCCTGTTAAATGTTTCAACGGCCCTGGATATCCACCTAAATAAACATTATCAGATAAATCAACCATGCCAGAAAGATAAGTAGTAACTAAATTACCACCATGCGCAATATAAGATTTGAATTTATCCGCCAAATTAAGATCCAACATATACAACACGGGAGCGACAATCAAATCATATTTACTAAAGTCAGCATCTGCTCCAATCACATCAACAGCAATATTTCGTTCATAAAATACCCGGTAATATTTGAGCATCACTGCTACATAACTTTGTTTAGGAATAATGCCATCGATATATTCAAAAGCCCAATAATTGTTCCAATCAAAATAAAGTGCAACTTTAGCAGACGAAGTTGAGCCTTTAATAGTTGACCCGACTTTGGCTAAAATATCACCTAATTGCTTTACTTCACAAAAGACTCTGGTATCTGTTCGTCTTGAGTGAGCAATAACTGCACTATGAAACTTCTCAGAACCGCCTTTTGCTTGTTTTAATTGGAAGAATTGAGCCGAATCAGCACCATGAGCAATTGCTTGAAATTCCGTTGCTGCCATTTGACCTGGCCGTTTCAATGGACTGAATTTTTGCCAATTAACCTGAGACGGGGTTGATTCCATTAACAAAAAGGGTTTTTGTTTTAAGCTTCTCATCAAATCATAAACAAAAGCTGCTTTATAACTTGGTTCATTATATGTAGGATAACTATCAAAAGAAACCAGATCTTCTTCCTTGGCCCATGCTTGATAATCAATGGTTTTTAATGGTGTACCATGAAAATTAGTCGTTACAAGAGCATCAGGATGATATGCTTTGATGATGTTTCTCTCCATGATATACAGCTTTTTCATACTTTCAGATTGGAATCTAAAGTAATCAATTGATAGACCTGGAACAATCGTCTCTTTGCCTTCAACTGCACCCCACTCATCACCTAATTTATTAGGAGCCATGATTTGATCCCAATCAGTGAGAGTATGACTCCATACATTCATACTCCAAGCCTCATTCAAATGTTTAAGAGTATGATACTTTTGCTTTAACCAACTTCTAAACTCTTTTGCACATTTGTCACAGTAACAATTACCATCATAGTTACCGCTGTATTCATTATTAATATGCCAAAGAACAATATGAGAATTTTTACTGTAACGTTTAGCAAGTTCAGTCACTAAACTACGCATTAGACGTTGATAATTCGAACTGTTTGGGTAAAAATTTTCTCTTTTGGCAAAAACATGACGCTGGCCATAATAGTCAACTCGTGCTATATCAGGATATTTCTTAAACATCCAAGCTGGCATTGCTGCTGTTGAAGTCCCTAAAACAATCTGAAAATTTGCTTCTGAGAGCTCATCAATAATTTTATCTAATCTACTAAAATCATATTTGCCTTCTTCTGGCTCAAGTAAAGCCCACGAAAAGACATTGATGGTAGCGGAATTGATTTTAGCTTCTTTAAAAACCTTGATATCCTCACTCATCTCTTCTGCTGGCCATTGTTCTGGATTATAATCGCCACCATACAAAAACTTAGTTAATTCATTCTTCATTTTTTTGCTTTCTATACGTATTTTCATATTTAATTCCCGTCAGATCCTCAACAACTGCTTTGGTTTGAGGATCAACGTCTTCTTTTTGACCACCATTTTTTAAGCGCTCGATTTCACGGGTAATCAGCTGATGACTGGTTTTATTTAAATTAAATCTCGTTGCAATTAACCAAGCTAAGATGATTAACAAAGCCCCCATCAACATCACTTCTAAAATTGCATTCTTGGCAGACAGGCTTTGCACATTTGCACCTTTCACAAAACCATTTTGATCCAGAAAGATGCCGACTAAAACCGTTACCAGCGCAGATGTTGAATTACGAAGCAAATTAATCAGGGATGCAAGACTGCCAGCCCGATTTTCACCGCTTACTATTTCATCGATATCAGGCAAAAAAGCATACACTTGCCATGGTACAAAGCCCACTAATGACGAAGCAATTTGATAAACCAACATCGCAAGATACATCAATAATAAAACCTGTTTAAACTTAAATTGATAGATCAAATAAAAAGCTAATATTGCAAGCAGAATCACCATGTAAGCTAATTCATACAGTCTTTTAGGACTAATGCGAGTAAATAAATACCCACCAACTAAGGTCACCACAATTCCTACAATTGACAAAGCCATTAAATTGGCTGCATCAGTAGCAGTCAAATGCAAGCAATATAGACAAAAGAAGGTAAAGACCATGTTAACCATGTCACGCCCAGTAAAGGAAGCTAAATAAATACCAAAATGCTGGCGACAGCTTTTCACTTTAAAGAAACTTAAGTAGTCCTTGATAAGCATCAAAATATTTTTACGTTTATCAGAGACTGGCATCGTTAACGAACTAACTGGCAATTCCCATGTATTCCAAGCGGTAATCAATAAAGCTAAGCAAAAGATTGTACTAAAAATCAAACCGTTAATAAAGAATGGCAAAGCCGTTCTTGTACCTAAAATTTTAAATAATTGACCTGGAATAAAAGTCGCTAAACTACCGGCAATAGAAGAGAAAAACATTCTCGCTGTTGAAAGTTTAGTTCGTTCATCATATTGATTGGTCATCTCAGTTGGCAAAGTTTGATAGGGAATCATTACTGTTGAGATGACACAAAAGGAACAATAAATTAATAAATAATACCAGAAATTCTGCTCGGCTAGCCACATCAAAGCAAAAGTAAACATTAACGGTGCACTAAGATAAATAAAAAAGTGGCGACGACCATATTTTTTACCCCATTTAGTCTGACCAAAATTATCAGAAATTCCACCAATTAGTACGCCAGAAACAGCTGATACAATCTGACCACAACTCACAATTAAAGCTGCTTGCGTAGCTGACAAATTACAATATCTAACGTAAAAATAGAGTAACCAGGCACTAATTACTGCTTGGGCACCACCACCCATAAAGTCAGTACAGCCAAAGGACACTGCTGTGAGTAAAGTGATTTCTCGTTTCTGATATACTCTCTTTGCAATTTTATTAAACATTGGTTAGCCTAATCTTATCTTTTAACTAAACATACATCATGCTTACCTAATTGCATCCCGGAAACCGGCTCTTTAGACCAGACATCAATAGCTTGATCAGAAATTTTAAATTTAGCCAATATAGAATCATTAAGCTCTAACTCTTGCTCAGATAAATTGAAAAGAGCAGTATAATGATGCTTATTGGTCCGACTTTTCCAGACAACCATCTGAGCATCACGGTAAATTTGTTCCTTTTCTAGCCCTTCATTATCCATTTCAAGAATGTCGGGTTGTGTCAATAAGGCCAAAGTGCCCTCATCAAGATCAGGTAACTCACTACCAATAATCAATGGTGACTGCAACAACGACCATAACGTCAACATGGTGCGTTGTTCTGCGCGAGTAAAACGGGTGTAACGCTCACCATCTACCGAGCGTAACGCCAAATGTCCTAATGGCAACATATCACAATCCGACCAATTACCCAAACGAGAAATTGGTGACCATTCATTGGCTCGATCAAACATCTTAAGTAGTAGTTCCCATTGATCCCAAAAATCATCCGTAATTCGCCACATATTGGCGTTTTGCTGAAAGAAGGAAGCATGCTTTAGTGGAGCTGGACCAGGAGACAAAGATAGTACCATTGCTCTCCCTGTTTGATCAATCGCTTTTCTTAAGGCATGGACTTCTGCCAAATGTGTATCACGTAAATTTCTTGAATAGGCAATGTCATCACATTTGATAAAGTCAACACCCCATGAGGCATACAAATCCATGACCGAATTGTAATATGCCTGTCCTTCGGGCAAAGCAACATTTACGCCAAACATATCACTATTCCAGGGACAGATATTATTAGCAGCAATTTCTCTTGCTGTTTTATGAGTTCCTTTAATTGGAATATCTTGATAAACTGCTTGTCGTGGTATTCCGCGCATCATGTGAAGGCCAAATTTTAACCCTAAACTATGTACATAATCAGCTAATGACTTAAAGCCTTGGCCATTTTTAGCAGAAGGAAAGCGGATTGGATCTGGGATTAGTCTGGCATATTGATCCATCAATAAGGGCGCAAAATTATGATAATCCGCAGAGTCCGCTGTGGGTTCATACCATTGAATATCAACTGTCACATAGTTATAGCCATATTTTTGCAAATACTTGGCCAAATATTGCGCATTTCTTTTTACCTCATCTTCTCTGACAGACGCCCATAAACATCCCAACTGTTCCAGCCTTTAGGCGGCACAGGAGCATATTTTCTAAAATCTTGCATTCAATATCATCACTTTCTATTTTCTTCCAAATCTATTCTTCAATTTATCTAACATCAAAAAGGCAATCTCATTCTTAAACAAAAACAAAGTTGTCAGATAAATAATCATGGAAATGACAATGACTAAGATGGTCCGTAAAACTAATTGCGGACAAAGCAGTTTACAGATGAAATAAACTACTACAATACCTAAGCAGCCTACCACTGAAGAAATAATATTTTTGACTGTCGATTTCGCTAAAATAATTGGTTTAATGATATCCCATGTTGAACCGATGTTAAGACTCATGACCATGAATTCTGCAATAACCGTACTTAAAGAAGTCCCATCATAAGACCAAATAGGAATTAAGATAAAGTTCAAAGCCACATTAACAATCCCCGTAATGAGCGTATTTCGTAAAGAAAGATTTTCTCTTTTCGCAGGAATCAACACACATTGGTTAAAAATCCAACTAAAAATGGAAAAGATAATTGCCCACGTGATGATCCTTAAAGAATTAACTGATTCCAAATATTTTGGTCCAGCAATTAACAAGATAACTTCTTTACTGAGCATAATGACAGTCACAGAGACTGGTAAGACCAACATAGAGAGAGCATTAATTACTTTACTAAGGACGATGTGATATTCTTTCAGTCGTCTTTTACCTAATAACATTGCCAGCCGCGGAATTGTGACAACCAAGATGCCACTAATTAAACCTTCAGCTAGATTATAGATTCGCACTGAGACGCTATAAATCCCAACGGCGTGTTCACCTTTTAATAAACCTAAAATAGTCGTATCAGAAGAAACATACAGAGTAACGGCCACTGCAGAAGCAAAAATGGTCAAAATTGGCTTTAAATGATACTGCCAGTTGGTCTTTTTAACTAACTTAATCTGACAATATTTCTTAGCATGCAAAAAATTCAGCAGGTTAGCCCCAACACTAGCAAAAAACGTAATTCCTGCATAGAGCAAATAGTCATTTGGTTTCTTCACAATCACAAACAACAGAATCATCGATAGAACCTGAAAGGCAATACTTCTAACCGTGATGTAGGAGAAATCCTCATATCAGTTCCTAAAGTCGTAAAGAACAACTGTAAACTGAAAATCAAAATACAAGAAACGTAATTATGAAGATTACCAAAGATCAGCAAACTCAAAATTAAGAGTAAATATGCACCAAGAGTGGCAATCATATTGATCGTAAAAACCTGACTGGCAAATTCACCTATCTTGGCCTGATCATCACGGTATTTGGCCCCTTCACGGACAGCATAAGTAGCTACTCCAAGTCCTGCTAACAGCAAAAAATAATTAACGTAGGTATTTGAAAAATTATAAATCCCAATCCCATCAACAGATAAAACTCTTAGAACATACGGTAAAGTAATTAGTGGAAATAAGAGGTTAATGATACTTCTTAAGCCATTTAACAGCGCATTAACTGTTAACGATTTTCCAGTTTTCATTTTCTTTATCCAACATGACGTTCAAAGCGATGAAAGTCCAAAATTTGATCAATTTCTTTCATGGCATCTTTAGGGATTACAAAGCCTGATGCCTTTAAGTTATTTTGCAATTGACTTGGCTTGGAAGCACCGGCAATGACACAACTAATTTCAGGACGTTGCAGAATCCAAGCCATAGCCATAATTGGCATATTGGTGCCTAATTCTTCAGCCATTTTACTTAGTTTAGCCACTTTATCTAAATTCTCATCCGTTAACATTTTATTAATCTGATGATCTGCTTGATGAGTAGCCCGTGAACCCTTAGGCAACGGTTGTCCTTTTTTATATTTACCGGTTAGCAAACCTTGTGATAAAGGAGAAAAGGTCGTTAAGCCAATACCATAATCACGACAAGTAGCAATAATTGAGTTTTCAATATAACGATCCATCATGTTGTATTGTGGTTGCACCACGGTTAAGGGATGCAAATGCTCCTCACGAATAATTCGTTCAGCCTTTTCAATCCGAGCACTACCCCACTCTTCGCTGACGCCGTAATACAACACTTTGCCTTGATCAACCAAATCACTCATTGCTCTGAGCGTCTCTTCCATTGGAGTAGATTCATCATAACGATGGCAGAAGTACATATCTAAATACTCAGTCTGAAGATTAGTTAAACTACGATCGATACTGTCAAAAATATGCTTGCGCGAAAGTCCGCGATCATTAATGCCATTACCTGTTGGGTAAAAGACTTTACTAGAAATGACCAATTCTCGCCGGGGATATTGTTTCAAAACCTTACCTAAAAATTTCTCAGCACCACCAGCACTATAAGCATCAGCACAGTCAAAGAAATTTACGCCATTTTCATAGGCCAAATCAACAATCTCTTTTGCTGTTTCTTCTTGGGCAGTACCACTTAAATCGGTCATCCAACTCCCAAGAGCAATCTCACTAATCTTTAAACCTGATTTTCCCACATTTCGATATTTCATAATTTCACCTTTTAAAAAAGGCCCAAGGTTTCCCTCGGGCCTTTTCCATCTAATTAATAATCAATATGCCAATTAACATTACGCTCGAATTTTTCACCTGGTACTAAAACAAAAGCATCTAAATCCGCTCCCATTTCCGGAGCAACTTGAGCTTCAAGAGTAACACCATCGTGATTACCCAAATTCCGCATCGCACCTTGGTGATTAAAGCCGTTAGCAGTAAAGACAACAACTGATGGTGCATCGGTTGTCATAGTCAACTTTCGTTTTGATTTAGCTGATTCAATGACAGCAGCTGGACCATTACCATTTAAAATAAATGGATGATCTAAACCGCCACGAACAGCAATTTGATGCTCTTTCTTATCATTAATTACATCACCCAAACGCTTAGCTTTTCTGAAGTCAAAGACACTATTGTCAACTTTTCTTATTCCTTCAACTGGCATTGTTGTGTCATCTACTGGTACATAGTAGTCAGCATTAATTTGCATCTTTAAATCTTCAACATTTGCGTGTGGCCCATCCAATCTGAAGTAAGTGTGATTAGTTGGATTGAATAAAGTTGTTTTATCAGTATAGGCAGTGATGTTATAGTGCAAATTATTATCGTTATCTAATTCATAGGTAACCATAATTTTCATATTGCCTGGATAATTGTTGGAACCATCAGGATCATACAAAGTAAAAATTGCTTTAGCGCTGTGGTCATCACATGCAGTTCTAAAATCCCATGGTCGATTATCTAAACCATGATCACCACCACCGTGAAGTGAGTTTTCTCCTTCGTTGATTGGTAACTTAGTAAAGGTGTGATCATGATGCCATAGCCCGCGGCGAATTCGTCCAGCTACTCGGCCAACTGTACCACCTAAGTAGTTTCTTTCCTTGCTGTAGTTTTCAGGCGTTTCCAAAGACATGATGATATTTTCTCGACCTGTTGGGGTGGGAATTTCAAATCTTTCTAGTGTTGCCCCATAATTCAAAATAGTAGCATGAACATCATTATCATTGATTAAAGTGATTTCACAGAGATCTTTGGTCCCCATCATGCCATATTTGCGAATCATTGTTTTCATTACTACTTACCTTCTTCTACTTCAAATTAATGCGAATCATGTTCCAAGAAGCAGGAGCTAATTTAACATCTGCACCGGAACTTGTTACTGAAACATTGTCATTAGCAACGATCTTCATAGCACCATCTTCGTTAGTTTGCTTCATATCATAACCAGCAAATTGCGTGGCTTCCTTTAAACCGGCAAATTCATAGTCACCAGCATTAAGATGTAAGTCCATTCCCTCATCTAAAGAACGGTTTAAAGCAAAGACAGTTATAGCGCTTTCAGAATCATCTACTACTGCAATACTATCAAGATATGGCACATTTTCAAAGTCTTTTGAAGAATAAGTCGTAGAACTTTGAATTGGAGTTAAAACAGTTCCGCGACCATAGTTAGAAACTTGCATGAATGGGTAGAAAATCGATTGAGCCCAAGCATGACCTTTTTCATCTGTCATAATTGGCGCAATCACATTAACCAATTGTGCTAAGCAGGCAATCTTCACTCTGTCTGCATGCTTCAAAATGGTAATCAATAATGAACCAACTAACAAGGCATCTTCAAAGTTATAAATATCTTCCAATAAGTGTGGTGCAACTTGCCATGGCTTATTATTAGCATCTTGTTCATTAGAGTGGTACCAAACATTCCATTCATCCAGTGACAAGTTAATTGACTTCTTACTATGCTTTCTTGCCTTAATGGAATCACAAATTGCAACCACGCCAGAAATAAATTCATCTAAGTCTAAACCTTTAGCTAAATAATTTGGCGTATCATTTTCTTGATTTCCGTAGTAACGGTGTAATGAAAGGTAATCAATATTATCATAACTTTCATCAAGGACAGTACTTTCCCAACTACCAAAAGTTGGCATATCCAAAGCTGAACTACCACAAGCAATGGTTTCAATACTATCATCAACCAGCTTCATGGCCTTAGAAGTTTCGTTAACAGCGCGACCATATTCAGTGGCTGTCTTGTGACCAATTTGCCATGGACCATCCATTTCGTTACCCACGCACCAAGTCTTGATGTTGAATGGTTCTTCGGCACCATTTTTGCGCCGCCAATCACTATAAGCGGTACCTTTAGGAAAATTGCAGTATTCAACTAAATGGCGGGCCGCATCAATTCCACGGGTTCCCATATTAACAGCCATCATCGTACTTGAGTTAACCTTTTTGGCCCATTTTTCAAATTCGTGTAAACCAAATTGATTAGTCTCAATACTGCGCCAAGCTAAGTCAAGACGACGTGGTCTGTCTTCTTTAGGACCAACTGAGTCTTCCCAATTAAAACCTGAAACAAAGTTACCACCAGGATAACGAATAATTGGGACATTTAACTTTTTTACTAAGTCGATGACTTCTTGATTGAAACCATCTTTGTCAGCCGTTTTTGCCTCAGGATTATACAAACCGTCGTAAACTGCACGACCTAAATGTTCAATGAATGAACCGTACACACGTGGATCAACTTTACTAATTGGTGCATATTTATCTAAAGTAAGTTTTGCTTTCATTGTTTTCTTCCTCTATTTATTGAATTTGATTTTCATCCCCTGGCTTACCAAAGTCTGGTAAACCTTCGTCAGTCCAAGTGAAGTACTTGGCATATGCATGGCGGTCTGGATTATCCAGCGGATCACCATCAATTTGCGTATATGGACGAGCATGATAAATCAAAACATCTTTACCATTTAACTTGGTAAAACTGTTATGTCCTGGTCCCCATAGTTTGTTTTCGGCAGCACTCTTAAAGACTGGTTCGGTTGACTTATGCCATGAATAGCCATCCAATAAGTCAGCATCTTTATCAGCCCAAAGCATGCCCATTACATAGTTTTCATCAGTAGCACTAGCAGAATAAGTAATAATTACCTTATTCCCATGAGTGATTTCTGCAGGACCTTCATTAACTTTGAAGCCAACTTGTTCCCACGGATATTCTGGAATTGATAATAATAATTCCTTTCCTTCAATCGTCCAAGGATTCTTCATCTTAGCTAGAAACAAGTTAGAATTATTATGAATTGCTGGTTCAAGTTGAGCCCAGCACATATAGAGATCACCATTATGTTCAAAGACAGTCGCATCAAGTGAAAAGCTATCTTGGTGGGTTTTAACTTGCCCCTTTTCAGTCCATTTAGCCGTTAATGGGTTATCCCCTTCACCTTCTAAAACAAAAATGTTGTGGTGATGCTTAGCATCTCTGACATTTTCATCATCTGAAGCAGCGAAGTAGATACACCACTTTCCTTGCCAGTAGTGTAACTCCGGTGCCCAAATTAATTTGCTCATTGGGCCTTCATCATGTGCATGCCAAATGTTAACAGTTTCTGCGTTCTTCAAATCGGTTAACTTCTTAGCCCGACGAAGTTCAATTACTTGATAACCTGGTACAGAACCACAGAAATAGTAGTAACCATCTGTGTGTAAATATACCCATGGATCCGCTCTTTTTTCTACTAATGGCGTATTCATTTAATAAAATCCTCCTAAAAATAAACGGCGAAAACCTGAATTACTCAAATTTTCACCGTTATAAAAATCTCGCGTTTTACTTTTTAATAACTACTTCTTGTTTGAGCAATGTAAAATCTTTCAAAGTCATTTTCCAAAGAACATAAGCAGTCAAAGGAATGATGAATAAAACTGCGTATTGCGGAAACATCTTAAAAGAAATGTAATCCCCAAAAATCAAAAGTATCATCATCAATGAAACAAGTGGTTTTTTCATTAATAATTTTGTTGCAAAGGTAAATCCTTCTTTTAAATCAACATAAAAGTAATTTTGAACTAATAGGTTCCACATCGCATGAATAAGAGTTAGAACAACTAACAACATTAATAATGGTAAGAAGAATTGACCATTCTTCATTAACTTATTAGCAGAGGCAATATCAACCAACAAGAAGATAATTACAACTTCATAAATTAGTCCACTTTGCCAACCTGTCTTAAAAGCGTCTTTAAAACTATTGAAATAAACTTTAGCACCTAATCCTATTTTGTCTTCAACTTCGTCATTACGTAAATAACTAACTAAAGCAACTAGAGAGGGGAATACCGTAATGGAAGCAACTAAATAGAAGATTGTCGTCATTAAGGTAAACTTAACACTGAAGCTTAAGATTAATAATACTAAATTACTAATTAGGAAAAAGATATTTCCTAAAATTAAGCGCCATGCAATTTGGATACCAGTATAGATAAAATTCTTTCGATGTTGATTCATAATAGATTATCCCTTCACACCACCAACAACGAAGCCGTCTTGGAAGGCCTTTTGGTTGAAGATGAAGACAAGCATAATTGGTAAAACAGACATTACTGAACCAGCGAACAATAATTGGTAGTTGTTACCGTAAGGTGTCATGGCTGACATCAAACCTGCTGGAATAACGAAGTTTGTATCTGACTTCATAACAATCAAAGGCCATAAGAATGCATTCCAAGCACCCATCGTTGTCAAAATTGTCATCGCACCAAAGGCTGGTTTCATCAATGGTAAATAGATTTGCCAGAAAATTCTGAATTCACCACAACCATCAAGTCGTGCAGATTCAGCATAGTCTGGTGCAAGTCCCATACAGAACTGTCTAAAGAAGAAGATCGTTCCGGCCGGGACAATCCCTGGTAAGATAACACCAGCGTAAGTGTTCAATAAACCTAATCTAGTAATTAATTCATACATAGGAATAGTTAAAACATCACCTGGGAACATCATCATTACTAAGACGATGACGAAGATCACATTACGACCTTTAAAGTTATACATGGCTAAGCCATATCCAACCATTGAAGTGAAAATTAAAACTAAAACAGTTTGCACAATCGTAATTACTAATGAGTTACGATACCATAACCAGTAAATCCCATTTCTGTTAGTCCATAATGATTTATAGTTATTAAGATTCATCTTAGAAAAGTCAAGATTTACGTTCAACCCATTGGAGAAGATATCTTGTACATTCTTAAATGAAGAAATAATCATAAAGTAGAACGGAATTAGGACTGCGATAGCAATTATTGCTAAGAAAATAAAAGCTAACGTATTATTGATAATGTTTTGCTTTTTTATGCTGTGCATAATTATTCTCCTCTCTAATCTTTATCGTACAATCCCATTAACTTAGTTTGAATAGCATTTACCACAGTTACAATGATAAATAGCATTACCCCGACGGCACATGATAAACCAAAGTTACCATCAGTGAAGGCCGTCTTATAAATTAAGGTTACTAAAGTAGTACCAATGTTGTTTGGTGATTCGGAACCCCAGTATACGTATGATTCATTGAATAGTGAGAAACCAGCTTGAATTGAAATAGTCAAAACATAAATAGTAATTGGTTTCAACATTGGAATGGTAATATACCAGAATTTTTGCCAACCGTTGGCACCATCCATGTCGGCAGCTTCGTACAAGTCAGGTGAAATGCCTTGCAAACCTGAAAGGAAGTAAATCGCATTAACACCAATCCAACGCCATACACAAATGATAACCAAAGCGAACATAGCAGTATGTGCTTCTTCCAACCAATCAAGTGGTCCAAGGTGAATTGCTGCTAACCATTGGTTAAATACACCGGTCTTGTCTGAACTGAAAGCATATCTGAAGATCAAACCAGCGATAACTGTTGAAGTTAAAACTGGTGCGAAGTAAACTGACTTGAAGAAGCCTGTCAGAGGTGTACCTTTACGGTTAATAATGAAAGCAACAAACATTGGTAATGGAATCAAAATTACTAATGTCCAAATTGTATAACGTAAGACGTTCCACAAAGCTGCTTTGAATTCTGTCATTGCAAACAATTGCTTATAGTTAGTCATACCAATCCAAGTTGAATTGGCAACACCATTAACTTGTTCAAAACTCATCTTGATAGCCGAGAAGAATGGGTATACCGAGAAGAGTAAGAACGAAATGATGAATGGTAGAACAAATAAATATGGAGCAACTTTTTGCCAGTTGATAGTCTTTTTGCGAGGAACGCTTCCAGCTACTGAATCATTCATTTTTTCTCGCTCCTTTTATTTTCTAAAAAATAATGGAACTCCATCTTTATTAACGATTAGCGAGTTCCATTACTTCCTTAAACCTAATTTTGAGTCTTAAATTGCTTAGTTAAAGCCTTTTGAGCTTGATTCAAGGCAACTTTAGCAGTTGGTTTACCTTTACCAATTACGTTAGGCAAGGTGTATCTTAACAAGTAATCGTTCAAAGCTGGTGATCTCTTATTAGTAGTAGTTACGTGGCCAGTTTGATCTTGTAATTTAACTAAGACATCAAAGATTCCTTTACCAAAGTATCTTGTGTATTGGTTGTCTTCCTTAACAACTGGTGAAGTCCAAACATCCTTACGGATTGGGTCAAATCCAAGCAAACTCCATTGCTTACCTGCCATTGTCTTGTTAGCTTTACCGAAGACAACAAACTTCTTAACAAGGCTTTGTGAAGCCTTAGGGGTTTGGTTAGTTACCATAGTAGCAGTACCACCACCATCGGCTGAAGTACGGTTACCCTTTTCAAAGACAGGCATTGGAGCAATAGCAATCTTGCCCTTTAACTTAGGCATGAAGCTTACCATCCGGCTCATGTACCATGCTGGCATAGTTACTGAAGCAACATTACCCTTGTTAAATTGTGCATAAGCTTGGTCGTTATCGATGTTACCACCTGGACTCTTTCTAGCAATCTTGTCCTTGTAGATCCAGTCTTGACCCATTTGCAATGCTCTTACAGCAGCTGGGTTGTTAACATTTGGCTTTGTGAATGACTTGTTGAACATATCAGCATGTTGTT
Source organism: Lactobacillus xujianguonis (assembly GCF_004009905.1). Taxonomy (GTDB): domain Bacteria; phylum Bacillota; class Bacilli; order Lactobacillales; family Lactobacillaceae; genus Lactobacillus; species Lactobacillus xujianguonis. The sequence goes on from NZ_ML136881.1 coordinate 31,809, forward strand.
GTGAAATTTGTGCGTACCATTGGAAGTTAGCATTTGGTGAATACCAAGTCATGTACTTGCCAGTCTTAGCCTTAACTTGCTTACCAGCATCAGTATATTGCTTCCAGGTCTTAATGTTCTTGTAGTTTACACCGGCCTTCTTAAGCAAATCAGTGTTGTAGTAAGTTACAACCGTACCTACGTGGTAGTCAAGTCCGTAGTATTTACCATCTTTCTTATAGTTGTCCAATCTTGATTGAATCAACTTGTCCTTATAAGGAGCTAATTCCTTGTTTAATGGTAAGTAAGGTGGCTTCTTGTTCTTTAATTGAATAGCAGCTTGACCTAATTCGATATCAACGATATCTGGTGCACCACTACCACCTTGTAAGGCAGTAGTTAACTTTTCGTTTTCTTGTGCGAATGGTAATACAGTCGTCTTTAACTTAATTTGTTGCTTTGGGTGTTCCTTGTTCCAAAGCTTAGCGGCTTGCTGCCAGTACTTGGTGTGCACTTGGGTGAAAGTCCAATACGTAACGATAGTTTTACCATCTTTAGTCTTAGTTGGCTCAGAATTACTCTTATTACCACAAGCACTTAAAGAAAAGGCTGCAAGTAATGAGGCTCCAACAAGAGCTACTTTTCTCCATTTACTATTCATTATTAAATCCTCCTACAACTTATACACGTTTTAAAGATTTAAAGCGCTTTCAGTGATTACACTTATAATACTAGCAGTCTTTTTAAATTTGTCAATAAATTTTGGCAAGTTATTTCAAATTTGTTCACAAATTGTCTGATTACTTGCTAAAGTCGTATTGTAAGGCATGCTAAATTGTTATAAACTGAACATAACAATTAAACAAATTAAGGGATGACTTTTATGAAAACTGCCGTTCATGATGAATTAGCTAAAAGAACCAAGCTAATTGATAAGATTAAATACCTACTCTACGCCTATAAAGCAGGAATTATCATTACAATCTTTTGTATTGCATGTATCGCCTTCTTTGGTGGTTCAATTCTTTCCAGAACCAAACCAGTTCTTAACGTTGCTGTTTTTACAACTGAAAAAACAATAACTTCTGGACCAAACGAGCCAATTCAGAACAAGTTAAATCAAATCTTAGGTGTTAACCACTTCAATAAGCGCGAATCAGTACAAATAATGAGTGGTTCAACTAAAAAGATTGCTGATGAGATGAAATTACAAAGTGTTTTGTCTGCTGGCCAAGTAGATGTATTAGTAACTAATCTAAAGCAATTCAAACAACTAAATAAGCAAAAGAAAGGCTTTAACGCCTTACCTAATAAATTTGTCCGTCATTATAGTAAAAAAGATCTAATTTATAACGGTCAAAAACCAGTTGCCATCAAAGCTAGATTGGTACCAGTCTTTAAGAAAACTATTAACGCAAATGATGATATCTTGTGTTTGCCAACAAAAGGCGAACACGCAAAAGAAGCTATTAAATTATTGAATAATTTACAATAGCAAAAAGGCCCAAGTGAGAGATAAGTTCTTACTTGGGCCTTTTTATTTGCTCTTCTTAACTTTACTTAGGAATAATCATAGTTACGATGCTCTTATCCTTTAAAGCAGCTTCCAATGAATTGTCCTTGATTTGATAATCTTGATATTCAGCCAATTTAACATGCTCTGGATCATCAAAGGTGTTGCAGGCATCTATTTCATCTGCATGCAAAACTTTGCTGTAGCTCGGCTTATTAACCTTGCCAGCAAACTTAATAGTTACATTGTTACTTTGTTCTTTATCAGTGTTGCAGACTGAAACAATATAATTGCCATCTTTTTCTGAGATGGTGTAGTTAATTGGATCGCCATTATCACTATAAGCCTCAATCAAATCAGCATCTTGGTGATACTTATACATATCAAAGACATAGTAAGTTGGTGTTAAAATCATATGCTTACCATCAGTTAAGATCATTGATTGCAAAACATTAACTGTTTGAGCAATATTAGCCATCCCTACCAAATCAGCATGTTTGGCAAAGATATTCAGCGTAGTAGCTGCCATGACAGCATCCCTAATCGTATTTTGCTGACGTAAGTGAGCTGGGTTAGTACCTGGATCATTGTGAAGCCAGTCTCCCCACTCATCAACAATTAATTTAACGCGATGATCAGGATCCCAGTGAGCCATTCTTAAGCCGTGTTCATGGATGAAGTAATCCATCTTCCGGATACTGTAAAGAAGTGAATCCCATTCTTTTGGTTCAAAGCCAGTAGCATAGCCCTTCTTGTCCCAAAGATCTGTTAAACCATAATGGTGTAAGCTAAGGCCATCCATAAATTGACTGGCCTTTTCCATGACAACATTAGTCCAATTAAAGTCATCAATGTTTGGTCCACACCCAACTTTAAATAAAGGCTTTTGATCAGCATCGTACTGACGAACGAAACATTGCCATAATCGATACAAGTCAGAGTAGAATTCCGGCGTCATTTGACCGTCTTCACCCCACTCTTCGTTACCTACACCAACAAAGCGCAATTTCCATGGCTTTTCATGCCCATTCTTGGCTCTTAATTCAGCCATTGGACCAACAGGAGCAGTAATATATTCAAGCCAATCAGTCATCTCATGAATGGTTCCACTAGACATATTAACGTTCAAGTATGATTCAGCTCCAATTTGTTCGCACAAATCAAAGTATTCATTCGTACCAAATTCATTACTCTCTAAAGAGCCACCCCAACTGGTATTAAACAATGGACGGCGGTTTTCACCAATTCCGTCTTTCCAGTGATAGATATCTGAGAACCAACCACCTGGCCAGCGTAAAACAGGTACCTTAATTTCTTTAAGGGCATCAACAACGTCCTTACGAATGCCGCGGACATTTTCAATCTCGCTATCTTTGCCTACCCAAATACCACCATAGATTCCAGTTCCTAAGTGTTCACTAAATTGTCCTTGTAAGTATTTGGACAACTTAGTACCTGCCTTTTTATCTTGAATATCAATTATCTTTGTCATTTTCTTAATCCTCACTTTGTCTGATCCAAACATGCATTGAACCTTTCTCACGGTTAGCCCAAGCATAATAAGGTATTAACTTCATTGTTGTTTTTTGCTTTTTGACATCGGCTTGCTTACTGTACAGCTTATCCATTTCAGAATATTGTGCATTATCAACTTGCAAGGTAGTAACTCCACCAAGTAAATTGCTTTCAAATTCTGAACTTAGCTTAGAGTTGTTTGAAATACTGTAAGCCGCATAATTACCTGGATTATCGACTTCTTCAGCACAATAAATGATCGGTCCACGACTGAAGGCAACTTTGCCTTGATCCGCAACCACCAATGGATTAGCAGTGATTTGACGCACGCTTAAATCCAAATTCATTTCTAACTCGGCATCTTCTGCAATTGTGCAAGAAGCGATCCCGTCAGTAATCGCCATCTTAATTTCATGGTTATTTAACTTAAAACTTGTTTGCTCACTCCATGAAGGGATGCGCACTTTAAAGTTAAGTTCTTCACCTGCAGGAATTGAAAAGTGGATCTTAACTGTTCCCTGCCACGGCAAGTCGCTTTTTACCTCAACTTTGATGCCATTACCTAATTCAACTTGGTTAGAAATTAATTGATCTAGTAAAATATATTTATCTTTATCATTATAATCATAAATATACTTTGACAAACTGGCAATTAAACGGGTGATATTAGCTGGGCAACAAGCACAGGAGAACCATGACAAACGCCGCATTGATAAGTGCGAACTAGCTGGATTAAATTGGGAGTTTTCATCAATTTCTAGTGGATTAGCATAGAAATAATGCTCTCCGTCCAATGAAATTCCAGCTAAAGCGCCATTATAAAGTTCTCTTTCAATTACATCCCCATATTGTCCAGACAAATCACTAGCTAACATTTGCTTGGCAAACATTGTCATAGCTACTGAGGCACAGGTTTCACCATAATCAGTTCGATTTGGTAAATCATAGTCACATGTAAATGCTTCTCCAACAGCAGTTTGACCTACATTGCCCGTGACATACATTTGCCTTTGCGTAATATCTTGCCACAAGCGTTTAGTAGCAGCTAATAATTCTTTATCATTAGTCAAACGCGCTACATGAGCTGCACCAGTTAAATAATAAAGAACTCGTACTGCGTGTCCCTGCGCCATTTTTTCATCTTTTAATGGACGGTCATCAAAGAAATAATTATCTTTAGCTTGTCGCATATCAGGGAACGGATCGTCCTTAAGATCATTTTTAGCATTTTGTTGACTGAAGAAATCAGGTTCTGTCCCACGAATTTTGACAAAATAGTCAGCTAAAGTTAAATATTTCTTATTTTGCGTGCAATCGTAAAGTTTAGCTAAAGCCATCTCGATTTCTGGGTGACCATCATAGCCATGAATTTTCCCATTCTCTTGACCAAAATTGTTTGCAATACAATCCGCCATTTTTTCAGCGATTGTTAACGCGGCTTTATTGCCTGTACTTTGGTAATAAGCTACCCCAGCTTCAATATAGTGTCCCATCGAGTAAAGCTCATGAGATTGCTGCAGTTGCTGAAATTTTAGGTTAGGCGTATCTATCTGATATCTAGTTGATAAATAGCCATCTGGAGCTTGAGCATCCGCGATTAAGTCAACAACTTGATCAGCAAGTTGCTTTAATTTTTCATCAGGATAATTTTTCAAGCTATAAGCAACTGTTTCTAGCCACTTATAAACATCTGTATCTTGAAAGATCATTCCATGATGGTGTCCCTTCAATTTCCCAGCAGCAATCTTCAAATTATTAATTGCACTACTTGTATCAGAAGCACCACCGGCAACTGTCGTACTTGTTACTTCTGGTTTTTCTTGATCTGAGATCATTTTCCATTGGAATGGAATTGCCTTCTGGGCGACCATTTTTTGATATCGTTGCCAAAAAGGTGAAGTAATTTTAAGTTGTCGAATTTTAAAATTTTCTACCATCTTTCCCCCCAATCTACATCATTGTAAACGATTTCAAGATGAATTATACCATATAAATAATAATAAAAAATCTTATTCATGATATTTGTATGATATATTTTCCTTTTTGAGATTGATTTATCCGAATAAATATAATATTGTTAAGGTAATGATAGCGTTTTCTAAGATGGGAGGATATAGAAACTATGCATCTATCTAAAAAAAGAAAACACCAAATTTTAATTGGCGGTAGCGTCCTAGCAGCTGCTTTATTAACTTTTGGTTTATCCGCATGTAGTAAACAAGCTCAATTTAAGCCTTCAAAATGGAAGACTACCGAAGAAGATCATCCAGCAATTCATGATCCCTCAGTTGTAATGGTTAAAGGCAAAAATGGCAAAGCGCATTATTATGTCTTCGGTACTCACGTTACTGAAGCCGAGTCTGACGACCTAGTTCATTGGAACGTACCCTTTAAATCAACTTATGACAATCCCAAGAACAATATTATCTTGGGGAATTTTGCTAAGAATTTGAAAGTGCCATTCAAATGGGCTGGACACAATGATGCTGATTCAGCTGGTGGTTACGCAATTTGGGCCCCAGATGTTCACTATGATCCTGATTATGAATGGTCAGACGGTAGCAAAGGTGCTTACTTGTACTACTTTGCTAACTCATCAACTTGGCGCAGATCAGTAACTTCAGTTGCTGCCTCTAAATCGATTAAGGGTCCTTACACTAACGTCAAACCAATTGTTTACTCAGGTTTTACTAAAAATGACGCTACTGACGGTAGTGACCGCAATATTAAATACACTAAGACTAACCTGCCTAAACTGATTAAAGAAGGTAAAGTTAGCGGTTGGAGTAATAAATGGAATAATGCTACAGGAACAGAATGGAACCACTTATATGCTCCTAATGCAATTGATCCATGTGTCTTCAATGATGCACACGGCAAAATGTGGATGGTCTACGGTTCATGGTCAGGCGGGATTTTCCTATTAAAGATAAATCCTAAGACTGGTACGGCTATCTATCCAAAGAAAGATGGTAAAACTAAAGACGGTCGAATTATTGATCGCTACTTCGGAATTAAGTTACTCGGTGGTTATCACCAATCTGGTGAAGGTCCATACATTATGTATGATAAAGCCACTAAGTACTACTATCTCTTTGTGACCTATGGTGGTTTAGACTACCAAGGTGGTTACAACATGAGAATGTGGCGTAGTAAATCTCCTGAAGGTCCATACGTTGATGCCAAAGGCCAAGATGCACCAAGTTATACTGAAAATTCTGACGATAAGGCCAACACTAAATACGGTATTAAAATCAGTGGGAACTATAAATTGCCAGGAATGGATACTTCATACAAATCCGGCGGTCACAACTCATTTATGAAGAACAATGACGGCAAGTATTTCTTGGTATATCACACCAGATTTTCTTACGACAACAATTACCAACTTCGAGTTCATGAAATGATGATGAACAAAGATGCTTGGCCAGTTAACTTGCCATTTGCTTACACCGCTAAAAAGCCGTCTGCTTTGGCTGAAAGTAAGATTCCTGGTAAATACACCTTCTATAACTTAGGAACCAAGACATCGGCTGCTAACGTCCCTAGAAAAGAAGTTACCCTTACTTCTAACCACAAGATTACCGGTGGCATGACGGGAACTTGGAAATTGAGTAAGAAGAACTCTACTAGCTATTACCTATCAATCAAATCAGGCAAGACTAACTACGAAGGTGTTGCTACTACTCAATACGATAAAGAAGAAAAGCCTGCTGGTTGGAAAGTTGTCTTCTCTGCAATTGGTAATAACAATGAAACTATCTGGTGCTTTAAGGATTTAAAATAAGGACCTTCTAGAATGAACTGAACAACATAATCAAAAGAGCTGATATGCAACAAGCGTTGATATATCAGCTCTTTTAGTTATGCTTCCTAAATTAATTTGAGTACAAGAAAAGCCATGAACAATTTATTCATGACTTAAAAACTATTGATTTATTTAAGAGGGATTTGTTAGTTTGTTTAGTTTATTTAATTAGGGATAGTTTTATTTTGATTATTTAGAAAAGGGATATATGAAATTTAATCGAAATTACTTTTCAACATCAACAAAATCAACACCGAATAAGCGGGTCAATTCTCTCAATTGTTCTTCACTTGCGTTGAATGAGATAACTGAGTGGTGACCACCACCGGCATACATCCAGCCTTTAGCACCTTCTGCTAAGCCAGCTTTAGGTGTCCATAATTGCTTAGCAGTTGGAAGTTTAGGCATTGGCTTTTCAGGTAACTTACCTTCAACTGGGTAAGAAACAATCTTATAGCCATTCTCAAAGTATGACAAGGTAAGACAAATTGCGTCGCCTTCTGAACCAGTAAATACTAATCTAGCTGGGTCAGCCTTACCACCAATACCTAATGGGTGAACTTCAACCCGTGGCTTATCTGATGCCAAAGTTGGGTCAACTTCAAGCATATGAGAGCCCATGATGGTTTCATGACCATGACGTAAGTCTAAAGTATAGTCTTCCATCAAACCAGTCTTCTTGTTAGATGCTAAGATCTTCATCAAACGACTTAAACCAGCAGTCTTGAAGTCACCTTCTGGACCAAAGCCATAACCTTCAGCTTCAAGCATTTGAGCTGACAAACCAGGTAATTGTTCCAAACCTTCAAGGTCTTGGAAGTTATCACAAACAACATTGTAATCATGTTCGTCCATGAACTTCTTCATAGCAAGGTATTCACGTAATTGGTAACGAACAGCGTGAACATAATCTTCATGACTATTGTCGCCTTCAACCATGTCATACTTTTCTTCAAGTTTCTTGTACTCTTTATCAATATCACTTTCAGAAACGGCATTTACGTATTTAACCAATTCTGATACTGGCCAGTAGTCTACAGTCCAACCAAGTTTGATTTGGGCAGCTACCTTGTCACCTTCAGTAACAGCTACATCACGCATCGTGTCACCGAAACGAACAATTCTGATGTGGAAGCTTTCGTTGTAGGCTACTGCAACATGTTGCCAATCAGCAATTTGCTTTTGAACATCTTCATCCTTCCAGAAACCGTAAACAATGGTGTCTGGAACGTGTAAACGTTGATTGATGTATTCATATTCACGATCACCGTGTGCACTTTGGTGCAAGTTCATGTAATCCATGTCAATAGTGTCGAATGGGATGTAGTTCAAGAATTGGGTAGCCAAGTGAAGTAATGGCTTTTGCAATAATTGAGTACCACGGATCCAGTTCTTAGCAGGTGAGAAAGTATGCATCCAAGTAATGACACCAGCTACTTCATCACGATAGTTAGCTTCCTTCATAAACTTAGTAATACTTTCTGCAGTGGTTGCTACCAACTTAAATTCAACTGGATAAGGCAAGTTACCACTATCATTTAAGCCCTTAACAATTTTTTCTGCATCGTCTTTTACTTCTCGTAAAGTTTCTTCACCGTAAAGAGGTTGGCTCCCTACGACAAACCAAAATTTGTAATCTGGCATTTTACGCATTTTTGATTTCTCCTTTTTTATTTCGTTCTATTTAATCGCTTTCATATTGTATTTTAGAATATTTATACGGATAAATCAATACAAATTGCATAAATTTGTCTGATTATTAGTGCTGAATCATAAATTATTTATTTGAATAATTTATAAAACTTTATTACTATCTTAGACAATATATTTTTCTTTTCTGAGAAAATTCTTTCTACGCTTTTTAGATGCCTACAGCGAGTAGTCTATAAATTGCATACGATTTAAATAACATATTGATTTTTTATTTTTTTGATTTTATAATATGGATTTGAAATCGGTTTCATAAAATCAACAAAGTGTTTAAGAGATTTATCTTCAGGAGTCGAATTATGACAAATAAACATAATCTTCGGTTTTTCAATACTGAAAAACAACGTTTCTCACTTAGAAAACTAAGTGTTGGCGTAGCATCAGTTTTATTGGGAGTCACTTTTCTCTCATTCAGCAACCATGCTGTTGATGCCAGTGTAGAAAATATCTCATCTATTCAAAATACTGATAACCAAATAGATAAAACGGATGAGAATACGGAGATTGAAACTGAAACCACTACCAATTCCAATCAAACAAATGAAATAGATAGTCAAGAAACCGAAACAAGTAAGACCTCAGAGAAAGTTAGTGCTTATAATCAAAAAAATTTGGATAATGTAGATACCAACAACACGAAAACAGAAAAGTTGACTACAAATGTTAGACCTACTAAAAACAATCAACTATCAAAAGCAACTACTAACAATAAAGTTGAAACAAGCAAAAAGTCTGTAAATGTTGAGCAACCAGAACGGGTTTCTGTTCATGATCCATCAATCTTTAAGGATCCAAAAACTGGGAAATATTACATATTTGGTTCTCATCAAGCTGAAGCAGAATCTGATGATCTATACAGTTGGAAGCCTTTATTCAAAAAAGAATACGAGCAGCCGTCATATATTTTCAATAATTATGACAAAGATTTAAAGCAAATTTTTAAATGGGCTGGAAGCCATGATGGTGATAATCCCAACGGATATGCAATTTGGGCACCTGATGAAATTTATAACTCCGATTACAAATGGGCTGACGGTAGCAAAGGTGCATACATGTATTATTTCTCCACCTCTGACAGCTGGATACATTCAGCAATTGGATTTGCAATTTCTAAAACAGTTCATGGACCGTATAAATTTGTTGATACAGTAATTTATTCTGGATTTACAAAGGACAAGGAACACAACGGTGATTCAAGTAAAAAGAACGACATATACACAAATACTAATCTAAAGAACTTAATTGATAGTGGCAAAGTTGATGGTTTCAGTAGTAAGTGGGTTCGTCCAGACGGTACTTACAACAATGACTATGCCCCAAATGCAATCGATGTCAACATTGTAACTGATAAAGATAATAATCTTTGGATGTCATATGGTTCTTGGTCAGGCGGTATTTATCTCTTACCGCTTAATAAAGAAACCGGATTACCGATATATCCCGGAAAGGATAGTACAAATAAATATGGTCAAAGAGTTGACCGTTATTTTGGAACACATTTAATCGGTGGTTTCCACGAATCTGGTGAAGCTCCTTATATCAAATATGATAAAAACACAGGTTATTACTACCTATTTACAACTTATGGTGGTCTTACCCGTGAAGGTGGCTACAATATGCGGATTTTCAGATCCAAAGAAATCAATGGGAAATATGTCGATGCTTTGGGACAACATCCCGTATACACTGAATGGAAGACGAACGATTCCACTAAACAAGAGAACCAGAAATATGGTCTGAAGCTAGAAGGCAACTATGATTTTACATGCTTGCCTTATACTTACATGTCACCTGGACACAATTCAGCTTATATTGATAAAGATGGTAATTGGTTCTTAATAAACCACACTCGTTTCAATCATGGAACTGAATATCACGAGGTTAGAGTAAAGCCAATGATTATGACAAATAATGGTTGGCCAATACCACTTCCATTCGAATATACCGGACATGAACAAAAAATTGATTCTAATAATGTATTAAATGTTTTAAAACAAATAAGTGGTAACTATGAATTTGTTAATAATGGCAGAAATACTAGCGGAAAACCTATTCCTAAAGCAAATATAACCCTAAGGGACAACCATCAGATTACTGGTGATTTTAGTGGTACTTGGTCAACAAATGTTAAAGATAATCATATTTATCTAACACTCAAAGCAAAAGATGGTTCTGAATATATTGGTGAATTTAAATTACAACAAGATGAATCTAAAAAACATGTTCCAGTTCTTGTCTTTGCGGCTGAAGGCAACAATGAAGTTTTGTGGGGCGTAAAGTCTTATCAAGAACAACACAAGTCAGAAAATAAAGATAACGATACACAAGAGCCTACTGATTCACAAAGCGGTACATCAAGTTCAGATTCAGAAATTCCATCTCATACTGGTTTTGCTTCAGATGAAGTTGACAGTAGTATTAATACTCAAACAACTCAAAGTATTAATACCCCTATAACTCCAAATTCAAATGTTTCTTCTAAAGTTGATTCAAATCTCACTAACAACTCTGCTAACGAAGTACCTGACAAAAAAGTTGTTTCGGCAACACAACAAAATATAAAATTGATACATGCGGCATTTATTTATAATGAAAAAGGAGAAAGAATTAAAAATATTCCTAAACTTAAGGCTTATAAACACTTTACTGTAATAACACCTGCTGTAACAATAAACGGAAGAAAGTTTTATCAATTAGCCAATAATAAAGGTCATTACATTGCAGTAGGAAACGTTAGTGGTAAGAAGCGTATACTTAGTCACAACGCATATCTTTACAATAATCATGGCAAGAGAGTTAAAAAGATCATCTTTAAGAAAGGCACTAAAAAGTTAACTTACGGGTCTCCAATAAGGATTGGAAAACACCTGTATTACAGAATTGGACACAATAAATATATTAGATATTCGAACTTCCAATAAGATTCAAAAGTTATAATAAACTTCACTAACAAAAAAGATCAATAAATCTATTTAAGATTTATTGATCTTTTTTAATCTGCTACTTTTTCTTGCGATCTTCATCAGTCTTTTTAATTGAATCATTATAAATCAAGTTTAACTTATATTTCTTAGATTCAACTTTCTTACCATTGATCATATCGATAATCATCTTTGCAGCATCAACACCCATTTTTTCCTTTGGGTGTTGAACCGTCGTTAACTTCGGAATCACATAATGTCCCATAATGAAATCGTCAAAGCCAACAATTGAAACATCATCAGGAATTTTCAAATCAAGTGACTTAATAACGTTCATCATTTGAATCGCCAATTCATCGTTATAACAGATAACTGCAGTTGGCGGTTCATTACTTTGCAAAGCACTGACTGCCCGTTTAAAAATTGGGTTCATGTCTTGCGTCGATTGATACATAATTGTTTGACTCATATATGAAATTTCCGGATGAGCTAAGTATGCATCTAAGAATCCTCTTAATCGATTTGCACCTTGCATGTCATCTACCTGAAACATTCCCAAAATTCGTTTATGACCCATTTCAATTAAATGATCTGTCATTTCTTGCTCGGCTTGCAAATCATTAACTTCCAAATATGGAAAATCAAGTTCAGGATAATGCGCATTGATAAACAAAGCTGGAATATTAGCATCTTTTATTTTTTGATAATATTCCATATTTCGATAAGGCAACGCACTTTGACTTGGTTCAATGATAATACCATCTACTTGGTTGCCAATCATTCGCTGAATAGCACGATTTTCATTTTCACGATCATTATGTGTATTACTCAATATTAAAGAATAGCCATTCCCTGATAAGATCCGGTCAGTTCCACTAATAATTCGTGGGAAAATGTAATCTGCTAAATGAGTAGTAATAATACCGATCATTTTGGTATTATTACCCACTTTGCGCTGTTTTTGCCATTCATCAACATACATTCCGCCACCTTGAATGCGGTAGATATAATGCTCATTTTCAAGTTCTCCAGCAGCGCGGCGAATAGTGTAGCGACTAACATCGAACTTTTTCATCAGTTCTGATTCAGTTGGCAACTTATCACCAGCTGCATATTCGCCATTCTCAATCAGAGACTTTAATTTTTTTTTAACTCTATCATATTTAATTTCTGACATAATAATCCGTCCTTAGTGATATAGCTTAATATGTTGTATCTGCGTACAAATCAAGTATAACATTTATTATATTTTTCTAATATAATACGCATTGGTAAATAAATCAACCGATATGTCAATAAGCTATACCGAAAAAAGCCTGGGAAAAGCTCCCAAGCTTTCAAGCATCTATTTAGTTAAGCATGCTTCGCATGATCTTTGGAGTGTGCATTATTTTGACCATAGTAGGCGTTTTTACCATGCTTACGGTAATAGTGCTTATCTAATAAGTATTGTGGTAAATGACTATCTGCACGAGTCAGTTGTAAAGCGTGGTAGTCTTCTTCTGCAACTACTTCAAGCACCTTGGCATTGTAAACGGCCTTAGCAGGCGTTTCACCCCAAGTAAATGGACCGTGTTGTGAAACTAATGCACCTGGTGTTGCTTCATAATCTAAGCCACGTTCTTTAAAAGTCTTAACAATGGTTACCCCAGTGTTACCTTCATAGTCTTCTTCAATTTGTTCTTTAGTTAAAGCATCTGCAGCTGGCACGTCAGTGTAGAAAGTATCAGCGTGAGTAGTATTCAAAGCTGGGATGTCCATCTTGGCTGCGGCAAAGGAAACAGCCCATGGTGAGTGGGTATGAACAATCCCACCAATCTTTGGGAAGTGATTATACAGATAAGTATGAGTAGGTGTATCTGAGGATGGATTTCTCGTTCCTTCAACTACTTCACCTTTTAAGTTAACAACTACCATATCATCTGGTGTTAATTCTTCATAAGGTACACCAGAAGGCTTAATTACGAATAAGCCTTTTTCACGATCAATTCCTGACACATTACCCCAAGTAAAAGTAACTAAGCCTAACTTAGGCAATTGCATATTAGCTTCATAAACTTCTTTTTTAAGATCTTCTAACATTATTCATTAGTTCCTTTCTTCTACATCTTCACCTGCTAAAGCTTCTACTGGAAGACCAGCCTTATAGCGTTTAATAAATTCTTCGTAACCCTTAACTCCATCTGGTTCAGGCGTCAAAGTCATGGTTTCTGGTTTCTTAAAGACGTCTTCATCCAAGAAATCAGCTAAACTCTTTTGACCCTTTGTTTCAGCATATTTAGCCAAAACAGCCATTCCCCATGGTCCACCTTCGCTGGCAGTACTCATGATAGTAATTGGAATATTCAAAGCGTTAGCCAAAACTTGTTGACCAATAACGGGAGTACCGAATAAACCACCTTGAGCAATCATGACATCAGTTTGGACATGTTCTTCCTTAAGCAAAATATCCATACCAATCTTTAATGGGGCAAAGGCAGCATAAAGTTGCGTTAAGAAGAAGTTAGCCAAGTTCATCTTGCTATTTTGGGTTCTAACAAATAATGGACGACCAGCTTTAATCTTAGTAATGTTTTCACCAGACAAATAACTATAGTTAATTAAGCCGCCAGCATCAGGATCTGAACGGGCTGCTCGATCAAATAAGGTACCGTAAAGATCATTAGTACTAATTTTGACTCCAATTGCTTGAGCAAATTCTTTAAACAAGCCAACCCAGGCATTAATGTCAGATGAACAGTTATTAATATGCACCATTGCGACAGGTTCACCACTTGGAGTGGTTACCATATCAATATCTCTGTGTAACTTCTTTAATGGCTTGTCCAAAACATTCATTGAAAAGGCAGAAGTACCGACAGAAATATTACCGGTTCTTTCACGAACACTATTCGTAGCCACCATACCAGTACCAGCATCACCTTCTGGTGGAGCGATAATACTACCAGCTTGCAATTTACCAGATGGATCAAGCAGTTTGGCTCCCTCTTCAGTTAAGGTTCCTGCTTGATCACCGGCAACTAAAACCTTTGGCAAAATTTTTTCAATATGCCATGAATATTGCTTCACTTCTGGCAATGCAGCAAACTTCTCTAAGAAATCTTGACGGTAGGTGTGTTTCTCACTATCAATTGGGAAAATCCCAGAAGCATCCCCAATTCCTGTAACCTTTTGACCTGATAATTTCCAAGTCACATAACTATCTAAAGTTGTCACAAAGTCGAGTTGATTAACATGTTCTTCTTTATTCAAAATTGATTGATAAATATGAGCAATTGTCCAACGTTGTGGAATATTAAAACCAAATAATTCAGTTAATTTATCTGCAGCTTCTTCAGTAATATTATTCCGCCAAGTTCTAAATGGAACTAATAACTTGTTGTTCTTATCAAAAGCCAAGTATCCGTGCATCATCGCACTAATTCCTAACGAACCAAGTTTAGTCAAAGAAGTGTGGTAAGTACCACTTACATTTGCACTTAACTCACGATAGGCAGTTTGTATGCCTTCCCAAACTTGATCAATTGGATAAGTCCAAATACCATCTTTTAATTGGTTCTCCCAGGTATAACTACTAGAAGAAAGAACTTCGTATTGATCATTAATTAAGACAGCTTTGATTCTAGTAGAACCGAGTTCAATACCAAGCGTTGTCTGACCACTTTTTATTTGCTTTGCAGCCTCCGAAATATTCATAATTTATCCTTTCTAAGCTATAGATTTTCTTTTAATGTAGTCGCATTCATTCACTTTTTATCTTAGCTTAGAATTCAAATTAATTCAATACAAATTAATCACAAATTTGATTATTTATACGGATAAATATAAAAACAGATTAATCTATCTATCTTTTTTCTTAAAACATACATTTTAATGAACTTCCTTTTTACATCTGATCAAATGTTCGCTATAATATGTATTATACAAAACTCTAGTAAGGGATGAATTTTATGGAAGCGAAACAGTATTCACGTTTAATTGATAAAGAATTACAAAACATGCCGAGTTACGTCTTTTACTATTCTCAGCAGCCAAATCTAGCCGTGACCACGGTCTATCAATATTTGACGGAATTTCGCCGCTTTTTCGATTGGTTAAGAGAGGCACCAGCTGATGTTGAGCATCCCGACCAAGGTGCTATCAGCCAGGCCAAGAGCAATCGTGAGATTGAGCTATCAACTTTGGAACACTTGCAGGCTGCGCAAGTCCAAAGTTTTCTCAAAGAATTAAGCATTCGCGAAAATAAACAATCAACCCGCGATAGCAAAAAGACGATCAACCGGACTATTAATGCTTTGCGTTCACTTTTTCATTACCTTACCGTCACCGCTGATCTCAAAGATGGTGAGCCCTACTTCTATCGCAACGTAATGTTGAAAGTGCCACTAGTTAAAGGCAGCAAAGAATCAATTGCTTACCGGAATGCCAAGTTCTCGCCCATGCTATATATGGGTCAAAAGAAGCATGACTGGATCGATTTTTTGGAAAATCAATATGAAAACACTCTGAGCAACCGCGCTCGTTCTTCTTTTAAATTCAATAAAGAACGTGACATCGCCATTATTGCCTTGCTGCTTGCCTCCGGCATTCGGGTGTCTGAATTAACTCGTCTTAACTTAAAAGATTTAAATAAACGCGACCGCAGCATCTTAGTCGTGCGTAAAGGTAACAAAAAAGACGCTCCACTAATTGCTGATTGGGCAATGCCGTACATTAACGCTTATTTAGAAATTAGAGAGCGGCGTTACCAACCACAAAAGAGCGAGCAGGCCTTCTTTTTAACTCGTTATGCAGGACAAGCAAGACGAATTGCCTCAAACACGATCGAACGCTTTGTCAGCAAATACTCAGAAGCCTTTCCTAACGGCAACCGCACTACCCCGCACAAACTGCGCCACTCGCTAGGGACTGAACTTTATGATGAAACTAAAGATGTGATGGTCGTTGCCACGCAACTCGGTCATACCGGTATTTCTGCCACTGACCAATACATCCAACAGACCAAAGTTGACCAGCAAAGAAGTGAATTGAACAAAACCGATTAATGCAGCAGATTTTTTCAAAAAAGTTCATTTGCACCCTACAAATCATTTTGTTTGTATGCTACAATATGAGCTGAACAGTTGTGAATCACACCTCTTCTGATTAGTAAATCTATCGGACATCTGCTTGATTGCAATTCTCAATTAAAATCATAGCTAAAATTCATTTTGTTTATTGAGACTAGTGTTTCTGAAGAATTCAAGTATAGCTTGTTTAGTCAGGTGCAACCTTTTCAATGAATGGCTTCATGATTTTTCTTTATTACTTTTGGCAGACGATAAATTTGTCGGTGACTAGTAAACAGCAGATTAATACATGATGCTCGATGATTTACTTAAAATGATTTTTAATTTTTTAAACGACATTTGCTAATACATACAAAAAAGAAGTAGAACTTTTCATTAAGCTCTACTTCTTTTTTAGCTAAAATTATATACTTTTAAATCTTTTTAAATCTGTATTTTTGTTTTAAATCCTTTTAAACCTTTTTAAATCTCATATCAAAAAAATTGCCTAGTCATTTTCAACTAAGCAATTCTAAACAATTAAATTATTCCCCGTTCAAATCCCATAAAGATCGTCAAAATCAACAGATCAGCGCTACCACCTAAGCTGTAGTTCTTCTCTTTAAAAATTCGATTTAATTCCAATAAAAGCTCTTTGCCTGCCTCAGTTTGATAACCACCAAGACACAAATACTTTTCCGCTTGTTCATGCGCCCATGGAATGACCTCAAGATTGCCGGCCCGCTTAATCAAATTCGAATCTTCAATTTGACTGACAATTTTCATCAAGGTATCCAGCAAACGACTATTTAAGTCACCAGAGGTTTGTGCTAAAAATGGTAATGCCACATCCCTCACCAATGGATAACCAGCCTCGGCTTCCGCACGAACGCCGCCTTTGCCGTATTTCAAAAACTGCTGCTCACCAGCCGTCTCATGCTTCTGCCCTAAATCATGTTTAACTAAGCCAGCGGTCATCTGCTGGATCACCGCAAATTCATCGTCATTTTCATGACCTCGACAATAAGCTGCCGCACAGACAAACAAACCAAGTGAAAAAACTGCCCCTTTATGCGTATTAACATTGTTAGTCGCCTTAAACATGGCTTTTTCCGCATCAATCCCGGCCTGGCGTAATTGCGCAAACATTTCTCGCAAGTCGCCACCGTCGAATCTCGACCCGATTTTAACTGCTTGACTAAAGTAATTTTCTATACTCAAGCTGCTATCAATGAAAAGATAAACATCCATATCTGGATGAGACCCTACATCAGCGGGATCTACCAGGCCTGGCTTGGGATTGGTTACTACTTCGTAAAGCAGCGCCTTTAACGCATTTTGGGTAATTTTTTCATCTTCCATCTATTTTCTCCTAATTGTACAAATAACGATTTTTCAGCAAAAAGTGGCGTAAAATCTGATTAAACTGGTCTGGAACTTCGGCCATCACATCATGACCACAATTATCGACCACTGAAGTTAACACTGCTGGATTTACTTGCTTCATCCACTCAGTAAATTCCGTATCATAATAAGGACTTTGCTTGGCAGCGATCACGCCCAAAGGAACGGGACAATTTTTCACCACCGGTCGCCAATCATGGACAATATGCTCTTTTAGTAAATCAAAATTATCCGACCGGCTAAACGGATGCGCCACCCAGGCATTGTTTAGCTCCAGCGCCACTTCCGGGGCCAATCCGTGTAAAGTTTCATGTACTGCTGGCGGCTTAGCAGCTGCAACTGCATAATTATCAGCCGTGTAATTCATAAAGCCGTAAGGCCAATCACTCGTATTTAACATGAAGGGCGTCTGATCGACGATCACGGCCAAAGCCACCACTTCTGGCTTGGTTTGAATTAAATCATACAGCAAACTGCCACCCATTGAATGCCCGACAAAAGCGGCCTGCTTAATCTTTAAAAAAGAAAGCAATTCAATTAGATCATCCGTTAACTGCTGCAAGCTGTGGCCTTTTTCCGTGCGCTGACTGCGCCCAAAATTGCGATGATCATAGGTCAACACTTGATAGCCCATCTGCGCAAAATATTCTACTTGCGCACTCCAAACTTCTTGGTAGCCACCAAAACCTGTCACAAAAACCAACGGCTTGCCTTTGCCGGTAAGCTCATAGTTTAACTTTACACCATCACTTGTTAAAAAATACATCTTATTCCTCGTTAATTGCTACAAAAGGATCTTTGACCAAGATTGGACCAGTTGCCGTTTTAAGTAAGATCTTTCTACCAGGATTTAAAGCATATTCTTCTAAAGAAAAGCCGCGTTGTTCATGCACGATTTGCATATCCGCGTGCACTCCGAACTGGTTCAAATCATGTAAAAAATCGCCGGCCGCTTGCACCGTCATCTTAGGTAAATTTGGCATAATCAAATCTAAATCACTAACATGTTCTGGCAACTCTTTGACCATCTTGACGTGGGTGGCCATTTCATAAGCAAGCGAGCCGCTAATGCCCCAATGATAATTCTTTAAAGAATCAGACAATACAGCCAAAGCTTTAAACGGCGTTAAAGCTTGTCGGTCAGCTGGCAGTTTTTGCCAGGATTGATGTTTAATAAAGTAATCAGGATGATACTGCTGCACGATTTTAGCTTTTGGTAAAAATCCTGCCAGTCGTTGATTGCGTTCATAACCACGCAAGCCCACTGGAATTAAATCATCTTTAATCAAGCCACGTCTGACCACCACAATTTTGGCCTTAGACAAAGAATCCTTTGCCCATTCAGGTAAAGGATTCTTTTCTAATATGAGGTCATCATTGCTGGCAAAGGTTAACAAGTCATGTGGCCAAATATTAGTTACTTGTCCCATTGATCATCAACCATTTCTCTCATTTTAATGGTAGCTTTACGTCCACTTGCCATGGCAATTGGCGTTTCATAACGGAAATGCAAGTCAGTTGGTTGATCCTTGGTGCTGGCAATTGCCTCATCAATTAAATCATGAACTTCCTTGACGGCATCGTCGTTTGCATCCCAAGATGAAACATCATGCACCAACTTGTATAAAGCCCCTAATTTTTCATAATTGAAGATATCATAGGCCATCGCAGGTACATGCTTAGTAGCTTCTTCCAGTTCCGCAATCGTTCTTTGAGTAATCCGAGCAGCTGAGGCCTTAGACATGGCTTGGATAGTAATTGATTTATCAGCCAAGGCAATCATTCTGTTAGATTGCAAACCGTGAGCTAAGAAACCACCTGAAACAGCATCCCCAGGAATAAAGTCAATCACTGGGTGCCCTGCTTGACGAGCCTTAGCATAGGCAGCAGCACTCGAAGCCAAACTGATGTGAATTCCAATTAATTCTTCCTTGTAGCCGTAAGCTTGACTTGGTACATCAACGATTAAAATAATTGGTCGTTTAACTTCTTTATCCTTGTCTTCATCAACGATCTTGTTCACGATCTTAGAAATGACAAAGCCTTCTTGCAAACCAACTTCACCATTGCGTACCCGTGGGAAACGGTTATGCTTGTCAGGCACGATGGCAATATATTCTTTACCATCAACTTCAGCTGCTAAAACCGTTGGATATTCTGACTTAGCATTCTTAATGCCAGTTAATTTTTCAAACCATAAGCGGCCACGACTCTTGTCCCCTGGGGTATCACTAGCCACAGTCACCGGAATTTCATGCTTTTCAGCCTTTGTTTCACTAAAAATCTTACGATATTCATCAGTAGTCAAAGGCTTAGAAAAATCGATCTTGTCTAGCAAAGTCAAGTAGAAGTCAGCTTGGTCAGTTCGATGAGCATCCTTCTTTTGATCGATAGCTGCTGAAATTGCAGTTCTAATCGTTTCCACATCATCTTCAACTAATTCGTCAGCAATCCCCGTCTTCACTCTTTGACGCGTACCTAAGGTATCCCAGATCAAGTCTTTATCACTAGAATCAAATTCACGCACGCCAGCTTCTTGTTCGATAACTTCTGGACCGTTCAAGGCAATTCTGGCCTTTTGCGTGGTAATCAGGTATGACAAAACGGCACTAGTAATTGACATCCCACCAAAACTACCAACTCGACCTGGAACTAAACCAATGACCGGCACATACTTCTTCAAGGCAATTACCGCGTTTTGAATTTCAGAGATTGATAATAGGCCGTAGTTTGCTTCTTGTAAACGGACACCACCCGTATCCAAAATGATGATGGGATAAATAGTCTTACCGTTCTTATTATCATCTAAGGCTTCTTCCAAAGCGGCAACGATCTTGGCACCGGATACTTCACCGATCCCACCACCTTGGAATTTACCTTCAATAGAAATGACAACAACGTCTTTACCGTTAAGCTTACCTTTAACTAAAATAACCCCGTCATCACTTTCAGGTACGATATTTTGTGGCTCAAGGTGAGGTGAAATCATATCATATTCTGGACCGACTAATTCACGACCAGAATTTTCATCAACTAAGGCAAAGGCACGCTGACGGCCATTTAATTCAACAAAACTATTTTTCATCTTTAAGGACCTCCATTGCTTGAGTCAAGCGCAAGTTTACCACACCAGGAGTTGCACCAAAGTCGTGCACAATAAACTTGCCGTTTAATGGGTAGCGGGCAAAGAAACGGTCCAAAACGTTTTGCCAAACTTTACCGAAGCCATCACTACCAGTAGTAATATCCAAAGTTGTCTTTTCTCCATCTGCTGGGTAAACCAAAATTTCAAGGTCACCGGAGGCAACAGCCCCAACATGGGCGAACTTTTCAACTGGTTCTGAATTTTGATATTCAAAATGTAACTTTTCCATTCTTTTGACCTCCTTAAATTATGACCAAGATCTGAATTTTGCAGGTGGATTGTACAAGCCATGTGACCATTCAACCAAATCATCCATGGTTTGGGCAGCAAGTAATGACCGCTTGGCATCTTCACGACGAACGCCTAGGTCTTCTGGCAGAGCAACGATCCCGGCCTCTCGCAACTTCTTAACTTCTTTAGGGTCTGACCGCAAACCAACTGGAGTTACACCGGCAATGGCTTCAATGGCAGCTTTTCTTTCTTCCATACTGTCAGTCTTGTAAAGGTAAGCAATTCCTTCTTCAGTGACAATGTGAGTGGTGTCTTCTGAATAAATCATGATTGGCACATTAGCCAACTTAGCTTCTTTTCTCACTTCTTCAGCATCCAAGTGATCAACAAAGACCGGTTTCTTGTTAGCACCAAAGGTTTCGACCATTTGGACAACTAACTTTTGACCCTTGGCTAATGGATCATCATCTGGTTTCAAACTTTGCCAAGCAGGAGTTGAGTGGCGGCGACCAGTTGGGTTAGAACCCATGTTAGGTGCCCCACCAAAGCCGGACAAACGACCATTAGTAACGGTTGAAGAGTTACCCCATTGGTCGATTTGCAACGTTGAACCAACGAACATATCAAGGGCATATTGACCGGCAACTTGACCTAAGGCCCGGTTAGAACGCATGGTACCATCTTTACCGACGAAGAAAATATCAGGACGAGCCGCAATGTATTTTTCCATCCCGACTTCCCCACCAAAGGAGTGAATGGATTCTACCCAGCCGCTTTCAATCGCTGGAATCAAAGTTGGCGTTGGGTTTAATTCCCAGTTGCGGCAGATTTTACCTTTAAGTCCTAACTGTTCACCGTAAGTTGGCAAAAGAAGTTCAATCGCAGAAGTATTAAAACCAACCCCATGGTTCAAAGTTTGGACCTTGTGTTTAGCATAGATCCCCTTAATAGCCATCATGCCCATCAAGATTTGTAATTCAGTAATAGCTTGTGGGTCACGAGTAAATAATGGTTCAAGTTGATATGGCTTGTCAGCTGGAATGACTACATCCACCCAATCCGCAGGAATATCAACTCGTGGTAATTTATCGACCACTTCGTTAGCTTGCACAATTACAATTCCATCGTGGAATGCCGCAGCTTCCACAATGGTTGGTGTTTCTTCAGTATTAAAGCCGGTGTAAAGATTACCTTCGCGGTCAACCTTATCAGCAGCAACTAACACTACATTTGGAATTAAGTCAATGAATAAACGACCAAACAATTCCAGGTAAGTATGAATATCACCAACCGTCATTGTCCCATCGGCAATCATTTGTGAGACACGGGTACTTTGTGGACCCGCAAAGGAGAAGTCCATCTTAGAAGCAATTCCTAAGTCAAAAATATCAAGGTGTTCAGGACGAGAAATACTGGACATAATCATATGTAAGTCATGGACTTGATCTGGATCAACCTTGGTTAAAGCTTCTGATAAGAATGAAGCTTGCTTTTGGTTATCTCCTTCTAGTACCACCTTATCGCCCGGTTTGATTAAAGTATTCAAAACTTTAACAACGTCTTCGGTTTTAGCAAATTTACCATTCAATAATGAACTGGCACTTGCTAAACGGGCATTCTTTGCATCTCGATGCGTATGCCAATTTCTTTCTTCTGTCATTATTTTTTCTCCCATTTATTAAATAAAAAGTCTGCATCATCAATCGACATGGTCTCTAGCGTCACAGTCTGCAGTTGATCCATTTTAGCTTTCAACAACCTAGTAAAAGCCGTTCCAGGTGAAAATTCACACGAAACTGTTGGCTCATATTCCAGCGCGACTTGCATCATCGTTTCCCAATAAACTGGATGAATCAAGTTGTTGCCTAGATCATAAGCCACATCTTGCAGCTTGCGGGTGGCGTGACCATTAAAATTGGTCAAGTAAATACACTCAGGTGCCTGCAAAGTTAAAGTCTGTAAAAACTCTTGCAACTTCTTAGCAGCTGCCGCCATGAGGGGCGAGTGTGAAGGATTGGGTACCTTTAAGAGTTTAGCTTTCGCTGCTCCATTTTCTTTAGCTAGCTCAAGGACGGACTGAATTGCCGTAATCTTGCCAGAAATCGTGTTTTGCATTTCGGCATTTTGGTTTGAAAGATAAACTGGATTGTCATCTGCGTGAACTTGCTCAACCAACTTTTTAACTGCTGGTCGACTGAGTCCCACGATGACTCCCATGCCATAACCTGCAGGACAAGAGTCTTGCATCAGCTTTGCCCTTAACGCCACCAGTTTAAACACATCTTCCTTGCCAATGACTTTAGCCGCATAAGCGGCGCCAAAAACGCCCAACGAATGACCAGCCACTAGATCAGGCTGCCAACCTAGCTGTTGCAATTGATCAATTTGTTCAACTTGTAAAAGCAAGATGCTTAACTGAATTTGTTGCGAATCTTGATAGCCTTCTTCCGTATCAAGCAACTTAACTCCAGTCCAAGTTTCAACTTGGGCTTTTAATTCTGGATCCACTTCAGCCAGCATCCTCGCTTTTTGCCCACCTTGACCAGGCATTAACCATAAACTGCGCATTGAATCACCTCTTTGGATCTCACACTAACTAGTTTAAATCCTTCTTATGATTTTTTATAATAGATAAAAAGAAAGATACTTAACCATGTGGTTATGAAAGAAGGACCTAAATGAATCTGACTAACCTCAAATATTTTATCGCGGTCGCCGGGCTGGGTTCAATTACTGAGGCTGCTAAAGAAGCCTATGTCAGCCAATCCGCGGTTAGTAAGATGATTAAGCAGCTCGAAGATGAAATTGGGGTGCAATTATTTGACCGTGAAGGTCGCACGATCAAGTTGAATCAACAAGGCAAGCTCTTTTATTCTTATGTTTCTGACAGTCTTAACCTGCTCGATCGCGGCATCAAGGCCGTCCAAGGATCGAAAAATATTAATCAAAAGCCGTTAAATGTATTGTTTACGGTGGCTTCGCCTTTGATTGCCAAAATCATTACTCGCATGCAGGAAGTGCTGCCCCATGTGAGTTTGAACATTCATCAAAAGAATGCTTTTGCCAAGGACTTAGAACAATTTGATTTCATTATTTCCACAAAGCCGATCCCTAACTTTACTAGTATTCCCTTAATTACTGAGGAAATTATGATTGCTGCTAAAAAAGGGATTCTGCCTAATCAAGATTTCATCGAAATCAAAAGTCTGAAGAATTATCCGTTCATTGGTTTAGATCAAGATACAGAATTGCAGCAGACGATTGATCAGTTTTTATTGAAAGAAAACACCAAACTGAATTATCAGTACCAATCTGATGAGCCAGCAACCGTTAGACAATTAATTACTAGCGGACTGGGCATGGGCTTTGTTCCTGCAATCAGCTGGCACAGTTTTGAAGCACAAGATATTGTTACAGCTCACCTGTTGCCGACAACGCCTCAGCGGACGATTTATTTAAACTCGCCACAAAAAATCTTGAGCGATGAACAGCGCTTATTTAGTAATGAAATTGCCAAGGTCTTTGTTGAAGAGCGGGAAAAGGTGCAAGGCTGAAAATTATGTTTGCGTTTTCGTCGTAATTCAGCTAAATTAAAATTGAACTCTTTTTGGATCTCACCATTCAAAAGAAAAGAGTTGAGTTTCAATGAAACAATATCAATTTAAAAGCTATCAAACTGCTGATATTGGAGACTATTTAAAGGTTTTTGCTTGTACCGCGGTAATGTCGCAGCCCATCATGTCACTGATCATGGGAGTCCAGCAACCGACAAATGTGCAAGATATCTTTGGCGTCTTCTATAATCTGGTCAAATATACAGCCCCAGCCTTCATTTTTGGGATTTTGTATACTACGATTCGCACCAATGACGAACAAGGAAGTTTTTCTTATCGAAAGCATATGCGTGCTAATTGGTCGAATTTGTTCGTGCCAACAATCTGGTGGACGCTAATTTACTTGCTTGGTATGCCTTGGCTGCAACAAGTCAATCAATATCACAACTTTGGCTCTTTCTGTTGGCATTTTATCAATGGTAATGCGGCACCGCACCTGTGGTATAACACCATGATGCTCCAGTTTATCATCTTGATGCCTATTTTCTGGGCCATTAGCCGCTTTGTTGGTAATAACCTGACACGTGGAATTTGGGTAGCCGTCATTACCTTCGTGTTCTACTTTACTTGGCTTGGGTTCTATGACTATTATGTTTTCCATGGTATCCATGAACATGACTGGTATTTACTTGACCGAGTCTTTATCTCCTTCTTCATTTACGGTGTTTATGGGGTCTTAGCTTGGCAATTGCGGGGATACTACAATAAAATTGTCAGCAAATTATGGTGGTTGATTGGCATTGCTTTTGTGGCTTGCTTTATATGGACAAACTACGAACTGCAACAATTCGGTCATCCTGTTAACTTTAACAATACACCATATTACAAGCCTTCGATGACTTTGTATTGTTTAGCTGTGATTGCACTTGTTTCCGCCATTTGCTTACATCAAGTTAAAAAGAACTCCCAAACCAGTTTGAAAGTTTTCCATTTCTTAGCCACTTATGCTTACCGAGCATATTTGTCTAATGTCTTTTGGAATCAACTAGTCTGGCGCGGCCTTAACATGCAATATCATGCCACTTATCATCCAGTTTTAACTTTATTTGAAACTTGGCTTTTAACTTGGATTCTTTCCTTTATTTCTGCTTACTGCTTACATATCTGGTGGAGTAAAACCAAGAGTTTTTTATTTAAAAAAGATGTATGAGGTGGTCACAATGCAAAGAACAAATAATACCAATGCAACAGAACACGATCACAAAATGATTGAAGCTAGTTTTCAAGATTTTGAAAACCAAGGCTGGCTGGCTGAACAAGAAATGTGTGATAAGTTTGGCAAATTTGGCTGGACTGAAGATTAGATGATTTGAAAAAGTGCTACTTCTTAGGATTGAAGTAACGCTTATTTTCTCATGTCTTACAAAATTTTTTTAGCGTAAATTATTTTTACATGTTTTTTATTGGAAAGAAAAAAACGAGCCAAAATTCTGACTCGATCTCTTCCTTATATTTTTCTTCTAACAACCAATCCAAAATGTTCTTCTTTTGAATTCCATAATAATTGGCATCCTTATTCAAAGTGTCCATTGTAAGTAAAAATTTAGGATAAGAATCATTAATTTTATTCAGCGGACGCAGTTCTCTTGATAATACATGCTCATCCAATGTTGTTAAGGCAACTTGGAAATATCGCGCTTCATTCTTATTATTCAAGGCCACAAAATCAACTTCTAATTTTGAAGTTTGACCAACATAAACATTCGGATAGCGTCGCTTTAATTCCAAGAAGACGACATTCTCAATTATGTGTCCGTAGTCTTCTTGATAATCTGGCAACAGCAACTGTCGTAACCCTGGATCGACAACATAATACTTGCTGTTTGCGCGCAAAATCTCGCGTCCATGAATATCGTAAGGCTTGGCTTCATACATTAACAAGCTCTGCAAGATTCCCGCCAAATAAAGTTCAATAGTTTTTCGGTCTGCTGGAAATTGATGGTGATAATTTGGTCAGATGAGACGCCATTGTCTTTTAGATATTCTCTAAAAAGTAAGAAAAGCGTTGTCTTACCAACACCTTTGATCCCAGAAACAACCTTAATTATTTCTTTATTCTGATGTCGCTTGAGAAAATTAATATAGCACGAATTGGGATTATACTCCCAACTTTTAACAAAAATCAGATTATTTGGGAGTACAATCCCAAGCTTTACTTCTTTTCGTATCCAATTAACAAGCCACCAGCTTCGGCGTAGTAACTACACAAACCGCCACACTCAGTAATTGAAATTTCAGCATCAGGATATGCGGCTAAAATCGCATTCTGCATCTTTTCTGCCTTGTCTGGCGTCCCGACGTAATCGATCAGAACCTTGCCGCCCTCATAGCCGGACTCTTCCATCAACTTCACCATCTTGGCAAAAATCTTCTTACTACCACGTGTCTTGCCCAGCATTTCCAGCTTACCTTCATCGCTAGCTGTTCCATAAATATTCAGCTTCAAGGCATGAGCAATCTTCGCCATTGCAGGATTAATTCGGCCGTTATTTGCCAGGTTATCCAGATTTTCCAAAATAAACAACAGATCCGTCTGCCGCATCTTGTACTTCATTGTTTCAACAATTTGCTCAAACTTGAAGCCTTTGTTAATCAATTGCGCAATTTCTTCAGCTAACAGGCGAATTTGTGGACCAGCCGACCGCGTATCGAAAACATGAATCTTCACTTGCGGATGACTTTCTTGATAAATTTTGGCGGCTTGCACTGCTGAGTTATAAGTTCCTGACAAAGCACTAGTAATCGTCAAGACAAAAATTTCATCCCCACCCACAAAGGCATCCATCCAATCTTGGACACTTGGGCAAGCTGTAGAGCTCCGTTCCTTAGTCTTTTTCAAAGCATCAACAAACTTCGGCAAATCAATTTCACCATTATCAAGCCAAGAAAGAGCCCCTGCTCTAATCGTTAACGGTACACTAGTGTGTGCGACACCGTCCATTGCACTAACAAAAGCATCAGCACCAGAATCTGTAATAATCTTCATTGTCATTTTGCATTACCTCACTTATGTGTCTGTATCTTATCGAGTTTTTAAAATTATGTCAACGGTTTTTCAAAAACTTATTCAAAGATATCGATTGACAGCACTCAAAAAATGACTAATAATAAAACTACTATTGTGAGGTGCAAAGTAGTGAAAAAAGAAGTAGCAATTAAAGATTTTCAATTACCAACTTACAGCGACATCCCTGAGATGGGACTTTATCTAAAACAAGTCGTCGACTATCTCAATCAACATTTGGCGCCTTTGGGCAATCTTAAACTGACTAATTCCATGGTTAGCAACTATGTCAAGCATAAGTTGATCACCCCGCCGCAAAGTCGGCTCTATCAGCGCGAGCAAATTGCCACCTTGTTCTTTATCGCCATTGCCAAAAACGTCATGGATCAAGAGGACTTACGCAAGGCACTGGCTATTCAAAAAGACACTTACCCGATCGAGGTTGCTTATGACTATTTTGCCAAAGAATTAAAAAATGTCCTGCTCTACGTCTTCGATCAACAAGAGCAATTACAAAAAGTCGGTCACGATCACACTAAGCAAAAGCAGATGCTGCGCAACGTGATTATGGCTTTTGCCTATCGTGAATACCTGTATCAATTTTTTAGAGAAGTGTAAAAAAATCCTGGGAAAACATTTTTCCCAGGATTTTTACATTCTCCATTCTAGAATTATCGTGGTCAGAAACAGTCAAAGCCGACTATAGTTACGAACATGACTTGAATACTTTGTATTCTACGTCAGTTCTACACTATCTCGGCATTGACTCGAGAAGTTTCTTCCCACTCACTACTTCAGTAATTTATCCCAAATCACAACTTTACCAGCCTTAAGTGACTTCGGTACATCAATAATTCTTTGATTACTCGACCCGCGGAACTGCAAAGTCAGATCTTTCTGGCTTTCCAAGAAACGACCATCCACTAAAATATCAATCTTAGACAGCATTTCTTTCTTATCTGGAGTTTCTTGTTGCAACTCATCCCAAGTATAACCGGACCAGGACCAAATATCCTTGGTGTGGCCAAATTCCTTACGAATCCGGTTAATCACCCGTAAACAGACATTGGTATTCAAGAATGGTTCTCCGCCCAGAAAGGTTAAACCTTGCACATAAGGTTGCGCCAGATCATTCATAATCCGATCTTCTAGTTCTTGCGTGTAATCAAAACCATAATTAAAATTCTGCGCTGCTAAATTGTAGCAACCAGGACAATCAAACAAGCATCCCGACACATACAGACTGCATCTAACCCCTTCCCCATCAACGAAGTTAAAAGGTTTATAGTCTGCAATTTTATTTAAGCTATAATCTTCAGCCTTCCATTCCTGCGGCTTGGGATTCTTCGGCAAGCGCTTTTGGCGTAATAACTTCTTGGCATGATCAACCTGCATCTTATATTGATTGGAATCAACAAACATCGTGTCGCCATCAATGTTAACTTTGATCATACTTCCGCGCACATCAGGGCCTTCTTGTGTATTTTTATCTTTTTCTGGCATTAATACTCATCATTCTTTCTGATTTCAGTATTTGCTAAACTACTCTCTAAGCCGCTGCCCATGTGTTTTACTCGGTGGACGATTTCTTCATGGCGCCCGTGAACCATTGGCCGGCGTAATGGATTGCCCAAGTAACCACAAGTCCGCTTGACACAATCACAAGTCTTCGGATCATGGTTACCACATTGCGGACATTCAAAACCTTTAGCAGTTGCTTTAAATTCTCCAGCAAAACCACACTCGTAGCATTTATCAATTGGCGTGTTAGTACCTAAGTAGCCAACTTGGTCATAAGCCCAATCCCAGACGGCTTCAAGAGCTGCTGGATTTTGTTTCAAGTTCGGGTATTCGCAGTAGTGAATAAAGCCGCCCGCTGCATACTTAGGATATTCTTTTTCAAAGGTCAACTTTTCAAAAGGCGTTGGGTGCTTACGGACATCGTAGTGGAAGGAGTTGGTGTAGTATTCCTTATCCGTAATGTCCTTCACCTTGCCAAATTTGGCTGTATCCAAACGACAGAAACGATCAGTTAAACTTTCACTTGGGGTTGAGTATAAGCTGTAGTGGTAGTGGTTAGGATCTTCCTTTTCCCACTTAGCACACATGTCGTGCATCTTTTTAACGATTTCAATGGTGAAAGCATGCGCTTCTTCATTGTGTTCCCAATCAGGACCATAGAAGACGGTGCCAACTTCATATAAGCCAATGTAGCCCAGGGACACGGTTGCTCGGCCGTTCTTGAAGAGATCATTAACATTGCCATCTTCAGGTAAACGAATCCCGAAAACGCCATTTTGATACAAAATCGGGGCATTAAGCGGGGTAGCTTCGGTCACGCGGTGTGCTTTGAACTTCAAGGCGTCATGCGCAGTTTTCATTCTCGTGTCAAAAATCTTCCAGAATAAGTTCATGTCGCCATGACTTTCCATCGCAATTCTTGGCAAGTTGACAGTTACAACACCCAGATTCATCCGACCAGAGTTGACTTCCTGACCATGTTCATCCTTCCAACCTTGTAAAAATGAACGACAACCCATCGGACACTTGAAGGAACCAGTGATTTCCTTAATCTTGTCATACATTAAGACATCGGGATACATACGCTTGGTTGAACATTCAATGGCCAATTGCTTCACATCGTAATTAGGATCGCCTGGGTGCAAGTTTAACCCGCGCTTAATGGTAAACAACAGCTTAGGGAAAATCGCAGTCCGGTGTTCTTTTCCTAAACCTTTGATCCGAATCCGTAAAATATCTTTTTGGATTTCTTTTTCAATCCAAGAAGTTCCTAAGCCAAAGCCAACGGAAGTAAATGGTGTTTGTCCTTGGCTTGAAAACATGGTGTTAATTTCATATTCCAAGCTTTGCATGGCATCGTAGATGTCCTTTTTCGTCCGTTTTTTGGCAAAAGACTCCGCAATTTCTTCATCATCAACTAATTCTTTGGCCTCAGCTAGGTGCTTGTCATAATTCTTCTGGGCAAATGGGGCTAAGACCTCATCAGCGCGGTCAAAGGAACAACCACCATATTGACTGGAAGCAACATTCGTGATGATTTGGGCCACTTGACTAGTTGCGACCCCAATTGAGTTTGGACTTTCCATAAAGGCGTTACCGATCTTAAAGCCATGCGTCAACATTTCTTTAAAATCGATTAGGCAGCAATTAGACATTGGTGACAATGGTGTGTAATCCAAGTCGTGCCAGTGAATATCACCCCGTAAATGAGCTTTTGCCAGGTGCTCCGGCATCATGGTTAACCCCACCGTTTTGCCAACTGTTCCGGCCGTCAAATCCCGCTGCGTGCTGAAGACATTACTATCTTTGTTGGCATTTTCGTTAACAATCGTTGGATCTTTATGCACTAAGCGTTCCAAACGGTTTTTGGTATCAGTTTGCTTTTTAAATTCCGCCTCATCTTGCTTGCGGTAGGCCACATATGCTTTAGCTTCTTCTAAATAGCCCAATTCATTTAAACTATCGTGGAAAGCCATCGCTACGTCTTGGGCGGATACTACATCTTGTGGTGCTAATTTAGCAGTGATTTTTTCAAGTACCGCCAACTTGACCTCATCAAGAGCGAGTGCGTGCAAAACCATCTCTAATTTAAACAATTCAAAAGGATACTTTGCCCCATCGCGCTTTATGAAAGTGGTTGGTGTTTCTAATTTACTTACAATTTCATGGTTTACTTCTGGTTTTAACATCGCACATCACTCCTCAAAATCTATGTCTTAATAATAGCATAAATCACAACATCTTGTATTCTATATGGATTTGCGTAACATGATCTTGTATTTACGAAAAGTGTGACTAGACCAACGTGGAACAAAAGATTTTACTTTTTTGAAAAAGTTTTCAAAAAAATACGCGACCTCCAAATTGCAGATCGCGTATTTCTAATTGATGTTAATTCAGAATAAATTGTTGTTTAGTTAGGCATATTTAAATTATCAGCTTGCTTTTCAGCAGCTCTTCTTTCAATGACGTCAGTGCCATCTTCGTTCTTAGCTAACATCGCATCCTTTGGGGTACCAAAGAAGTATGTAGCCACGAACCCACCAGCATAAGCAGCAAGCAAGCCTAAGCAGTAAGCCCACCACATATTGTTAGCGATCAATGGAATCATGGCCCAGCCTGAAGCACCAATGGCAATGGCACCAACATGACTGAAGCAGCCAATCACAGCACCACCGATACCACCACCGACACAGGCAGTAATAAATGGACGTCCCAATGGAAGGGTAACCCCATAAATCAAAGGTTCACCAACCCCAAGGATACCTACAGGTAAGGCACCTTTAATTAATTTAGTTAATTGCTTGTTCTTGCGGCATCTTACCCAAAGGGCAATAGCTGCACCAACTTGACCAGCACCAGCCATGGCTAAGATTGGCAAAAGTGGTGTAAAGCCAAGTTTTTGAATCATGGCTAAGTGAATTGGCGTTAAAATCTGGTGCAAGCCCAGCATTACCATTGGTAAGAAGAACAGACCTAAAATAAATCCGGCAAATGGACCACCAACAGCTAAGACCCAGTTGATCGCACCAACTAAAGAGTTGGAAATCCAACCAGCCAATGGCATGACAAAGAAAATCGTGAACAAACCCATAATCAAAACGGTTAGGAATGGGGTGACTAAAATATCAACGGATTCCCAAACATGTTTATGGAAGAATTTTTCAACATAGGACATTAACCAGACAGCTAATAAAACTCCGATAATCCCACCTTGACCGGCAGCTAAAGGCTTGCCGTCGAAGATGTTTGGAATTGTAGTTGGAGCAACTAAACCTGGTAAGAGCACGATCCCACCGAGGATCCCACCAAGACCGGGTGTAGCGCCAAATTCTTTAGCAGTATTCATCCCAACGAAGACGTTCAAGAATGAAAACAAACCGTTGGCAATAATTCCGAGCACTGTCACTCCAAGTGTCCAGCTCACTGGCAACATCTTGGCCGCCATCATGTTCCGTAAGATGCCCGCAACTCCGGAAATCAAACCAGCACCAATGAAGGCTGGAATCAATGGAATAAAGATAGCGGAAATGTGACCTAAGGCTCTCCGCCACCAAGTTTGCTTTAATTTTGCTTTGTGTTCAGCGTGAACTTGGGCCGCTTTTTCTTGCACCGCTGATTTTTCTTCAGCGTAAGAACTTTTAGTAGCAACTTTAGTTGGAAATTCTTCGTTTTCCTTAACGCCCACACTATCAACCATTGCTTGCGCAACTTTAGTGTTAACGCCAGGCCCAACTACGACTTCTAAGCTATCGCCGTTAACGACTCCTAAGACGCCGTCAATCTTTTTCAGCCCTGCTTCATTAATCTTAGCTTTATCTCTAATATTAATTCTCAGCCGCGTCATACAGTGATACATTGATTGCACATTTTCGGGGCCACCAATATTGGCAAAAATCTCTTGCCCCATTTTGCTATACTTGTCAGCCATTTTTCTGACCTCCCACTCTAATACACTTTTTCATTAATGAAAGCCTTTACATTTATTATCTTATTCCTATTGAAGCAATAGTTCAATGTTATTTAGAAAATAAGTAATTATTCTGAATAATGAAATTTTATTTCACGGACTATTTTTCTTTCAAAACCTCACTAACAGAGTCGTGATGGCCCGCTAATAACTTTTTCGCTTCTGCTACAGGCAAACCCGTTTTAGCCATCACAATCGCCAAAGGCACGTTCTTATCAGCTTGGTGCAAAATTTTCTCTGCTTTTTCCTTGGCCACACCCGTGACGGCCTTAACGATTCGACATGCCCGATCAACCAGCTTCTGGTTAGTTGGCAATACATCAATCATCACATTTTGATAAACCTTGCCTTGCCGGATCATGACCCCGGTGGAGATCATATTTAAAATCATCTTTTGTGCGGTGCCTGCCTTCATTCGGGTCGAACCCGTGATAACTTCAGGACCAACAACCGCTTCAATTGGCACTTGTGCGACTTGGCCAATCTTGCTGTCTTTCACACAAGCAACAGCAATGGTAACAGCACCAACATGGCTAGCATAGTTCAAGCCCCCAATGACATAAGGAGTGCGGCCACTCGCAGCTAAGCCAATAACGATATCTTTTTTATTCAAATTTAAATCACGTAAATCTTTTTGGGCTAATTCTTCTGAATCTTCGGCCCCTTCAACAGCTACATACATAGCGCCTTTACCACCGGCAATTAAACCAATGGCTCTTTCAGGCTTAATGCCATAAGTGGGCACTAATTCGGCCGCATCTAAAACCCCTAGCCGGCCACTAGTTCCAGCACCAATGTAAATTAAGCGACCACCTTGACGATAATTAGCGGAAGCTAAATCAATCGCCTTGGCAATTTTTGCATCTTGCGTGCCAACTGCTTCGGCAACTTTTTGGTCTTCGCGATTAATTGTTTTAACCATCTCGAGTGTCGACATGGTATCGATATGCATGGTATTGGGGTTACGTTTTTCAGTCTCTAAATCTTTAATTGCCATTTTCTTCAACCTCTTTCAAATCACTTACTATTTTTTCAGTTTTACGCATTTTGGCTTGGAGTTTACCTAAATCTGGCGAAATTAAGCTCAGATATAATAAACTTGAAATAAACATTTCTGAAAATAAGGAATTCACCGCACCATAACGCAGTAACTGCTCATTAATCGGCAGCGCTAAGACAATATCTGCCAAAGCCGTTAATGGTGAATGTTTATTACGCGTAACGGCGACCACCTTGGCGCCACGGTGCTGTGCTTCTTTGGCAATGAGCAAAATTTCTTTGGTTAAACCACTATATGAAAAGATCAAAACCAGATCATCTTTTTGTGCCGCCGCCACTTGTTCTAAGGCCACGTGAATATCACTGACAAAGCAAACTGCTTTACCGATTCGGATTAATTTATAAAACAGATCTTGAGCAGGAAGTGATGAGGCGGCAATACCTTCCAGATAAATCATGTGACTGCTCTTCATCAATTTAACGACTTGGGCAATTTGCTTACGATCAAGTTCTCCAGCTAAATCCTGTAAATTGGTTTTCAAACTGGTATAAAGCTTATTCAACACTACCGGGGTCTGATCATTTGCTTGGATAATCGTGTCGATCGTTTCTGACTCTTTTTTCGGCATTTCAATTGCCAGTTCAATTTGAAAATCCTTGAGACCACTAAAACCAAGCTGTTTGCAAAAACGAATAATAGTTGCACCGCTGGTTGAAGTTAATTTACCTAACTTAGCAGCATTGTTAGCTAAAAAATCAGCTTGATGACATAAATAGTAATCTGCAATTTTCTGCGAAGACTTCGATAAAGTGGCATACTGCTTAAGTACTTGATTATCAATTTGCATCCCTATCGCCTACCTTTATAGTCGGTCAAAAACAATCGTATTATCTGCATCCAGGTACTGTAATAATTCTTGGTATTCGGGTGCAATAAAGCCGATCACATTAGTCCGCGCCGCTACTGGCAGAGTTTCTTTGACCAAATAAACCTCACCGCTATAACGCCGTGCTAATCGGTTTTGCATCACGATCGAACCGGCAGTTGGGGTCAGATTATGAAAAATTGGCACGTCGGGTTTGCGCGGCAGTAATAATCGGACAATCTTTTCTGGTTGATCAGCCCGCAACTTAATCTTTTGACCATATAAATTTTCATAGCCTGCTTCTAAATGGCAAGGTAGATGGACCAACTTATCTTTTTGGTAGTCCGCAATCCGAATTAGCGTCTCACTTCTAGCTTCACTATCACCGATAAAGACATCATCAACATGAGCCTCATGAATCATTTGCACGGCAGCAACATAAGGATTTTTCCCGCGATCTGCTTCCACTGTTGGTAAGCCTTCATATAATGGAAAACGTTTCAGTGCATCCCCACAGACAAAAGCCTGTGTGCGTAACCCTTGCGCCTTTAAGGACAAATTACGTTCTTTAAAAGCAGTCCAGGACATGCCAGTGTTAGTTTCAGGATAGAAATTGTAAGTCAGTGCAATTTTGTCAAAATCAACCCCGCTTGCTCTTGCTTGTCTGAGATAATCGTCGTTGACCACACTGGCATTGAGCATCAAGAAGAAATCTTTTTGTAACTGCTTGATTAAGGCAAAATCATCTGCACCATAGTCTAGCCGTAAAGCGGTAAAGCCTAACGCTTTTAATTTTCCGTAATCATTAGGCTTCACTCCGAGCCGCTTGAAAGTAACGGGAGAAACATCTGGCACTAGCTGCATACCTAATTTATGACACAAAGCTAAAAAGTCAGGCAAAACCTCATCCAAATGAGAGTAATCTTCCTCAGGAATTTGTAATGAGGTGAAGATATATTTGGCTCCGGCTTTAGCCGCTGTTTTTAAATAATTGGGATCATAGTCTTGAAAATATATTGAAATTCCTAACATAATCTTTTCCTTCATCAACTGTATGTAAGCTCTTACATTAATCTTACTCTCTTAGAAATGTTATTTCAATTTGTAATTTAAGGAGGCATTAATTCACCTTATTAAAATCTTATTTCATAAGAATGCAAAAGTGTTGCTACAACCTTTTAGATCATAACTTTTATATAATGACCTTGAGGTGATAGATTATGAAAATTGCAGTGTCAACGATGAACGGCTATTTATTTGATTGTTATGGCAAGTTTGCCCCAAAAAATCAACGAATCGAAGGCAAACCGAGTCGTTCTTTTCCTATTTTCGTTACAGATGCGCCAAAAGAGGCTAAGACTTTAGCCGTCTTCTTCCGTGATTATGATTCCGTGCCCGTGTGTGGTTTCACTTGAATCCACTGGCTGGCCGCGAATTTGCCAGTCAAGGATGTACCAGCAGATATTAGTCAACATCCGGGGCAGATCAGCTTTATTCAAGGTAAAAACAGTAATATTAGTAAGTTCCTGCCTGAAGGAACCGGCCCAACTGTGGGCTACACTGGTCCAATGCCACCAGACAAGACGCACAATTATACTTTGACGGTGTACGCACTGGATGAAAAATTAGATCTGAGTGAAGGTTATTACTTAAACGAATTTTTAGATAAAATCAAAGATCATATTATTTCTATGGCGACGATTGCAATTCCAAGTCGTGCCGAGTAAAAAATAAGGCTCCCGAACTTCAGGAGTCTTATTTTTGTCTATGCCAAGACGGATAGATGTAGCGCTGCTCATTTGTTAAATTAGTTAATTTGAGATATTTTTGCCTAACTAACCAGTGATAGATGTAAATGGCTTGGCAGCGATAAATAAAGTAAAGATCATTCCCATTTTATACATATCTTTAGCAGCATCTTCGATTGAAGTTTTACGGGGACTTTTAGCGCTATTACTTCCATCCAAACGAATGGAATGGTAAAACGGCCGAAAAACTTCTTCAACTTCGCTTGGCTTTTCGATTTCATGAGCGACTTCTTTTTCACAAATAATCGCTTTAATTTTGATAGGGACGCTTAAACATAGGCTGACTAAACCGGCATAAAACATGGAACTTTTTCCCTGGCTGGGTCGGAATTCTTTCAAAGTTTTCTCAAATAAATACCAACTGAGCAGCACTCCCAACATACACAAGGCAACAAATGCTAAATAAGGCTTGGAAAGCGGGCCGACGTCAGCATTAGAAAATTTGAATAAGCGGAAAACTAAAAAGATTAACAAAAGAATTAGTATGATATCACAAATAATAGCTACCATTACAAGCCCCTCTTTCTCTCATGGAAAAAGTACCAGACATATCTTTGCTTGGGCGTTAAGTCAGATGATTTGATGATTTTTTCTTCAACTAGCCAGCTGTAGATATGAAGATACTCTAAGCGGTAAACAATGAAAACTACTAGTATAAAAATTACTACAGCTAAGATATTAATTGCGATCGAAAACGGCAGTAATTTCAGTAAAACTGGTCCAGAAAACAGCGCTCCCATGAAAAGCAGAGTGTTATGTAAGGCTTCTATCGAAGTCTTGGGCGGATTTGCGTATTCTTCATAGCGATATAGCGGATATATTTTACAAAATGGTTCAAGTACCGCTTCAACATCTTTTGGTGATTTAATTTTGCGTTTGGCAACTTTCTTTTCGACCCGCCAAGCTTTGATTCTCACAGGAATACTCATCAGCATTCCCAAAATGCCAAGAGGGAAACTAAACTCTTGTCTGAATTGCGGGAAAAACTTCAACACATTTAGTCCGATTAGCAAGAAGCCCACAATGAACCATTGACCAAGATACAAGACAGAAAATGTTAAGTATTTTTGTTGATAGTATCCGATTTGCGTTGGCGTTAGTTTAAATAGGCGCTTGACTAGCCAAAAGTAAGCCACTAGATAAAGTAAGTCGATAATGATGAGCCACATATTTTTCTCCGTTAGTTTTATTTGTAGACAAGAAAACCTCAGGGGTTCGTTGCCTCTGAGATTCTTTATTGCTATATCCTTACTTATATCACTGACTTTTTTAAGAATGATGAACGTCTTGCACACTTACACCCCAGTATGAAATATATTCCATAAATTTTTTTCCAGCATTAGCATCGTATGGTCTAATTAGATTTGCTTCCATACTTGAAGCAAGTGCCTTAGAGATTAAAGACGCTTCTTTATCCGTTAGTTGAAATGTTTCACGCAGAGTTGAATTGCTAATCTTCATATCATTAACATATTTTAAGCTAGCGTCCCAGTAAATTGCCTCATTTTTTTCAGTAACTGACAAATCTTTAAAGGCCTTTTTCTCACGAATTGTTACCTGAGTAGCAGTAGTACCTTTACTTAAGATTTCTACGGCAGGTAATTTAGCTTGCTCTAAAGCATAAACTACCTTATCAATTCCCGTACCACGAGATTCAGTAATATGAAACTTACTTAACAAATTTGCCAATTCTGGATTTCTAGATCTTGGTGGAACATCTAAGAAACGTAACGGTTCAATCAATGGAATCCCCGGATTACTAATTACTACACGATTATCAAAGATTTCTACCATTGGCCGCATCCCTGAAATAGTGAAATCTTGATGCACTAAGGCGTTAGCCAATAATTCCCGAACCGCAATTATTGGAAATTTATAGATTTCTTTTCTCACACCGGCATCATAATTCTCGTGATAAGGAATATGATCCATAATGTCTTTCATAATTTTATCAAAAGAAACTACGATCCCAGAACTTTCCGCTTCATTATAGATTGCGTTAGCTAATTTCATGTTGCCACGATATTTAGTGATAAAAATTGAACGATCTTGCAGTAAAGGAAATTTATGCAAATCTTTCGCTAATGTGTAAGCGCCCAAATTAGTAATATTGAACAAATCTTTATCGACTTGGGCAACAATATTATTATGCACCAAGCTGTCTTTGACTGCAGCATCATTATTTAGATTTTCAGTTATATTTTTTACATAAGAATCCAAATCCAGATATTCAGATAATTGGTTATAAGTTAAGCCTGTTTTGGCGAATTCCAACTCAAATTTGGATGATTCAAAAGTTTCCCAAATTCTCTGCTCCTTTTCTGGGAACATATTTAACTTTTGATTTGAAGTTCCTACTCTAATATAATCAATCCCCATAAATTTCAAAGGCTGATTTAAATGACTTACATCTATTGTCAGACATACCAAGTCTTTATCATCAATTTGACATTTATCCCAAATCAGATTTAATTTCGGATCAATATATTTATTGAGATAGAAAGTTAACGAAATGTTACTTTTACTCGATTTACCTTTTTTATTCTCTACAAATGCTTTTTCAAGATACGGATCAAAATTAGTTCCTACGATCTTTTTTGTTAGATCTTCTACACCCCAAATCAAATATGCATGAGGGACATTAGCTGCTAAAGCTGAATTCCCTAAAGCATAAATATATTGTCCGATCGTTTTAGCATCTTTTAATCCAGTTTTGTACTCTACTGTTTCAGATTCATTATCATTTTCAATTAAATGCAATAATTCTTCCGATTTCATTTTCTCTTATTTTCTCTTATTTTCTCAATTAAATCCAGTCCTTTGTTTATAATTACTGAAAGTTGAAAGCTAGAAATCATGCTAACTTAGCGTGGCTTCTGGCTTTTTTAGTGCAAAAATAAAAACGCAAGATCTTCCTGCGTTATACTTTAAGTGTCCAAACCAAAGTTAAAGGAGATCTTACGCAATGAAAAGTATACCGCAAATTGATGATGAAAAGGACACTAAAGCTTTAATTTCTTCATTTACTAA
>NZ_ML136882.1 GCF_004009905.1 Lactobacillus xujianguonis
ATTATAAAACTAAGCTTACAAAAATTATAGATTTGCAGGCTTATTTGTCATACTTTCGTTTAAAAATAAATCGACACAATTTTAATTAAGTCGTTAAATTATACAAAATAATAAAGCAAAACATACGATGATGCTTGACTTTACGTAGAAAAAATGCATCACAAAACCCGTCCTTGCAACTAATGCAAGGGCGGGTTCTATTGTGTCTAATAATTAATTTTTCTTATCTTCTTTTTTCAATTGGTCAGCCAAGTTAAGAATGTATTTACGTAAAGCATCCTTAGTTTCAGGGTGGGTTAAACCATATTCAATCGAAGTTTCAAGGTAACCTTCCTTGTTACCAACGTCATGACGCTCACCAGTGAAGACGTGGGCAAAGACGCGTTGAGTCTTGTTCAAAGTATCAATGGCATCAGTTAATTGAACTTCACCACCACGACCTGGTTTTTGGGTTTCCAAAATCCCGAAAATTTCAGGTGTTAATAAATAGCGGCCAATAATTGCTAAATCACTTGGTGCCTTATCAATGTCAGGCTTTTCTACAAATGACTTAACGTTATAAAGGTTAGGTGAGATTTGACTTTCTGGATCAATGACCCCGTACTTAGAAACTTCCTTGTGAGGAACCTTCATTACTGAGATCGTTGAAGCATGTGTCTTATCGTAATCGTTGATTAACTGCTTAGTCAACGGAATCTCGTCCTTCATCAAGTCGTCACCTAACATAACGACAAATGGTTCGTTAGCTACAAAGCTACGTGCTCGATAAATCGCATCCCCTAAACCAGCTGGGTGTGGTTGACGAGTGTAGTAAAGGTTAACTCCTAAGTCAGTGATATCTTGCGTTAACTTAAGTAGCTTAGTCTTACCAGTCTGCTTCAAGTCTTGTTCAAGTTCTGGGTTAGCGTCGAAGTGGTCTTCAATTGACCGCTTGGCCTTCCCCGTTACGATTAAGATGTCTTCAATTCCAGACTTCTTAGCTTCTTCAACGATAAATTGAATAGTTGGTTTATCAACGATTGGTAACATTTCCTTTGGCATAGCCTTAGTTGCAGGCAAAAAACGTGTACCTAAACCAGCTGCAGGAATAACTGCTTTTCTAACTTTCATTTATATATTTACTCTTTCCCATTTCAAAAATAACTTTAAACCCATTATACCAGATCAT
The DNA here is from genome assembly GCF_004009905.1 of Lactobacillus xujianguonis. Lineage (GTDB taxonomy): Bacteria > Bacillota > Bacilli > Lactobacillales > Lactobacillaceae > Lactobacillus > Lactobacillus xujianguonis. The sequence continues at coordinate 1,169 of NZ_ML136882.1, forward strand.
GGCCCGGATTATTTGAAAGAAATTTTAATTGGACTATTGTGCTACTCTGTCTTGCTTTCACAGAATTTTCATGAAGATTAGCTTTTGGTAAAAATAATTGTTTAGTTATCAGATAATTCGCTTATCTGAATGTGAGATGTTAGAATGAAAGTGTTGAAACCGGTTTACTTATTTTCTTAGGGAGAAGGATTTCGCAATGAAGAAAATTATTAATAATCCGCATGATGTCGTGCCAGAAATGGTTAACGGGATGGTTAGATCATATCCGCAAATTATTGAAAAAATTCCTGGTACTGAAGCCGTCGTTCGGGCTGACAAGGAATCAATGAAAGGTAAAGTTGGCATTGTTAGTGGTGGTGGCTCAGGCCATGAGCCCACTCACGCTGGTTATGTTGGTAAAGGGATGCTGAGCGCCGCTGTTTGTGGTCAAGTTTTCACTTCCCCAACTCCTGACCAAATTTACGCTGCAATTAAGGCAGTTGATCAAGGAAAAGGTGTGTTCTTAGTAGTGAAGAATTATTCTGGGGATGTCATGAACTTTGACATGGCCAAGGATTTAGCTGCGATGGACAATATTGAAGTCAAGAACATTGTTGTTGACGATGATATTGCTGTTGAAAATAGTACTTTCACGCAAGGTCGTCGCGGAGTAGCAGGCACCATCTTTATGCATAAGATTTTAGGTGCTGCTGCCCAAGAAGGAGCTAGCCTTGATGAAATCGATGCTTTAGCTAAAAAAGTTTTGCCAAATATCAAAACGATTGCGGTTGCTTTATCAGCTGCCACTAATCCAGAAGTAGGTAAGCCAGGCTTTGTCTTAAAAGAAGACGAAATTGAATATGGTGTAGGTATTCACTCAGAACCAGGTTATCGCCGTGAAAAGATCAAACCTTCTAAGGAACTAGTTGAAGAATTAGTTGGTAAATTAAATGACGAAATGCATCTTGATGGCAATAAGAAGTACGCCTGCCTAGTTAACGGCATGGGTGCTACGCCACTTATGGAGCAATATATTTTTGCCAACGATGTTTTGAATAAGTTGGACGAATTTAAGATTACGCCTGCCTTTATGAAGGTTGGCAACTACATGACTTCAATTGATATGGCCGGAATTTCTTTAACTTTGTTTGAGATCCAAGACGATAAGTGGCTCGACTATTTGAATTATCCAGTAACCACCATTGGTTGGTAGAAAGGATTTAAGCGATGACATTAACAGTTGATACATTAACAGTTTGGATGGATAAATTTGGTAATAAAATTGGTGAAAACAAGCAATATTTGAGTGACTTGGACACGCCAATTGGTGACGGTGACCACGGTTTTAACATGGATCGTGGGATGACGGCCGTTAAAGAAAAGTTAAGTAGCAAGCCTGAGAATGTGACTGATGGTTTGAAGAATATCGCCATGGCTTTAATTTCAACCGTTGGTGGTGCTTCAGGTCCACTTTATGGGACAGCTTTTTTGGAAATGGCCAAAAAGAGTAGTTCAACCACTGATCTAGGTGAATTATTAGACGCTGCCTTAAAAGGAATTGAAATGCGTGGCGGCGCTAATCCAGGTGACAAGACGATGGTCGATGTCTGGGATAAATTAGTTCCAGAAGTTAAGGATGGGACTTTAACTGAGGATAAAATTACGGCAGCCGTGGAAGCAACTAAAGATATGGTGGCTAAAAAAGGTCGGGCATCGTACTTAGGTGAACGTTCTAAAGGTCATATTGACCCAGGTTCACAATCAAGTGGCTACTTATTTGAAGCAATGCTGGAAACGGAGGGCTTATTATGAGCTACGGCCTAACGATCGTTTCTCATGTCCCAGAGATTGCGGAAGGCTTGCCTAAATTATTAAAGCAAGTGGCGAAGGATGTGCCAATGACCACCGCTGGTGGCACTAATGATGGCGAAATTGGGACTAGCATGGAAAAAATCATGAAAGCCTTTGAAGATAATGCCGCTAATGAAATTTTGGCTTTTTATGATCTAGGCAGTGCCAAAATGAATCTTGAAATGGCGATGGAAATGAGCACTAAAAAAGTGCACTTATATGACACGGCTTTAATTGAAGGAGTCTATACTGCTGCTTCTCTTCTACAAGCTGGCGTTGGCCTAGATGAAGTTGAAGCGCAACTGAAACCATTAACAATTAAGGATTAACTAGAAAGAGGTTTACAATGTCTGGTTTTATTGGTGAATTTTTCGGCACCATGGTGTTGATTGTCCTAGGAGTAGGCTGCGGTGCAGCAATTAATTTGAAAAAGTCTTACGCTAAAGGCTCTAACTGGATGTTTGTGGCTTTAGCTTGGGGTATGGCAGTTACCTTTGGGGTATATGTGGCTGCTCACTTAGGTTCAGAAGGTCACTTGAACCCTGCTGTAACTTTAGGCTTTGCCTGCTTTGGCTTTTTCCCTTGGCAAGAAGTCTTGCCTTATTTACTTGGGCAATTCTTGGGTGCTTTTGTGGGAGCAGCGATTGTGATTGTGCAATACTACCCACACTTTAGAGTAACGACTCCCCCTGAAGAAGGTAATCAAGTAGGAATTTTTGCGACTGAACCGGCAATTAGAAATGGTGTCTTTAACTTCTTAAGTGAAATGATTGCCACCTTTATCTTTGTATTTACTTTACTTAACTTAGGCGACTTTGATAAAGGGCTAAAACCAATTGCTGTTGGATTATTAATTATGGTTGTTGGTCAAGCTCTCGGTGGCACAACTGGCTTTGCTTTGAACCCAGCTCGTGACTGGTCACCACGGTTGGCTTACACAATTTTGCCAGTACCTAATAAGTCAGGTGCTGACTGGGCTTATGCTTGGGTACCAATGGTAGGACCAATTGTCGGCGGCATTTTAGCTGGTGGTTTGCAAAGATTGTTACTATAAAAATAAGCGAATAAAAATCGTCCAGAACGTTCTTGTTCTGGACTTTTTCAATATACAAAATTGAGCAAAATAGCCTGTAAAAGCTTATCATTAAACAATCAAAGAAAAAGAAAGATAAGCATGAAAGAAAGAGTTACTATAAAATCATTTGATTTTGTTAAAAAAGTACGAAGTTTGATTTTTTACATGGCATTCTTCCGAATAGTGAAACTACAGACAACAGTTTGGATCTTTACGATACCTTGGTAGGAGAAAATACGCAAAGTATTTTTTATCTATATGCTCAAGCAGATTATTCAGCAGCCTCTAGACAATTAGCAACTCTAAGTAATTTATTGTTAGATGAGCTTTATAATTGTGATCCAATTTTACGCTTGACTCAGAAAGATTGGCTAACTTGGAATCAATTAGATTATCGCTTAAAGGTGCAAACTTTGGCGAAGTGGAATTTAGTTGATGCTGGGATGCAGGAAAAATTATTAAATGAAGGACGCAGTGACTTATATACTGAGCGCGGAGTAGCCCGAAAAATTGTTGATTTTTATCATTTGTTACGCAGTTTTACTCGGCGCTATGATCCGGATGCTTTGCCGGTTAGGAAAACGGGTAATTTTTTCAAGAATAAGAAGTTAACTGCCGAATTAGTGCAAAGTGATTGGCAACTGCCACAAGAAAATCAGCAAGATTATGAGCAATTGTTAGCGCAATTTCAAACAGTCCATTATCAAAATCGGTGGCATTTTTTCTGGCCAGAATATTTAAGTGCCCTGGTGATCTTTTTACTGTTGGCGTGGCTGATTCAGATTCCTATTCATTACCAAATATTGGGTGTGCTAGCTGAAGTGATCGTGATGGGAATTGATAGTGGTTATCAGTGGTATCGACAGCGACAGATTGGTAAACAGCAAAGAGCTTTGAAGCAGCAGCAACAAAAGTTAGTTACAGATTACCAAGCTTTAACTAAGCAAAAAGAAAAAATACTACAAGAAATTAATGGCCAGCAATATCCGTACCCGTTTTATCCGCATGGCTTGCAGAAGTTTCAGTTAGAAAAGACTAACAATGGTCCAATTGTTGTTCGGCGCTTGTATCAATGGCAAGTGCTGCGGGAGCAGTTAGTTTATGATGAAACCAGACGTTTAATGCGTCGGGATGAATTCTCTTCAGTGGCGCCAATTAGGTTGATGATTGATAAGCAGCAGCAGCGTTTTCTTTTGTTAGCTGGTGAAAAAATCCCAGTAGCTGATTATCAAGCAAGTTGAGCAGCAAGTTTTTGACGTGCAAAAACGGCTGCAGCAGCTGATGAAAGAAATCAAGCGCCTGCAATATTTGCCAATTTCACCGTGGTTTAAACCGGAAGTTTTGCGTGATGATGTGGCCTTAGCTATGATTCAGACGGTCAATTGAATGAAGCACTGTTTGAAACGATTGATTCACTGAAAGAAGTGACTATTTTTGCTGGTAAAACAAAGCATCACGCCTTTTTACAATTAGGCAAACGCCTAATTGCTGGAGCAGAATTGATCAAAAAGAGTGTTTCATTAACAGAAAAGAAGAGTTTAATTGAAGTTAAACATGAAGAACGTCGACGAAATCATTACCGAAAACGCCAAGCTAATCGACCAGCAACATCAGACAATAAAAAACGCGCAGATTCAGCTTAAGCAAGAAAAAGCTGAATTTGAGCAGCAAATGGCTAATTTAAAAGGTGAAAAGCGCGGCCGGTTGTTGCGAATGATGGTCATTTTAATGGTGGGGTTAGTAGTCGCAGTTATCAGCTGGTATTTTGGTAATTAAGAGTTGCTTTTTTAGCTAGAATTGGTAGGCTAAATGAAAAGAAAAGGATAGGGTGAAATCATGGCCAAAAAGAAAATGCCAAAAAGGCATCATAAATGGGAATTTATCTTATTACTAGTAATTGCACTGGGCGCTTTTTATACTTGGGGCAAACTCCACTATCAACGTGACCACCAAATTAACCGCATGGTGGCAGAATTGCAACAACCTAAGGCTGATATTACTAGTTATATTGTGCCAAGTAATCCTGATATTGAGGTAAATCGTAAGACTTTAGAGCCATTGCAAGCTTATTTTAAAGAAAATAAAACCGTCGCTAAGCGTTTGGCACGGGATTTAAAAGCGCATAATGGTAACGGGCAAATTGGCTTAATCCGGTCAGGGCGTTACTTTTTACTTTTTCCAAAATATCAATTGCGCGTTGAAGTCTACCATCCTCAAGTTAAGAGTAACCACCTTCATTCACAATTAACGGTTAATGGTAAAAATTTAGGCAAGATGGATGGGGCTGATAATGACTTTTATCAAGATCTAGGTTTGGTTTTCCCTGGGCGGTATCATTTGGCAGTTAAGACGAAAGTGCAAGGTCGTAAGTTAACGGCAGATTCCATCACTAATATTTGGTCGAACCGCACCGTCAACATGATGATTAAGACGGGAACTTTCCAGATTCGTAGTGTGCCAAAGGGAATAGTTTATATTAATGATCATCGAGCTAAAAAACTAGATGACAATGGTCAAGCTACTTTTAAGAATTATCCTTTGGCTAAGGGGATGGAATTATTTATTCAAACTTCTTATGCTGGGCGCAAGATTCGTTCTGAGAAGGTCAAGAACCTGGCTACAGCTATCAATCCTTCATTTAGTCGCAGTGATGATAATGTGAGTGATTATGGCAATGCGCCAGCTTATAATGGAAATGAAAAGGATGCAGTCTATCAAGATGTGGAAGGTGACTACATCGTTAACCCCCACTGGCCCGGCTTGGTTGATCAAGCTGAAGCTGCTAAAATTTTGGCGGCAAATTATTTAAAGGCTGATCATGATAGCTTTGAAAAGGGCAAGGATAATGACAGTTTTAAGCTCTTGAAAAAGCAGAATAAAGTGTTTGCCAAAGGCAAAAAGAAGTTAAAGGTAAAAGTCAAAATTACGCAGATTTTACCGGCAGGCAAGAACTATAGCTTGGTTAATCATCAAGTAATTTATCGCTATCGCGGCCATCATCATAAAAGAGTGAAGAAGACTGTGCAATATAAAAATGCAATGTTCCATCAGGTAAAGGATCAGGGTCAGTTAATTGAAAAGTTAGGAACCAAAATTGTAGGGAGAAGATAGGTTTAATAAAATAGTGAGTATCTAAACGTTCAGTAATTTTTCATCATGTCTTAAAACACCTCTTTGTAATACATTTTGGCAAAAGTTACATAAAGAAAAATGGCTTCATTGAAGAAGCCATTTTTTAGTACTTAAATATTTTTTTGATGCGGCTAACCAAGCCGCGTTTTTTCTTTTTATTAGCAAGTAGTTGTTTGGCCTGCATGACATTTTCTTCATTGGCAGTTTGAGCTTTATTTTTAACTGGTCTAAAGCGACCAGTTTTATTTTCCAAAGCTTCCATCATCATATCAGGTCGCAAGTAGTGTAAATGTTTGTCTTCATAAGAATTAATGAGGAAAACAAGGATGTCATTTACTGCGCATAGAACATGCCAAGCTTGCTCTTTAGTGAAGTGATAATGAATATCATGTACAGCTTCGTTACCCATGCGGCGCACTTCGTCAATCAAGTTAAAGATGCTCAATGGATAATTCAGATTCTCTCTGAGGAAGTTACTATCACTGCGCAAATTTCGATGGTCACCATTGTGCAGAGGATAGTAGCGATTCAAATTTTCCCATTTAAAAATTGCTTTAACGACTGTTTCAATTAACAAACGTGCATTGATCACGACATCCCGATAATCGTCAATTTCATAGAGCTTAGCCAGTCTAGCAGCGCTATCATACTGCTCTTTTAATAAAGAATCATCTTTTAAAAAATCAAAATTTATTTTAATCATAGTTGAGATTTTCTATAAATGCATCTTGTTGTAAGCAGTAACCTTCATTTCACCCGTACTGTTCATAGTCATAATAGTGATAGAAGCATTTTTGGGACCAGGAACAAGGGGAATGTTATCTCCAAAACGAGACCAAATACTACGAATAGTAAAGCCGTGTATTACTAATAAAATATTTTCAGCTCCATCTAATTCGCTGATCAGGTTAAAACCTTTATTCAAACGATCCCAATATTCCTTAGCATCTTCGGCATCATGATACGGATCAGCTTCTTTAATCCAATCTTTAATTGTATCGATTTTTTCTTGGGCAAACATTTCTTGGCGGGTATTATAGCCGTGCGCTCCACCAATCATTCGCCAGGCCATTTCTGAATCTAAACCTTCAAAGTAACCATAGAATTGTTCCCTGAAAAATGGTGAAGCTAAATGTTGTATTTCATTATGGTTGGTATTGTGCTTAATAATGATGTCACAAGTTTCGCTAGCTCGCTTTAAGTCACTAGATAGAGCAATGTCAAAAGGAACGTCTTTTAAAGCTTTACCAGCTTCTTTTGCGCCTGTGATTCCAGCTTCAGTTAATGGGGTGTCGCACCAGCCTTGCATTTTATTGTAACGATTAATATAAGTTTGCCCATGGCGGACAATGTAAATTCTCTTCATTTCTTTATTATTACTCCCTACTTGTCAAAAATACATCACTCTCATTTTAACTAAAAAATCCTTATTTTTATATAGCTTAATCTTCATTGTAAAGTTTTTTAACTGCTTCAATATCAATGGGTTGAATTGTATAAAATGAGCCTTTGGGATACATAACTGAGACACCATTGTTATGGCTCAAACCAATTGCATGTCCTAGTTCATGCTCTGCTGTGTTAACAACGCGATTATAGCTGTAACCATAGAAGACGTTTTGTAAATAAAAACGATTTAGATTAACTGTAGCTTTTAATAAGTGACCTGTTGCTAGATTATAGCTAGTTGAAGTTTCACCAGCAGCACTTGTATTACTTTCATCGACAGCTTTGACTATAATTTGAGCAGCTTTTGCATTATTAACTTGTTTAAAAGTAAAAGCTCCAGTTCGATTCCATAGACTAATTGCATCAAGAGTAGCTGAACGCAAAAGATGGTTATTGTTTAAATCAACATAGATTGTTGCCTCTGGCTTAGACCATCTGTCTGTTACTGCTTTTTTTCCAGTTGTAGCTTGGTCAGTTTGGTCAGGATCACTTAACTTGGGTGGGGCTAAATTCCCAGTTGTGACAATTTGGGACAGTCGTTGATGCAAAGTTTGAAGTGAATCATTTGTAGCTATACGTACATTGGGACTGGTTTGATAAAACCAAATACCAAAGAAAATAATTCCCAGAAAAATAATATTTTGTAGAAAATGGAAAAAGTGTTTCATTTAAATTATCAACTCCACGTTCAAAATTATAAGCATCTTCTCTAAAGAATGCATGAATTTTAGCTTAATTTTTGTTAGCGCAAAGTCCCTAAATTGTAACCGCTATCGAATTCGTGCTAAAATAGTAGGCAGCTTTTTTAGAAAATAGGTGACTTAGATGATAAAAGCGACCGAAGAAAAACAAGAAGAACAAAAACATCTTGATCATGTTATGAATTTGATCAAGACGAAAGAAAAAGACTTAAAAAAATCAATTAAAACCGTTGAAGGTGAAGCACGAGAATTAAATTCTCACTTCTTTGATGATGTGAAGCTCGACTATGATGGCTATTCAACTTCTATGGAAACCGCGCTTTCCATTCACCAGCAACAACAATTATTAAGTGAGCGTGAACACGACTGGCAACACTCAGTGAAGCAATTAGCAACGATTGAACGTTTAGAGAAGAGTCCATATTTTGCCCGAGTTGATTTTAAAGAAAATGATCAAGCAGAACCGGAGACCATTTATATTGGTTTAGGCTCTTTTGCAGATGAAAATGATCACTTCTTAATTTACGATTGGCGGGCACCAATTTCTTCGATTTATTATGATGGAAAACTAGGTGAGGTTTCTTACAATTCTCCTGAGGGTAAAATTACCGTTGACATGACCAAGAAGCGGCAATTTATGATTAAAGATGGTAAGATCGTGAACATGTTTGATACCAACGAATCCATCGGTGATCAAATGCTGCTAGAAGTTTTATCTGAAAAATCCAGTACCCAAATGAAGTCGATCGTGACGACGATCCAGCAAGAGCAGAATAAGATTATCCGTAATACTAGTGCGGAATTACTCTTCGTTCAAGGGGCTGCCGGTTCTGGTAAGACGAGTGCAATCTTACAACGAATTGCTTTCTTGCTTTATCGTTATCGTGGTAATTTGACTTCAAGCGATGTGATCATGTTCAGTCCGAACCAATTGTTTAATGACTATATCAAGAATGTTCTGCCTGAAATGGGCGAACAGAATATGGTACAAATGACTTATTGGCAATTTGTTTCTCGGCGTCTGCCAGGGATGCAAGTTGAAAACTTATTTAAGCAATTCGAGGATCAAACGGCAGATACGGCTACTAGTCAATTTAAGGATTCGGTCAATTTCTTCAACTTGGTGACGCGTTATGCCAAGCATTTAAATCAGCGTGGAGTAATTTTTAAAAATATTTATTTCCGGGACAAGAAGAAACCATATTTTGCTAAGGATAAAATCCAAGAAATTTATTATTCTTTCAATCAAAATTATAAGTTGGCTAATCGAATTGATGCTACTCGTGAAGAATTAATCAAGATGCTTAACCGTAAGATTGCGCCAGAAGTACGAAAGAGTTGGGTTTCTCAAGCTATTGAAAGTTTAAGTAAAAAGCAATTGAATGAATTGTATGATCGTCCTGATCAGGAATTTGCTTCAGAAGCAGAAGAAGAGAAATTCCTAGGGCGCAAGATCGTTTTCAAGGCCTTGCAACCAGTCTTTGAAAAGATTCGCCACAATAACTTTATTAATATGCGGGCACAATATTTGAGTTTCTTACGCGCAGTTCCTAAGATGACTGATTTAAGTAAGTGGCAGATTGATGAAACTACTTGGGCTAAGCATGTGGAAGAAGTGAAAGATAGCTTTAGAAATCACGATATCCATATGAATGATGTTTCTGCTTACCTTTACTTGTATGATCTTTTAACCGGTCGGCGGGCAAACTTTGAAATGCGCTATGTCTTTATTGATGAAATCCAGGATTATACGCCATTCCAACTCGCTTATTTAAAATATAATTTCCCACGGGCCAAATTCACGATGCTCGGTGACTTAAACCAAGCAATTTTTACTAAAGACGAAAGTCGCAGCTTGCTTAAGCAGATTTCGAGTTTGTTTGATCCGAAAAAGACTGACGTGGTGCAATTGACCAAGTCTTATCGTTCAACTAAGGAAATCACTGATTTTACCAAGCAGATTTTGCGGCAGGGAGAAAAGATCGAGGCTTTCAACCGTCAAGGTCCTAAGCCTGCTATTTGGGGCCGGGAAAATGATAGTGAGGCAATTAAAGCCTTGCAAGGAATTTTGCAAAATAATGATCAACAGAAATTCACTACCGCGATTATTACTAAAGATTTAGCTAGTGCCAAGTTTGTTCATGAGGAATTAGCTAAGATGGGGCAAAAGACTAATTTGATTGCTACTGCTAATCAGCGTTTAGTTGCTGGTGACTTGGTTGTGCCTTCATATTTAGCTAAAGGACTTGAATTTGATGCAGTTATTATGTGGGATGCTTCTAAGAAGACTTACCACAAGCTGGATGAAACGCAATTGGTTTACACGATTACTTCAAGAGCGATGTATAAGCTAGATTTGGTTTACACTGGTGAAAAGAGTCCACTTTTACCAAGTGATGGTAAAACTTATGACGAAAAGTAAGTGTAAAAAGATTGACACAAATTTAAACTCAAGCTATTATTAAATCAATGTGATCAACAACTTAGAACAGAAGAAGTAGCCTAAGCGCAATTAATAGAGAGTCTTTGTTGGTGGAAATAAGATAATCGCTTAAGTGAAAACACGTCTGTGAGTTGGCTCCTTGAAATTAGTAGAGAGGTCCGGGGTGAGCCCGTTATAGCTGAAGGTTTATTAACAAACTTAGTAAGATAGTTAATGTGAGTTAACTATGAACATGAGGTGGAACCGCGGATCTTCATATTCGCCCTCTTAGGCCCAATTGGTCTAGGAGGGCTTTTATTTTTGTTAATAAACCTCATGAGGTAGTAGTTCGTGAGGATTACTATGAGATTGAGGTGGAACCACGTTGAGGCGTCCTCTTGAGTGAAAACTCAAGCAGGGCGCCTTTTTGATAAAAAAAGCAGGTGAACTAATGGAATACGTAGGACAAATTATGCCAGCATTACTTGCTGGAACATGGATGACAGTGCGCATTTTCTTTTGGACATTAATTCTAGCCTTACCGCTAGGGATGTTAGTTTCCTTAGGAGAAATGAGCAAAATTAAGCCTTTGAAATGGTTGGTCGAATTTTATGTGTGGATTATGCGGGGCACGCCGTTACTATTGCAATTGATTTTTGTTTTTTATGGCTTGCCCATTTTACATATCGTTTTTCCGCGTTATCAAGCAGCGCTGTTAGCTTTTGTCTTAAACTATGCGGCATATTTTGCGGAGATTTTCCGTGGAGGTTTACAGTCAATCAGTGAAGGACAATATGAAGCTGCCTTAGTCTTGCGTTTAAGCCGCTGGCAGACGATGAGTAAAATTATTATTCCACAAGTGGTTAAAATCGTTTTACCATCAATCTTCAACGAAGTGATTAATTTGATTAAGGATTCATCATTAGTGTATGTTATCGGCTTAGGTGATTTATTGCGGGCTGGTAATGTTGCCATGGCGCGAGATGTAACCTTAGTGCCGCTCTTATTAGTCGGTGTGATTTATTTAGCAATGATTAGTCTTTGTGCCTTAGCGCAAAAGAAGATTGAAAAACACTATAGCTATTACAGATAGAGGTGGAGAAGAATGCTAGAAGTTAAAAAGTTAGCTAAAGCCTTTAATGGCAGACAAATTTTAAAGAACATTTCTTTTACCTTAAATGATGGCGATATTTTGACAATTGTGGGCCCATCTGGTGCTGGAAAAACCACTTTATTGCGCATTATTGCTGGCTTAGAAACAAAAAGCTCTGGTGAAATCTTAATTGATGGTAAGGAGCCAACTTCTGGACAAGTGGGAGTTGTTTTTCAGGACTTCAATTTATTTCTTAATTTAAGTGTTTTAGCCAATATTACTTTAGCGCCACAATTAGTGCTAAAAGAAAGTGACCGGGAAGCTAAAAAGCAGGCCTTAGACTTATTAAAACAACTGCAAATGACAGGTCATGAAGCGCAATATCCTTACCAACTATCTGGGGGACAAAAACAACGGGTCGCAATTGCGCGAGCCTTGGCGATGAAACCGAAAATTTTATGCTACGATGAGCCGACTAGTGCCTTAGATCCAGAATTACGCCAAGAAGTAGAGAAAATGATTTTAGGTTTGAAAAAAACCGGCTTAACGCAATTAATCATTACCCATGATTTAACTTTTGCAGAAAATGTTGCCGATCAAGTATTGCGGGTTAAGCCACTAAGTGAGGGCTAATTATGAAGAAAAAAGTAAGCCTTTTAGCCATCTTATTGTTGGTAGTATTAACTGTTACTGCTTGCCAAAATCGAACTCAAAATAATACTTGGCAAAGAGTAGAGCAGAAGAAGGAAATTGTTGTCGGACTAGATGATTCTTTTGTGCCGATGGGTTTTGTCAAAAAGAATGGCCAGTTAACGGGTTATGACATTGATTTAGCTCGTGAAGTATTTAAGCAATATGGAATTAAAGTCAATTTTCAAACAATTGATTGGTCAATGAATGCGACCGAATTACGCAATGGCACAATTGATTTAATTTGGAATGGTTATAGTATTACTAAACAGCGCCAGCGTAAAGTTGCCTTCAGTATTCCTTACTTGCGCAACGGTCAGGTATTAGTAGTTAAAAAACAAAGTCAGATTCATTCTTTTAAGCAAATGAAGAATAGAATTTTAGGAATGCAGACTGGATCAACGGCTGAGCAATGGTATGAAGGAAAGCAGAAAGTATTACATGCCAAGCAGACTATTTTGTATGATCAAATTCCGAATGCTTTTTTAGATTTGAATGCCAACCGGATACAAGGAATTTTGCTTGATGAAGTTTATGCCAACTATTATATTAAGCATATGGCGCATCAAGAAGATTATGTTGTGTTAACGAATCCTAAGGTTCCCGCTGACTTATTTGCTGTCGGGATGCGCAAAGGTGATCATGAATTAAAAGAAAAAATTGACCAAGCCTTGCGTCACTTGCAAGCGGATGGTCAATTAAGACGACTAAATGAAAAATGGTTTGGCCGTAATAGTAATTATTTGGGGAAATAATGTGGAAAAAGTTGGACAATTTTTAATTAAAACAGTTGATGAAATGACTGGCCGGGAAGTTTTCTGTGTCGAACGACTGCGTTCTGAGGTCTTTGTCAGTGAACAGAAGATAACTTTACCGGAATTAGACGATATTGATTTACACGCTTGGCAGGTCTTTTTATTAAATGAAGAAAAGACTGATGCTCTGTCAACTTGCCGGATTTTTCAAGATCAAAAGTTAGGCTGGATGCTTGGGCGGGTAGCTGTTAATAAGACTACTCGTGGACAGCATTTAGGCAGTCAAATGTTGCAAGCTGTGCATAAGCTGTTGATAAGTCGTAATGTTGAGACTCTTTCATGTCATGCACAAATATCAGCCAAGCCATTTTATGATCAACTCGGTTATCAAGTTGTGGGTGACGTCTTTGATGAAGGCGGCGTTGAGCATGTAATGATGACGAAGAAGTTAGGCTAAGCCTAGCTTTTTTAATTTGGTTAGAATTACTGGAGTAAGCAAATCTAGTAGTAATTGATTGCCGCAATCGGTGAGGTGGAGGTTATCTTCTTGATAAATTTGGTCAAGTACCTGCTTATTTTTACCGTTAGTGATTTGGCTTAAATTTACAAATGGACAATGATTTTCTTGGGCTAAGTTTTGGGCAATGTGGATATTGTTGTTGATAGTTTGAAAATCGAAGAAATTATTCGCTTCTTTGGGATGCCAAGGACCAACAATAATGCATTTTTCTGGGGTAAAAAAGTGGATCATGGTGGATAAATTCTGGCGATAACTCTCAGAGCTGATGCCCCAAGCAGAGGAATCGTTGGTGCCGTATTCAATAACTACTAAGTCAGAATTAGGGTCGACTTGGTCAAGCAGATCAAGTCCTTCAACAGTCGTGGCTCCACTTCTTGAAATGTTTTCCACTTGTGCATAAGAAGCTAGGCGTGCTTGCAGGCCGTCAGTAATTAAAGTGGTATTGCATCGTTTACGAAAGCCATTAAAAAGGGAATCACCGAATAAGGTTATCTTGGTCATAAATTTTCTCCTTGTAGTATATAATGAGAATACAGAGTGAATTTGAAAAGGATAGATCGATGAAAAATTACTTTAATTTTACCCGTGATGAATGGGCCGCAATTAGGCCAGTTGATCACAAGCCGGACATTACCAAAGAAGAACTCGCCCAAGTTAAATCAGTGGGGGATGTAATTGATTTAAATGATGTCCATGAAATTTATACCACTTTGATTAATTATTTGCACTTAATGTATAAGGCTAAGAGAACCGTCCAAGCTGCCCAGATTAATTTTTTACAGCAAAAGCATAAAGTGGCCCCTTTTATTATTGGGATTTCTGGTTCAGTAGCAGTGGGTAAATCAACCACTGCGCGCTTGTTGCAGCTTTTATTGAGTCGGACTTATCCAGAGTTAAAGGTGCAACTGATGACGACTGACGGTTTTCTTTATCCGAATGATGTTTTAAAACGGAAAAACTTGATGTCGCGCAAAGGCTTCCCTGAAAGCTATGATATGCAATTAATTAGTAACTTTTTGGTTGATGTTTTAAGTGGCAAAGAAGATATTGTTTATCCGCTATATTCACAAGAATTAAGTGATATTGTGCCTAATAAATTTGGACATGTAAAACGGCCAGATATTTTAATTATTGAAGGAATTAATACCCTGCAATTACCGGAAAGCGGACAAGTAGTAACTAGTGATTTCTTTGATTTTTCAATTTATATTGATGCACCAGAAGACTTGATTGAAAAATGGTACATGCAGCGTTTTGAAAAAATTATGGAGATTAACAAAAATAAGCCGGAAAACTTTTATTATGATTTGGCTAATGGTCCCCGGGATGCTGCATTGCAGTTAGCAGAGGAAACTTGGCAGATGGTGAACTTAGTTAATTTGCGGGAGTACATTGCCCCAACAAGGACGCGGGCCAGTTTGATTTTGCACAAGACCGATGGGCATTTGATTGATCAAATTTATCTGAAGAAGTTCTAGTTTGGTATACTAGATTTAGTAAAGGAGAAAAAACTGAATGGTAGAAGCAATTAAATTAAAAAAGGGTATGGTCTTTACCAAAGATGGTAAGTTAATTAAAGTGCTAAAGGCTAACCACCACAAGCCTGGTAAGGGTAACACCGTTATGCAAATGGATTTGCGTGATGTTAAGAGTGGCGCGGTTGTGCACAAGACAATGCGTCCAACTGAAAAGGTGGACTTAGTTGATTTAACTAAGAAGAGTGCACACTATCTTTATAGTGAAGGTGACCTTTACACCTTTATGGATTCGGAAACTTATGAACAATATGAAGTTCCTGCCGATGAAATTGGCGATGACAAGTATTACTTAATGCCTAATATTGAAGTACAGCTGGAATTTGCGGATGGCACTGACTTGATCGGGATTGAATTACCATCAACAGTTGCGATGACCGTTAAGGAAACTCAACCAGAAATTAAAGGTGCCACAGTAGCCGGTGGTGGTAAGCCAGCTACAATGGAAACTGGTTTAGTTGTGCAAGTGCCTGACTTCATTAAGGAAGGCGAAAAGTTAATTATCGGTACGGAAAATGGGGACTACAAGTCACGTGCTGATAGTCAACCTAGATAAAAAATAAAAAAATCCTGGAAAGCTTGGCTTTCCAGGATTTTTCATTTATCTAAAATTTCTTTTGTGACCGCATTAATGCGGAGCGTTTGAACTTCATTATCTTTAACAAGCGTGACTGTCCAAATTGGTTCATCATAATTAGTATCATATTCTAATTGCCATTCTTGCGCTTGTCCACCATTTGCGGCTTTAACTGCTAATTGACTAGCTGTTTGCCGAGAAATAAGTTTCTTTAAGTTTAATTCATTAATATCATCATTGAGGTATTCTAGGCGCAAAGTCGATTGACCAATAATTTTGTCATTAGTCGCATCAATGCGGATATTGCAATCCTTTTGTTCATCAAAGCCAGAAATCTCGTAAATGTAACTATTATTTTCGATTTTTAAACTAATGGCAGTTAATTTTGCTTGGCTATAAAGACGGTGAAAATAGGTAATTGCCTTAGTTTGACTAATTTTAAGGGCAGGAGTGTTGGTCGCAGCCAGTGGCGTAGCAGGTTCAGAATTATTTTTCTTGCTGAAGGAAAAATGCTGAACAGGTTTATTTTTGTGCATTAGGTAAATACTACTGCTACTGCCCAGCCCAATTCCTACTAGTAAAACGCCAGTGTACGTAATTATCTTTTTCATTGCTTTATCTATATCTTTCTATTGTATTTTTACAGTCAATTATATGGATAAAGTCTGATAAAAGATATTTTTATGCTTTTTAGTTAAAAGAACAATAAAATTAGAGCTATCAAGGCAGGTGCCAGTTGAATTAGTAAAATCTTTTTGGTAGCAGTAATTCCGCCAAAGATAGCCACGATCATAATGTAAATCATTAATAAACGTAAGACAATTACTAGGGCAACAGGATGCGGAAAGAGTAAAAAGATGCACGCGAAAATTAAAATGCCCAGCATCAAATTGTAAATTCCTTGGTTGGCTAAAGCTGTTTTAGCCGGTGCTTGACTAGTGAAAGAGCGTGGCATATCAAAAGCCTTTGCTTGTCTGTCGTCGCGACCGAAAATTTCAAATAGCCCAATACCAATGTGCTCAAGAGCAACGATAATAACGACAATTAAACTAATTAAATCTAAACCTAAAATTGGATTTGCTTCCATAATCTTCCTCCAAAAAATAATAATGGTTAATTATAAGCGAGAAAAATTATTTGTAAAGTTATGTTGCGTTTGCAACAATAATCACTATAATTTTGTCTATGAGGTGAATCATGAAGGAAGATGTATTACGCCAGATTGGCACAATTGCTCGGGCACTAGATTCGATTGCTAATATTGAGTTTAAAGATTTGGCTCTTAATCGGGGGCAATATTTATACCTAGTACGTATTTCAGAAAATCCGGACATTATTTCAGATCATTTAGCTAGAATGCTCAGTGTCGATCGCTCAACGGCAGCCCGGAGTATCCAAAAATTGATTAAGCATGGTTTGATCCGAAAAGAGAGTGATCTTGAGAATAAAAAAATTCGCCACTTATTTTTAACGGCCAAAGGCGAAACTTTGGCAGACGTGATTGAACATGAAAATCGTTACTCTAACCAAATGGCATTAAGTGGTTTAAATGAAAAAGAGCAACTAATGTTAAAAGAGTTGCTACAAAAAGTCGAAAATAATGTGAGTGAAAATTGGCTGTTTGTCAAAAATGGTGGAAAGAGGGAATACTAATGGATTATACGATTAAACAAGTTAAACCAGCAGATGTAGCTGAATTACAAAAGATTAGTCGGGAGACTTTTAAAACAACCTTTGATGAATATACCGCTCCTGATGATATGGCCCGTTTTTTGAAAGAAGATTATGAAACTGCAAAATTGCTGCGGGAGATCAATAATCCTAATAGTCGTTTCTTTTTCTTAATGGTGCAAGGTGAAGTGGCAGGGTATTTGAAGTTAAATATCGGGGCTGCACAGACCGAAGATTTAAAGCCAAATGCCTTAGAAGTTGAACGAATTTATTTGCGCCAGAGGTTCCAACATCAAGGCTTGGGATTAGTATTGATTAAACTAGCTGAAAAAATTGCCCGGGAAGAACATTACGATTATATGTGGCTGGGCGTATATGAACATAATCTGGTGGCACAGAAATTTTATGCTAAAGACGGTTTTAAGCGAGTGAGTGAGCACACTTTCCAAGTGGGCAGTGATCCGCAGACTGATTTTTTATTGGTAAAAAAGTTATAACAAAAAACCTGGGAAAAATATTTTTCCCAGGCTTTTTTACCTAATTTACTTAATCGTCGTCATCATCATGTTCAGTTTCAACGACTTGCTTAGAATGTGCATCAATTTTAACATCATGTGACTTAGTCCCATCAGAAACTTTGACGTCCCAGTAAGTTTTGCCGTTGTCTTCTTCTAGGTTCCATTCCTTGCTAGTACCATGAGCATGTTTTTCCGCAATTTTACTTGCTTCTTGCCGGCTGATTACACCATTTAAGTCGATGCCTTTTTCATGACGATCGTCTAAGTCTAAGTGCTCAGAATGAGAGTGGGTGATTTTGCCAGTGTGAGCGTCAATTTCAGCAGTATGCTCTTGCTCTTTACTAAAGCCATCAATTTCGTAAACGTAGCTGTTGCCATATGGCTTTAAGTCGATGCTCTTGATTTGGATTTTGCCAAATTTTTGTTCAAACTTGTTTAAAGCTTCAGTTTGACTTACCTTAATATCAACCGTCTTTAACTTAGTTTTGTTTTCGCCAACCACTTTATCAGTCCGCTTTTCAGCACTTGATTGTTTGCTGGATTGGGTGGTTGTTTCATGGCTACTTTCTTTATTAGAACAAGCAGTTGCTCCTAAGCAAAGCATTGCAGCTAAAGCAGCAGTACTAACTAGTTTAATCGTCTTGGTCTTTTTCATATCTATATCTCAGTCTTTCTTAAAAAATTAGTCGTCAACTTCAACTTTAATTACTTTTTTAGTTAAAGCATTAACTTGGACTTCGTATTCTTTGTGACCCTTCTTAAGGGTAATGTCCCAAACACTCTTATTGCCTTCACGGTCTAAAGTCCATTCAGTTGCTTTGGCACCCTTAGCCCGTTTTTGGGCAATTTTAGTTGCGGTTGAACGAGAAATGGTCTTCTTTAAGTTTAAGCTCTTCTTGTGATCGTCTAACTTTTCACTTTCGGTCCGAATTACTTTCCCAGAGCTGGCGTTAATTTTCATTGAATGTTCTTTACTTTTAGTAAAGCCATCAATTTCGTAAACGTAGCGGCCATTTTCTTTTTCTAAGCTAATTGATTCAATCTTAGCATCCTTGAACTTCTTGGTGAATTTCTTAACTACCGCACTTTGAGAAACTTTAATGCTAGTTGCTTGAACAGTAATAGCAGGACTTTGAGCAATTACTGCACCAGTTCCACCAAGTCCTAATAAGACAACACCAGTAGCGGCAAGCCGCTTAATCATTGATTTTTGCATCTATATCACCTTTCTTAAATAGAAAAATCTGTCATAAATTGATAACTATATTATAACAAAATTGCACACTTTACTAACAAAAAAATAGTTTAAGATGCGTGATCTTAAACTATTCATAATAATTATATTCACCTTTAAAAGTGCCATTTTCAACTTCACGAATGAAGTCAGCTAAGTGCTTGTAGTACACAGCTGGGTTATCGACCATGTGGTGGTGACCGCCATCTGGTGTAGTTACTAAGCGTGAGTTTGGAATTTCCTTTTGCATGATCTTAGCAGTAGAAATCGGCATCGTTTCATTTTCACCGAAGGTCAGCAAAGTAGGAACCTTGATATTCTTCAATTGATCTCTGAAGTGCCAATCCTTTAACTTACCAGTGATAACAAATTCATTGTCACCTTGGAAGGCGTGGTAAACAGCGCTGCCACCAATATCCTTCAAGTGGTAAAGTTTAGAAGGTTGCTTGCGGTCGACAAAGTTGATGTTCAAAATTTGCACGTCATCTTGGTAACGCTTGTTGTCATAATCGTTGTTCTTTTCACATTCGTGCATGAAGTCGATCTCAGTCTGTGGCAGAACTTCTTGTCTTCTTCTATTAACTGAAGCAACGTATTCATCGATTTCATCGACCATTGATGAAATGATTGCACCCTTTAAGTGTTGACCATATTTAACGGCATATTCTTGAACTAAGAGTCCACCCCAAGATTGACCGATGAGATAGAAATTATCAAGGCCGAGTTTTTCACGAACTTCGTCAACTTCATCTAAAAAGTATTCGTAAGTCAAATATTTCTTAGCAACTTCAGGGTCAGAGTAGTCAGGTTGGTCTGAATAAAGAGAACCCAGTTGGTCGTACATCGTAACTTGGACATTAAGCCCCTGCTTTTTAAGTTGTTCTGCTGTGTCTTCCCAGTATTCATGGTTACCGCCAGGACCACCGTGAAGAGCGAGTAAATGAATGTCACCTTCACCTTGGGTGTTAGTCCAAAGATGGTAACTGTTGTCTAAAGTAATGATTTTAGTTCCAGTTTTCATTATTTATTCCTTTCATGATTAAAAAATCAAGGTTAAGTTAATTTTACCACCAGCGTTGAAATTTAGAAAAAGTTAAAATTCTCTTCAAATTTTTAATTAAAGTTTGAGAAATGCAGGATCTTACGCGTATAATGGGAAAAAATACCATGGGGGACGAGAATGAGTTTAAAGTACGCCAAAAAAAGCCGAGTTATCATTTTTGCAATCTTAGCGGCTATTAAAGCCTGCAATGTTGTATTTGTGGCTTATATGATTCAGATCATGTTAAATGTCGCTTCTTCAGGATCACATGATTATTGGCATTTGATTAGACTAGCTCTCTTGACTGCAGTTGGACAGCTAGGTTTTATGACGAGTAATTTTATTTATGAAACTGTGAAAATGGGGATTATTCGTGATGTCAATGTGACTTTTAAAAAGGCAAATTTAACTTATTTGGTTGATCAAGGCGCAAGTGATATCAAGAATGGTCTTTCACTGATGACCAATGATTTGAAGCAGATTGAAACTAATCGAGTTAATGCCCAGCTAGATATGATTCTGCAGGGGCTGACTTTTGTTGGCTCATTAGCTTTTGCTTTTTATTCTTCTTGGCAAATGACTATTGTTTTTATCGTGGCAATGATTGCTCCAGCATTTGTTCAAATTATTACCAGTCCAATTATTACGCGCAAGTCTAATATTTGGGCTAATACCAATGCAGTTTATACGCAAAACGTTTCGGATTCTTTAAATGGGGCTCAATCAGCTAAACTTTATAATGTTCGTTCCAATATTGTGACTAGAGCCGTAGGGGCAGCTCAACGAATGGAAACGGCCTTACGGAATATGTCCTTAACACAAGCCTGGTCACTTGAATTAATCTATTCTGCCGCAGAATTATTCTGCTTCATCGTGCCATGTACAATTGGCGGAATTTTAATGATGCAGGGTCAGCTTAAAGTGGGGACTTTAGTCATGATGGTTGATTTAGCAATGAACTTTATTACGCCAGTTGTGACTTTGTTTAACGAGTTTAACCAAGTTAAATCAACAGTCCCAATGTGGCAAAAGACAGTTAAGGCGCTTAATTATCATGCTCAATATAAGAAGGCTAAGATTGGCGAATTTAGCGGAATGGAAATTAAGGGTTTAACTTATGTTACTCATCATGATCACAAGAAGATCTTTGAAGATGTCAGTTTAACTGTTAAGCCTGGAGAAAAGGTATTGTTAATGGCACCTAGTGGTTGGGGCAAGACCACTTTGCTTAAGCTCATTTTAGGATTGAAAAAGCCCAAAACAGGACAAATTCTTTTAAATGGGAATGAAGTCACTGGAAATTGGGAAGCTGCCCATAATTACTATTCGTATGTTAATCAAAAACCATTTATGTTCGATGATACCTTACGCTTTAATATCACTTTAGGCCGGCAAGTGACTGATGAAAAATTAAAGGAAGTCATTCATGAAGCTGGGCTAGAAGAATTAGTAGCCGAGCAAGGTTTAGATCGCAATATTGGTGAAGATGGAAATGGCCTGTCAGGTGGACAAATTCAGCGAGTGGAAATTGCCCGAGCTCTCTTATCTGGGCGGCCAATTTTATTAGCTGATGAAGCAACTAGTGCACTTGATCCTAGTTTGTCACTAGCCATTCATGAGACCTTACTCAAGAATCCCAAGATTGCGGTGATTGAAGTAGCGCACAAAATTTCACCTGAAGAAAAAGCAATGTTCAATAAGATTGTTCATCTTGATAAACGGACAATTGAAACTAATATGAATTAAAAGAAAAGAAGCAAAGATAAGTTTTTGCTTCTTTTTATATAAATAAATATATTGATTTATAATAAATAGTATTAAAAATAATATATTTTTGCTTGCCGTAAAAGCGTTTTCAGAGTATAATAATATCTGTTGAGACATTGAGTTAATTCAAATCGAGGGAGAGATTCTTATGGCAGAACCAAAATGGTTACAAGAAATGAACCGTGACGAATACATTAAAGAAGATTTCGATGCAGCTGGTAAGTCAGTTGCTGGTACAACTGTTGATGGCATCGACAAGAATGATCCAGATTGGCTTGATAAGGCAGCCAAGAAAGTTAACGCTGCAGAAGGTGATGACTACGTTAAGCTTGATTCAGGTTTGTTAACCGTTAACCAACTTAACTGGATGTTACAAAATACCATTGGTGAATTGACTTTTGTTGATGATAATAACCAATTCTTGTGGTACAACCGTCCAAAGGATCCAAATGCTAAGATGAAAGCTAAGCGGACTCCAGACCAAGTTGGGGACACAATGAAGGCCATTCACCCAGATGTCCGTGATGTTATTCCTAATGCTAAGAAGGTTGTGCACACTCTTCGCACTAAAGAAGGCGGCCACGATGAAGTTTACATGCCAGTGCCAACCGGTAACTTGAAGGAATTAGTTCTTCACTACTACAAGCGGGTTGAAGACGACAAGGGCAATTACATTGGGATTTATGAATGGGTCCAAGACCTTTACCCACTTGTTAAGTACTTCTGCGAAACAACTGGTCAAAAGTTAGTAGTTGATGAAGACGCAACTACTGGTGCAACTTACCGTCGTAATTCTGATCCAGATGCAGCAACTGGTGCTTCAACTAAGGCAGCAGCTGCTGAAGAAGAAAAGAAGGAAGAAAAGCCAGATACCACTACTGGTGCTTCTCACCATTAATATTGAATCGAAAAAATAATTAAAAAAGAAGTTCCTGAAATCAGTTTTCAGGAACTTTTTTCTTCTATTATGCTTAGTTAAGGACAACATAACCTTTTTCTAAATGAAGTCAATTATAAATAATAGTAGTTTTATCATGTTCCTTATTACACTGTGTTTTGGTAAAGCGTAGTATAATTAACTTATTATGCAAGCGTTTTTGAGTAAGGGGGCTTTTATTAATGAAATATGCAGAAAAATCACCAGCCTTATGGCAAGCAATTGACAATGAAGAAAAAAGACAAGAAGAAACCATTGAATTAATTGCTTCAGAAAATATCGTGTCTGACGCTGTCCGCGCAGCTCAAGGATCCATCTTAACTAATAAATATGCGGAAGGTTATCCTGGCAAGCGTTACTACGGTGGTTGTCAATATATTGATCAAGTTGAACAATTGGCGATCGATTACGCTAAAAAATTGTTTAACTGTAATACGCTAACGTCCAACCCCACTCTGGTTCACAAGCTAACATGGCCGTTTATAATGCTCTACTGAAACCAGGTGATAAAATTTTAGGCATGGGTATGGATGCCGGTGGTCACTTGACTCACGGAGCTAAAGTTAACTTTTCAGGGAAAGTTTTCCGTTCATACAGCTATGATCTGAACCCAGATACTGAAGAATTAGATTACGACGCTATTCGCAAGACTGCAGAAGAAATCAAGCCACAATTAATCATTGCTGGGGCTTCTGCTTACAGCCGAGTGATTGACTGGGAGGCCTTCAGAGCAATTGCTGATGACGTAGGTGCTTATTTAATGGTGGATATGGCGCACATTGCCGGTTTAGTGGCAACTGGGGCTCACCCAACACCTTTGCCATATGCCGGATGTGGTGACAACTACAACTCATAAGACTTTAAGAGGTCCACGAGGCGGGATGATTTTATCGAACAACTTAGAATTAGGTAAGAAGATCAATTCTGCTGTTTTCCCTGGTACACAAGGTGGTCCTTTGGAACACGTAATTGCCGCTAAGGCCCAAGCTTTCTATGAAGATTTACAACCACAATTTACAACTTATATTGCCCAAGTGGTGAAGAATGCGGCAGCCATGGCTGATGAATTTACCAAAGAAGATAACAATATTCGTGGCGTTTCTGGCGGAACCGATAATCACTTAATGATCATTGACTTAACAGCAACTGACATTACTGGTAAAGAAGGGCAGAACTTGCTTGATTCCGTGAACATTACCACGAATAAGGAATCAATTCCAGGTGATAAGCGCAGTCCGTTTATTACTAGTGGCTTACGGTTGGGAACGCCAGCCATTACTAGTCGCGGCTTTGATGAAAATGATTGTCGCAAGATCGCTCAAATTATCAGCAACGTTTTGAATCATGCAGATGACCCAACGGCTTTAGAGAAAGCTAAAAAAGAGGTCGCAGCTTTGACGAAAAAGCATCCAATTGAATAAATAGTAAGTGGAAGCTTGGAAAAAATTTCCAAGCTTTTTTCTTAGCTTCTGAACACTTATTTTACTTTTGTTATAATAGGTTAAGTTTATTGAAGGAATGAGAAGAAAAGATGAAACAGAAAAAACTACATCAGATTGGGCTTTTTTCTGCCGTAATGTTGGCCTTGAATTCGCTGATTGGTTCAGGCTGGTTATTTGGCTCCGGCTCAGCTGCTAAAATTGCTGGTCCAGCAGCCATTATTTCATGGATCATTGGGGCGGTAATTATTATTGTCATTGCGCTTAATTATATTGAACTAGGAACCATGTTCCCTGAAAGTGGTGGGATGAGCCGCTATGCGCAATATAGTCATGGCCCCTTACTCGGCTTTATTGCAGCTTGGGCAAATTGGATTTCGTTAATTACTTTAGTGCCGATGGAAGCTGTAGCAGCTGTACAATATATGTCTTCTTGGCCCTGGAAGTGGGCAAATTGGACAAAGAATTTAATGCATGACGGAAATATCACTAATCAAGGTTTACTTACCGTCTTTATCTTTATGCTAATTTTCACGCTGATCAATTATTGGTCGGTCAAACTGATGACGCACTTTACGAACCTGATCTCCGTTTTTAAAATTTTATTGCCAACTTTAACGATCATTACTTTGATCTGTAGTGGTTTTCATGTTAAAAATTTTGGCAGTAACTTACATGAATTCATGCCTTACGGTACGCGATCAATTTTTGAAGCAACTTCAATTTCCGGGATCATCATGTCCTATGATGCTTTCCAAACAATTATTAACATGGGTGGGGAACTGAAGAATCCGCGTAAGAATATTGTTCGTGGCGTGTTAATTTCGATGCTTATTACCGCAGCAATTTATATTTTATTGCAAGTAACCTTCATCGGGGCCATTGAACCAAGTCAACTGGCTAAAGTAGGCTGGCGCGGAATTGACTTTAACTCACCATTTGCAGATATTGCTATTATTTTAGGCATTAATTGGTTAGTAATTTTGCTTTATCTGGATGCCTTTGTCTCTCCATTTGGAACCGGTGTAGCTTTTGTGGCGACTGCTTCACGGGCCTTAGCAGCGATGACGCATACTAAGCGCTTACCGCAGTGGCTTGGTCGATTAAATCAAAAGTACTTGATTCCGCGTTTTGCGATGGTGGTGGACTTTTTCTTAGCAGTCATCTTAGTTAGTGTCTTCCGCAATTGGAACTTACTGGCAACGGTCATTGCAGCTGCGACTTTAATTGCTTATTTGACTGGCCCAGTGACCGTTATTGCTTTAAGAAAAACTAATCCTAAACTTAAGCGGCCTTTTGGTCCAGGCTATATGAAAGTTTTAGCGCCAGTGTCTTTTGTGTTAACCAGTCTAGCAATTTACTGGTCGATGTGGCCAACGACGGTGCAAGTGATTTTAGTTATTGCTTTAGGCTTACCTGTTTATCTTTATTATGAAATTAAGTATCAAAATTCCAATTTAAAAGAGCAACTGCAGCATGCTTGGTGGCTGATTATTTATCTGGTCTTTATGACAGTTATTTCTTATTGCGGCAGCCGCGGCTTTGGCGGACAAGATTGGCTCAAATACCCTTGGGATTTCGTGGTAATTACGATTTGTTCCTTGCTTTTTTTCTACTGGGGAATTAAATCTAGCTTAAAAGAGGTCGATCCCTATGCGGCCAAGGTGAATAGTCGAGTAAGTGATTAAAAACAACTTGAAAAATTCCCTTGAAGATGGTATTCTAATTAACGTTAATCGATTAATCTATGATCTGAAAGATGATCATGGCAAAAGGAGAAATAGATTATGAAACAAGGTATTCATCCAGACTATCAAAAAGTTGTATTCATGGACTCAGCAACTGGTGCTAAGTTCTTGGCAGGTTCAACTATGAAGTCAAACGAAACTGTAGATTACGAAGGTAACACTTACCCATTAATCCGTGTTGAAGTTACTTCAGATTCTCACCCATTCTACACTGGCAAGCAAAAGTTTGCTCAAGCAGATGGTCGAATCGAAAAGTTCAACAAGAAGTACGGCTTGAACAAGTAATACCAACGAATCTAGTGGAAGCAGTCCCATTGGGGCTGCTTCTTTTTGTATTGATCCATTGGCAGATGAAGACAAAGAACGTATAATGGTTGCTGGATAAATTTTGTTTATGGGAGCAAAGAATAAATGAAAATGCAATTGGCTGAAATTGCTAAAGCTTTAGATACTACATGTGAAGGCAATGACAAGATTGAAATTACATCGGTAGCTTTTGATTCACGTAAGATCACTAGTGGTGGGCTATTTGTACCACTTGCTGGTGAACGTGACGGACATGATTTTATTGCAAGTGCAGTAAATAATGGTGCTTCAGCTACTTTATGGCAAAAGGGCCACCCTAATAAGCCAGATGATATCGCAGTTTTAGAAGTTGAGGATCCCTTAACTGCAATGCAAACTTTAGCGCACTATTACTTGCGCAAGGTTAATCCAACCGTAGTGGGCATTACCGGTTCTAACGGTAAGACTACAACCAAGGACATGGTAGCGGCAGTTTTATCTAAACGATTCAATGTTCATAAGACGCAAGCTAATTTCAATAACGAAATTGGAGTGCCAATGACCATTTTGGAAATGAAACCTAATACTGAAATCTTGGTTTTAGAAATGGGTATGGATCGTCCAGGACAACTTCATCATTTAAGTGAATTAACTCATCCCGACGTTGCTGTGATTACGATGATCGGTGAAGCTCACATTGAATTCTTTGGCACGCGCGATAAGATTGCTGATGCCAAGATGGAAATTACCGACTTCTTGCGCGAAGATGGAGAATTCATTTATAACGGGGATGAACCATTACTTGCCGAAAGAGCTAAGAAGATTGAGCAAGCTAAGGCGACTTTTGGTTTTAAAGATAATGATACGGTTTATGCTACTGCCTTTAGAAGTTATAAACATCATGCTACTTTTACGGTTAATAATTCAGAGCAAACTTTCGCCATTCCAATGATCGGTAAACACAATGTTTCTAACGCCATGGCCGCTTTAAGTGTGGGTCGTCATTTTGGTGAAAGTGATGAAGAAATTGCTGTTTCTTTGGCTAACTTTACCCCAACTGCTAACCGGATGGAATGGGAAAAAGGTGATGTGGGCGAAGACATCATGAGTGATGTGTATAACTCTAACCCAACGGCTGTACGGGCAGTTCTGACTAGTTTTGGTCAAATTGAAATGCCAAATGGTGGTCGCCGAATTGCAGTTCTTGGCGATATGCTGGAATTGGGCAAGAAGTCAGCTGAACTTCACCGCGGCTTAGCCGATACCTTAGCCCCACAAGTAATTAATGAAGTTTACTTGTTTGGTAGTGAAATGAAGAACTTGTACAATTCCTTAGAAGACAAGTATGATCAAGCACATTTGCATTATTATGATCAAGATCATATGCAACACATGATTGATGACTTGAAGAATGATATTAAGCCAGATGATATTGTGGTCTTAAAGGGTTCACACGGGATGCATCTGGAAAAAGTCGTCGATCGACTTAGATAATAGGAGAAAAATTTTAGTGAAATTTACGGAATTAGGATTAAACGAAGCGTTACTGAAAGCAATCAAGAGATCAGGATTTGAAGAAGCAACTCCAATTCAAGCTGAAACAATCCCGCTTGCTTTAGCTGGTAAAGATGTAATTGGTCAAGCTCAAACTGGAACAGGTAAGACTGCTGCTTTTGGTTTACCTTTATTACAACAACTGGAAAAGCAGCACAACTCGATTCAAGCGGTCGTGATTGAACCAACGCGAGAATTGGCTATTCAAACGCAAGAAGAGTTGTTCCGCTTGGGCAGAGAAGAAAAGGCCCATGTGCAAGTAGTGTACGGCGGAGCTGATATTGGCCGCCAGATTCGATCATTGAAGCATCATGTGCCTGCCATCTTGGTTGGTACCCCAGGACGTTTACTTGATCACTTAAAACGTAAAACCATTAATCTTGATGAAGTGAAGACCGTTGTCCTTGATGAAGCAGACGAAATGCTTGATATGGGCTTTATTCAAGATATTGAAAGTATTTTGAATTATGCTAAGAACCGCAAGCAAACCTTGCTCTTTAGTGCAACAATGCCCAAGCCAATTTTGCACATTGGTGAAAAGTTCATGAATGATCCAGAAATCGTGCGGATTAAGGCCAAGGAATTAACTGCTGACTTGATTGATCAATACTTTGTTCGAGCAAAAGAATCCGAGAAGTTTGACATTATGTGCCGTTTAATTGACGTTCAAGGTCCAGATTTAGCCTTAGTCTTTGGGCGGACTAAGCGCCGGGTTGATGAATTGACTCATGGTTTACAAGCTCGCGGTTATAATGCTGCCGGTATTCATGGTGACTTGTCACAAGCACGCCGGATGGCAGTCTTGAAGCGGTTTAGAGCTGGTAAGTTAGATATCTTAGTTGCAACAGATGTGGCTGCGCGTGGGCTTGATATTTCTGGCGTAACTCATGTTTATAACTACGATATTCCGCAAGATCCTGACTCTTATGTCCACCGCATTGGCCGTACCGGTCGTGCCGGACAAAACGGAATTTCAGTTACTTTCGTTACGCCAAATGAAATTGGTTATATGCGGACCATTGAACAATTGACTAAGAAAAAGATGAGTCCGCTTCGTCCACCAACAGATGACCAGGCTTTACGTGGTCAATTAAAGCAAGCGCGTGAACAAATTGAAGATTTGCTCAAGGGAGACTTAAGTAAATACGAAGATGACGCTAATGAATTGTTGGAGAATTACTCTGCCTTAGATTTAGTGTCTGCCTTTTTGAAGAATCTAGCTAAAGATTCAACTGCCATTAAGGTTAAGATTACTCCCGAAAAGCCATTACCATTCAAGGGCGATGGCCGTCGGCATCGTCGTGGTGGTAACCGGCGTCATTTTGACCATGGCAAGAAGAACTACCGTCATGGTGGCAAGCGCCGTGAAGGTGGCCGCAGAAATGACCGTGGTCATCGCGGCCGTGGAAATGGTCATGATTTCGTGATTAAGAATAAAAAAGATTAATTTTTTTCATTAATTAGTGAGTTGTAAATTTGCAGCTCCTTTTTTGTACTATAATGTTTTCTTGTGTGAGATGAATCGATGATCAAAGGAATTGGAATTGATAGTGTTGAAGTTGACCGGGTCAAAAAGATTGTAGACCGCGGGGATAGTTTTGCTAAAAAGGTTTTGACACCTAATGAATTTGCCCAGTATAAGAAGATGAAAGGGAAGCGGCAAGTTGAGTATTTAGGCGGTCGTTTTTCACTAAAAGAATCCTTTTCTAAAGCAATGGGAACCGGTCTTGGAAAGTATGTTGTTTTTCAAGATGTGGAAACCTTGTGGGATGAATTTGGTCATCCGGTAACAACTGCCAAAGTATATGATGGCAAGATATTTTCAAGCATCACACATGATAATCACGAAATTATTACCTTAGTAGTGTTGGAGGATAAATAATGATTGCAGGTATTCACCGCCCAGCTGTAGTCCGGGTTAATTTGGGTGCAATTAAAGCAAATATTAGTAATGAAAAAAAGCATTTGCTGCCAGGACAAAAATTGTTTGCTGTGGTCAAAGCTAATGCTTATGGCCATGGAGCAGTAGCAGTGGCTAAAGCCGCAGAAGAAGTTGGAGTTGACGGCTTCTGTGTTGCTATTTTAGATGAAGCTTTAGAATTAAGGCAAGCTGACGTAGTAAAACCAATTTTGGTCTTAGGGGTAGTTTCACCTGAGTATGCTCCATTAGCCGCAGTCAACGACATTTCTTTGACTGTACCTAATTTAGACTGGCTTAAAGAAGCAGAAAAGTTTTTAGAAAAAGAAAACTTACAATTAAAGATTCACTTAGGGATTGATTCAGGCATGGGACGGATTGGCTTCAATGAAGATGAGGAATTCATTGCTGCTAATCACTTCTTAGAAAACGATTCTCATTTCTTCGTGGAAGGGATGTTTGCGCACTTTGCTTCTGCCGACAGTAGTGATGATACTTACTTCAAGCACCAAGTAGCTAAGTTCAAGCACATGGAGAGTTTATTAACTGTTAAACCTAAGTGGATTCATGTGGATAACACCGCTGCAAGCATTTTTAATAAAGATATCCACAGCGACATTGTTCGTTTTGGGATCGGTATTTACGGTTTGAATCCATCTTCTAATCCCAATAGTCCTGATTTAAAATCAGGAATTCTACTCAAGCCAGCCTTGTCTTTTGTCAGTGAATTAACCCATGTAAAGACAATTCATCTCGGCGATGGAGTTGGTTATGGTTCGACCTTTGTAGCGGATGAAGATACTATTATCGGGACGGTGCCAGTTGGCTACGCCGATGGCTGGATTAGAAAGTTCCAAGGCTTCAAGGTTAAAGTGGGCGATGAATATTGCCCAATCGTTGGTCGGGTCTGCATGGATCAATTTATGGTGAAGATGCCTAAAAAGATGCCAGTAGGCACGAAAGTAGTGTTAATTTCTGATGATCCTGTTGCTCCAAATAACATTAAAGCTGCAGCTGATTATGTGGATACCATTCACTACGAAGTTGCTTGTTTATTAAGTGATCGCTTGCCAAGAGAATATTATGAAGAATAAAAAGTCTGGGGAAAAATGATTTTTCCCCAGACTTTTTTGTACATTCTATTCTAGAATTAGTGTTTCTGACCACTTTTGTTATTCTTGTGGATCGTTAATGAAGACACCAGGATTTTCATCACTCATGATTGTAATTCCGGCTTGTAAGTCTTCAATTTCAGCTACAACGTAGCCTTTTCTTTGCAACTTATCCACAACTGTTTTCATGGTTGTGTCGGATACACCGGCAGGCAAGGTGAACAAAGTTCTTCTAACAAAGTCACCACCTAGTTCACCAGCAGCGGCATCCAAAGTCATGACACTAGCCATATTGGTGTATTTAGAAATAATCTTAGACATTTTAACTAAGTTACCACGACCGTTATCAGATAAAACCGTTAAAACGTAGGAACCATTCTTAATGTTCCAAGCATCAGATAACATTCTTAATAAGCTAGCGTGAGTTAAAATTCCGTAGAACTTATTATCTTCATCAAGGACAGAAATGTAAGGTAAGTCCTTAATGTTGAAGAAGACTTTGAAAAATGGTGAGTTAACCTTAATGGTCTTAGTCGCATTCTTCAATAAGTAAGTTACAGGAAGACTCATATCACCGCCTTGGGATTTATGACGGTAAATGTGCATCTTATAAATGTTTCCCCGGAAAATTGTGCCAGTATCATCAAGAATTGGCACACATCTAAAACCTGAGTCTTCAAGGATCTTCAAAGCTTCTTCCAAAGTTGCTTTTTCATTCACTGTTGTCAGGTAATCTTTTTTAAGAACTAAAGATTTGATCAGCATCGGCCTGCCTCCATATACGAAAATATTGTCATAATTATAGCATAAATATTGCCTAAATTAAATCTTAATTAAACTGTAATGAATACTCTCTTTATTTTAGCAATAGTTGAGCCAATAAAAAAGCACCTTCTGTAAAGAAGATGCTTTTTTATTAAAATTCAGGATTATTGACGAACCTTAACGCCAGTTTCCTTGAAGGCCTTGTCCATAACCTTCTTCAATTGATCAGCTGAAGCAGTCATCAATTCTTGTTCTTTGTCAGTCAAAGGCATTTCGATAATTTGTTCAAGACCCTTGCGACCAACAACAGCAGGAGTACCGATATGAAGGTCGTGTAAACCATATTGACCATCCATTGGTACTGAAAGTGGAAGAACACGGTGTTCATCGTTCAAAATTGCCTTAGTAATGAAGGCAGCAGCAGTACCGATACCGTAGAAGGTAGCACCCTTCTTGTTAATGATGTCGTAAGCCATGTTCTTAACTTCTTGGTGCATGTCTTCAAGCTTAGATTCAGGCATGTTGTGAGCCTTAAGCCAGTCAGAAACCTTCACACCACCAACATTGTTGTAGCTCCATACTGGAAATTCAGTATCACCGTGTTCACCAAGCATGTAAGCATTAACTGAACGTGGGTCAACGCCTTCCATTTGGCCGATAACTTTTTGAAGACGACCAGAGTCAAGTGAAGTACCTGAACCGATAACCCGATCCTTAGGGAAGCCTGACATCTTCCAAGTTGCGTGAGTCAAGATGTCAACTGGGTTAGCGATTACTAAGAAGATACCATCAAAACCAGATTCAACAACTGGTTCAACGATTGATGATAAGATCTTCAAGTTCTTGTTAACAAGGTCAAGACGACTTTCACCTGGCTTTTGTGGAGCACCGGCAGTAATTACAACCATGTCAGCGTCTTTAGCGTCTGAGTAGTCAGTTGAGTAGATGTGCTTTGGGAAAGTCCAAGGGGTAGCATCGCCCAAGTCGATAGCGTCACCTTCAGTACGTTCCTTAACGATATCAACGATACCAACTTCTTCAGCGATACCTTGTTGAACTAATGAAAATGCGTAAGTAGAACCTACAGCACCGTCACCAACTAAAATAACTTTACGAGGTTTTTCTTCTCTTGCCATAAATAAAAAATCTCCTTTTATATGTTGTGATTTATTTAACAATTGCATTATACCATGATTTACCCTAACTTGTGCTATTATGGATTGGACTATTTTGTTAATAAGGGGTTTAAAAAGATGAAAATAATTGCAGGTTTAGGTAATCCAGGTAAAAAATATGATCGTACTAAGCACAATACCGGCTTTATGACCATTGACCATTATCTTGATGAAAAAGGTTTGACACTAGATAAGGATAAATTTGAAGGGCACTGGACTAAGCAAAAGATTAATGGTGAAGATGTAATCATTCTTGAACCACAAACTTATATGAATGATTCTGGTCGCTCAATTAGTCAAGTAGCTAATTTCTTTAAAGTCAAGCCTGAAGATGTCTTAGTTGTGCAAGATGATATGGATATGCCAATAGGTAAGATTCGCATCCGGGCAAATGGTAAATCTGGTGGTCATAATGGGATTAAGAGTATTATTCGCGATTTAGGAACCGAAAAGTTTAATCGTTTGAAAATCGGTATTCGTCATCCGCAAAACGCAACTGTTGTTTCTTGGGTTTTAACTCCATTTAATGAAGAACAACAAAAGCTCATGGATGATGCCTTTGCCACTAGTGTCGACATTATCGATGACTTTATCAGTGGTCATGATAGTCAATATTTGATGAATAAATATAATTAAAATGCAATTAACAGAAATTATTGGACAAGATCAAGACTTAAATAATTTTTTTGCGCAAAGCAAAAAAGTCAAAAACTCACTCATCACTGGCGCTAATGCCGGTGCTTTTAGTCTGCTATTAAAGCAATTAGTTCTGCAGACTAAAGTGCCTGTCATTTTAGTGGCTGAAAATGAACATAAGGCGCAGAACTTATACGGGGAATTGAGCAGTATTCTTCCTGATGATGTCGTGCAAATTTTTTCAGTGGATGGGACAATTGCTACGCAAACCATGGTAGCTTCACCAGATGAGTTGAGCAACCGTATCCAGGCTTTGAACTTATTGTTGACAGGTAAACCAGGGATTGTGGTTACCACTCCGCAAGGGCTGCAATATAAGCTCTCTCAGCCAGAAGCTTTTGCTCAAGCTAAGTATGAATTTGCACCAGGAAAGGAATATGAATTAACTAAGTTAAATTCCTGGCTGGTCAAAGCTGGTTATCGCAAAGAGGCCTTGGTAGCGCGACCAGGTGAATTTGCCATTAGAGGGGATATTGTCGATATTTATCCCTTAGATGCCGAAAATCCCATTCGGATGGAATTCTTTGGTGATGAAATTGACACCATCAAGGAATTTGACCTAACCACACAGCGCAGTCAACGAGAAATCGAACAGGTGACAATTTCTTTAGCTTTAGATCGCGTCTTTTCAACTGAAGAAATTGCGGCTGCTGCTCAAGAGATTGCTAAGGACATGCAAGACGCACCAACTGCAGATAAGGATGTTAAAGACCATTTTACTCAGGTCTTAGACGAACTAAATGCTGGCGGTCTACCACAGAACTACGCCTTTTTAGTGGACTATTTAATCAAGAACCCTAGCAGTTTGCTAGATTATTTACCAAAAAATGGGTTACTGTTCTTAAATGATTTACCCCTTATTAAGCAGTCTGTAACAGACGTTGATGAACAAAACGCGGCCTTTATTGCCGACGAGTTAAAGACCGGGGCGATGCTGCCAGAGCAGAAGTTACGTTTCGACTTTGCGCAAGTGATGAAAAAAGACCAACATCATCGCATCTACTTTTCACTGTTTCAACGCAGTATGGGCCGAATTCTCTTGGGCCAAATTTTGAATTGGCAAACGCGTGAACCAGAACAGTTCTTTAGTCAGATGCCCTTGATTAAGTCGAAAATTGAATCAGCCCAAAAAGCTGGGCAAACCGTCATTTTACAAGCTGATAATGAAAAAAGAGCTAAACAGATGGCTCAAACTTTGGCAGATTTTGATCTAGAAGTGCCAGTAGTTGAGCCAGATAATTTGCTAGAAAAACGGACACAGATTGTAGTCGGCGGCTATGTGACCGGCTTCACTTTACCAAGTGTTAACTTAGTTTATTTAACTGAGCGAGAATTGTTTAATAAACGTCCACAGCGCAAAAAGCGAATTAAAACTTTAGAAAATGCCCAGCGCTTGCGGAATTATACTGGGTTAAAACCTGGCGATTATGTAGTGCATGTTAATCACGGGATTGGTCGTTTTGAAGGAATCAAGACCCTTGAAAATAACGGTAAAAAGCGTGACTATATCACTATTACCTACCAGCATGGTGATCAATTATTCGTTCCTGCTGATCAATTAGGACTGGTCCAAAAATATGTAGCTTCAGAAGGTAAACGGCCCCATATTAATAAATTAGGCGGTTCTGAATGGGCTAAAACTAAACGCAAGGTCCAATCAAAGGTTGAAGATATTGCCGATGATTTAATTGAACTTTACGCTAAGCGTGAATCTGAAAAAGGTTTTGCCTTTTCTCCAGACGATGATTTGCAGCGGCAATTTGAAGATGCTTTTCCTTATCCAGAAACCGCCGACCAATTGCGGTCGATTAAGGAAATTAAAGCTGATATGGAAACGCCGAAGCCGATGGATCGTTTGCTTGTCGGGGATGTTGGCTTTGGTAAAACGGAAGTGGCTTTGCGAGCCGCTTTTAAGGCGATTCAAGATAATAAGCAAGTTGCTTTCTTGGTACCAACAACGATTTTGGCCCAGCAACACTATGAGACAATCCAAGATCGATTTAAGGACTTTCCGGTTAACACTGCGATGTTGTCACGTTTTCAAACACCAGCCGAAGCCAAGGAAATTATCGCTGGTTTAAAAGAAGGGAAGATTGATTTAGTCGTCGGAACCCACCGAATTTTATCTGATGATGTCCAGTTTAAAGATCTCGGCTTATTAATCGTCGATGAAGAACAGCGTTTTGGCGTTGAACATAAGGAAAAGCTCAAGCAATTAAAGGCCAATATTGATGTTTTAACTTTGACAGCCACGCCAATTCCGCGGACTTTACACATGTCGATGGTTGGGGTCAGAGATTTATCAGTGATGGAGACACCGCCGCAAAACCGTTATCCAATTCAAACTTATGTCATGGAACAAATTCCAAGTGTAATTAAAGATGCATGTTTACGGGAAATGCAACGTGATGGGCAAGTCTTTTATTTACATAATCGCATCGGTGATATTGATGAGGTGGTTGAACGGCTGCAAAAATTGTTACCGGATGCCCGAATTGCCAGTGCTCATGGCCGGATGAGCCAGAATCAACTGGAAGATATTTTATACCGCTTCTTGAACCGTGAATTTGATATTTTGGTAACAACGACCATTATTGAAACTGGGATTGACATGCCTAACGTCAATACGATGATTATTGAAGATGCCGATCATTACGGCTTAAGCCAGCTTTATCAATTGCGGGGCCGGATCGGTCGTAGTGCGCGTTTAGCATATGCTTACTTCTTATATCAGCCGAATAAAGTCTTAACTGAAGTTGGAGAAAAACGGTTAGATGCAATTCGTGACTTTACAGAGCTGGGTTCAGGTTTTAAAATTGCAATGCGCGACTTATCGATTCGCGGTGCCGGTAATATGCTCGGGGCGCAGCAACACGGCTTTATTGACAGTGTTGGTTATGACCTTTACTCACAGATGTTAAGTGATGCCATTCAAGCACGGAAGGGCAAGAAGAAGGTTAGAAAATCGAATGCAGAAATTGATTTAGGCCTAGAAACTTATATTCCAAGTTCCTATATCGCTGATCAAGAAGAGAAGATTGAATTTTATAAGAAAATCAAAATTGCTAACGACCAAGATGAATTAGCTAAGATTGAAGATGAATTGATCGACCGCTTTGGTGACTATCCTGCAGCGGTTGAAAATTTGTTAGATGTTGCGAGTCTAAAAATTGCGGCTGATTTAGCAGAAGTCTTAACGGTAGTTAAAACTGCTAAGCAAAAGGTGAAAGTTGAATTCAATCCTGCTGCTTCTAAAGAATTAGAAGGGCCGAATATCTTTAAGGCACTAGAGCATGTCAGTTTGAAAGCCCGCATTAGTATGACCCAGCAAAAGCGGATGGTCGTCTTGTTAGAATTGCCAGATGAAATTAATCATCGGGTATTGTTTAATGAATTGAAGACGTTTTTGAATAGTGCAAGTGACATTATTCAGCGTTAATGATTGAGGTAAAAGATGAGAATTGATAAATTTTTAAAAATTTCACGCTTGGTGAAAAGAAGAACCGTCGCTAAAGAAATGGCGGAGCAAGGCCGGATTAAAGTGAATGACCGCGTAGTAAAATCTAGTTACGATGTTAAGCTTGGCGATATTATTGAAGTTGGCTATGGTACGCGTCAAGTTAAAGCTAAGGTATTAGACATTCGCGAAACCACTAAAAAAGCAGAAGCAAGTGAATTGTACGAATTAGTCGACTAATCATGACATTTAATAAGCACGCTGCTATAATAAGATTAGTGTTTTTACAGCAATAGGGGATAAAAATTATGAATGGACCACAGTTATATGATGAAAATAATCCGGTGCAGATTGCTCGCCGGCGTGAAGAAAAATTAAAGCGAATTCAAGAAGCACAAGTTCGCCAAATTCATCGCCGTCGCCGGACTACGATTTTAGCAGTTTTTGCAATTATCTTTGTATTTTTGGGTGTGCAAATTGGCATTAAGCTTTCACAAGAAAGTCGCTTAAATCAGCAAGTACAAACTTCCAAAACTTCATTGACTAAATTAAAACATGAGCATCAGAAATTAAAGGCTAAGCGTAATAATTTGAAAGATCCAGATTATGTCGCTAAGTTAATTCGCTCAAAATTCTATTATTCTAAGGCAAACGAAAAGATTTATCACGTACCTGAAGGAAACGATAACTAATGAAATATCAAGTTGGTGATCGAGTTACTGGCGAGATTAATAATATTACTGACTTAGGCATTTTTGTAACTTTGCCCGGTCATCGCTCAGGGTTAATTCATCATAGTGATTTTGGTAATGATTGGCTACGGCAACGTAATATGCACCGCGTTCATGAAAAAGTGCGGGTCGTGGTGGTTCACACGTATAAAGGTCGCTTAGGACTTTCCTTAATGTGGGTGAATGATCCTGAATTAGTTGACCAGCATAACCGCTTTTCCAAGGTTAAGCTAGATAAATTTGAAGCAGTTTTAACCGATGTGGTCAAAGAATCGCAAACTGAGATTAAGAAATTACAAGAAACTTTACATGAAAATTAATGTGAGTGGGAAGAAACTACTCGAGAAATAGCCGAGATAGTGTA
Organism: Lactobacillus xujianguonis; assembly: GCF_004009905.1. Taxonomy (GTDB): domain Bacteria; phylum Bacillota; class Bacilli; order Lactobacillales; family Lactobacillaceae; genus Lactobacillus; species Lactobacillus xujianguonis. The sequence goes on from NZ_ML136882.1 coordinate 39,361, forward strand.
GAACTAAATTAAAGCACGTAGTGCTTAATTTATGTTCGTAACTATAGTCGGCTATTTCTGTTTCTGACCACGATAATTCTGGAATGGAGAATGCAAAAAAGGTCGGAAAAAATGAATTTAAATACTTTTTTTAAAGAAAAAAACTTACCTTTAACAGGTAAGACCTTAGTAGTGGCGGCTAGTGGCGGCCCAGATTCAATGGCCTTAGTTGATCTATTAGTGCAGTTAAAGAAAAAACGAGCTTTTCGGTTAATAGTCGCCCATTTTGATCATCAATTGCGTGCTGATAGTCAGGAAGAGACTGCTTTACTTAAAGCATATTGTCAAAAGCAGGGCTTACTACTGAAAAATGGTAGCTGGGATCGTGACTTACAGCCAGAAACCGGTATTGAAGCAGCAGCTCGGACAGTGCGATATCAGTTTTTAATTAAAGTGATGAAGGAAGTGAAGGGAGATTATCTCTTAACGGCTCATCACGGGAATGATTTACTAGAAAATATTCTTCTGAAATTCATTCGCTCTGGTAATCCAGAGGAGATGAATAGTCTGCAAGCCGTCGGCCAGATGCAAGGCTATCCTTTGCTTCGACCTTTATTAGGCTATGCCAAATCTGATTTACTAGCTTATGATCAAGAACATCATTTGCGCTTTATTGAAGACAGCACTAATTTTGAGGATGAAACTTTACGTAATCGACTGCGCCATTATCTTGTTCCACTGCTGAAAAAAGAAAATTCCCACATTTTAAATAATGCGCATCGCTTTAGCCAAGAAACTCAGCTCTTAGTTCAGCTAAGTCAAAAAGAATTAGCGCACTTGCCAGCGCCAAAGTTGGTTCTTAATTATTTTTATCGTTGGAATAAGGCAGATTTGGCCGCTTTAAGTGAAACTCAACGTCTATATTATTGGCAACAATTTATTTGGAAAAAATGGCAGCGCCGGGTTGGTCCAGAATTAAATGGCTTTAGCTTGTTGGCTTATCAAAATTATTATTATTTGTGGCAGCATAATTTGCCACAACTGGAATCACGGCAAAGCATTAAGCCTGGTCAAATTTTTACTTTTCGCCAGCAACAATTTATTTTGACGCTCAATCAGCAAGAAAATGGGGAAAGAGTCGGAGATTTTTGGTCCAATGAAAGTAACTTTAAAGTAGGGTCTTTGCCAACTGGAACTAAGTTGCTATTAAAAAATGGTCAGCATGTCAAGGCTAAGAAAATGTTTGCGGCAGCGGGCATTCCTTTGTTTTTGCGGCCATTTTGTTTAACTGTTTTTAATGCTGAAGAAGCGGCAATTTTTGTTGAAAAAGCTTATCAAGATCAAACTTGGCAAGCTGATAATAAACATTACTATCTCTACCTTTTAAAAAAAGTGTAAGAATAGCTAAAAGATTAGAGTGATAGCCTTTTTTGTGTTACACTTTTAATCGTATATCTTTTAGAAACTTTGCGGAGGTTTTTTATGAAGAATAACCGGAATCGGCTGTTATCAAATGGCCTGTTCTATATAGTTGTGTTCCTTCTACTCCTATGGGGAATCAACTGGGCTCTAGGCGGTTCTAACAATTCTGGTAGCACGCAAAATATTAGCTACTCTCAATTTGTGAAGGATTTACGTCAAGGCAAAGTTAAAAACTTTAGTGTGCAACCTGCAAATGGTGTTTACTCTGTTTCAGGTAGTTACAAGAAAGCACAAAAAACAAAGAGTCAATCAAATAATAATAGCTTTGACTTTTTCAATGGCAGCTCAAGTCGTGAAGTAACACGCTTTTCAACGACGATGCTCCAAAATGATTCCAGTGTTTCGGCAGTACAAGACTTAGCCCAAAAGAATAATGCTAGAATGACGACCCAAGGAGAATCACAATCAGGCAATTGGATTTCAACAATTGTGATGCTTGTACCGACTATTTTGTTTATCGTCATGCTTTGGATGATGATGAGCCAAAGTGGTACGGGACGTGGTAATGGCGGCATTATGAACTTCGGTCGCTCTCACGTTAAGCCAGAAGATCCTGCTAAGAACAAGGTTCGTTTCTCTGATGTAGCCGGAGAAGAAGAAGAAAAGCAAGAATTAGTTGAAGTTGTTGAATTTTTAAAGAATCCAGCAAAATATACTAAATTAGGTGCCAGAATTCCATCTGGGGTTTTACTTGAGGGTCCTCCTGGTACTGGTAAGACTTTACTTGCACGAGCAGTCGCAGGTGAAGCTAACGTACCATTCTACTCAATTTCAGGATCTGACTTTGTGGAAATGTTCGTTGGTGTTGGTGCTAGTCGTGTACGTGACTTATTTACTAACGCTAAGAAGAATGCGCCAAGTATTATCTTTATCGATGAAATTGATGCCATTGGTCGTCGACGCGGTAATGGCATGGGTGGTGGTAACGATGAACGTGAACAAACCTTGAACCAATTATTGGTTGAAATGGATGGGTTTGAAGGCGATGAAGGTGTCATCGTTATTGCTGCTACTAACCGTTCTGATGTGTTGGACCCAGCTTTGCTTCGTCCAGGACGTTTTGACCGTAAAGTTTTAGTTGGTCGGCCTGACGTGCGTGGTCGTGAAGCAATTTTGAAGGTTCATGCCCGTAACAAGCCATTAGCACCTGATGTTGACTTAAAGGAAGTTGCCCGTCAAACTCCTGGTTTTGTAGGTGCGGACTTAGCTAACGTCTTAAATGAAGCTGCTTTGGTAGCTGCTCGCCGGAATGGTACTGAAATCACTGCCTCGGATATTGATGAAGCGGAAGACCGAGTAATTGCTGGTCCAGCTAAGAAAGACCGTCTGATTTCTGAAAAGGAAAGACGGCGGGTTGCTTTCCACGAAGCTGGTCACTCAATCTGTGGTTTAGTATTAAGTGATTCAAGAACTGTGCGAAAGGTAACCATTGTGCCTCGTGGTCGTGCCGGTGGGTACAACATTATGCTTCCTAAAGATGACCAATTCATTTTGACCAAGAAACAATTATTTGAACAAATTGTTGGTTTAATGGGTGGTCGTGCTGGTGAAGAAGCAACCATTGGCGACAAGTCAACAGGTGCATCTAACGACTTTGAACAAGCTACCCAAATTGCTCACAGTATGGTCGTTAACTACGGAATGACTGAATCATTGGGGATGGTTGAGCTTGAAAAAGAAGGCGAAGCTAACCCATATGGTATGAAGCCATACAGTGAAGCTACTGCCGCTAAGATTGATGAAGCAGTTAAGAAGATCTTAGATGAAGCTCATGCCAAGGCACTTGAGATCGTCAAGGATAATCGTGAAAAGCACCAAATTATTGCTGAAGCGTTACTTAAGTACGAAACTTTGAACGAAAAGCAAATCTTGTCATTATTCAAGACTGGTAAAATGCCAGAAAAGAATGAAGAAGAATACCCAAGTGAGTCTAAAGCTTCAACTTATGAAGAAGCTAAGGCTGCTGCTGAAAAACGTGAAGTTGAAAAGGCAGAAAAGAAGGATTCTGAACAAGCAATTGCTAAGCAAGAAGAAGATGCTTTAGACACTCCATCAGAAAAGAATCATGAAGTTGAAGAGAATAATCCAGAAAATCCTGAAAAGCAGGATGATCCTACTCCTTCAACTAATGATACAGATGAGCATTCAGATAACTAAAGAAAAATGGGGCCTGTAACGGGCTCTATTTTTTTAGAGAGAAGGATCGATATGAACGATTATTTAGTAAAAGCAATTGATAAGACAAAAAACTTACGCTTATTGACGGTGACTGCCAAAGATTTAGTCAGCGAAGCCCAACAAAGACATGATACTTGGTCAGCTTCTTCTGCTGTCTTAGGTCGGACCTTGGTTGGTAGTTTATTACTAGCTGGGGCTGAATTAACTGATAAAGAAGAATTAACAGTGCGCTTATTAGGTAATGGTCCGGTAGGCCCAACTATTGTTACTGCGCAAGCAGACTTGACCGTTAAAGGCTATGTGAAGAATCCGCATATTGCCTTGCCACCTAAAAAAGATGGGCACATTGATGTTAAGCAGGCTGTGGGTCAAGGCTGGTTTGAAGTAACTAAAGATTTAGGTTTAAAGGAACCATACACTGGTCAAGTACCAATTGTTTCTGGTGAAATTGCTGAAGACTTTGCCTATTATTTAACTAAATCTGAACAAATTCCTTCTGCAGTTGGTTTATCAGTCTTTGTTAACCCAAATAATACTATTGGTGAAGCTGGTGGGTTTATGTTACAAGCTTTGCCTGGTGCCAGTGATGAGTTAATTACACGGACGATTAAGCGGATTAAAGAATTGCCAGCTTTGTCAACTTCCTTCTTAGACGGAATGACACCAGAAGATTTGGCGCGGAAGATTTTAGGCACGGATTGTAAACTACTAGAAAAAGATAATGTAGCTTATAAGTGTGATTGTTCTAAAGAAAAATATGCTGGCATCTTGGAAACTTTGAAGACTTCGCAATTGCAAGCAATGATTAATGAAGATCACGGTGCAGAGCTGACTTGCAGCTTTTGCGGGAATAAATATCATTACACTGAAGATGAATTAAAAGATATTTTAGCCAAGAAGAATGCCGAAAAAGATTATTAATTGACAAAAATAAGGCCCTCTGGTTTGCCCTTAGGGGCTTTTTTGTTACAATATTGGAGTATTTGAAAGGATGATTTGGTGGATAATAGCTGGAAAATTCGCGATATCACCATTCCAAATCGAGTAGTTGTGGCACCGATGGCCGGAGTTTCAAATTCTGCCTTTCGGGTTGTCTGCAAGGAATTCGGCGCGGGATTGGTTGTGTGTGAGATGATTTCTGATCACGGCATTATTTATCGCAACAAGAAGACTTTAAGAATGATGCAAGTTGATCCGCGTGAGCACCCAATGAGTATTCAGATTTTTGGGGGAACGGAAGAAACCTTATTGCAAGCAGCACAATATGTTGATGAGCACACTGATGCTGACATTATTGATATCAACATGGGGTGTCCGGTGCCTAAGGTTACCAAAACTGATGCTGGAGCTAAATGGTTACTTGACGCCAATAAGATTTATCAGATGGTACATGCAGTTGTCCAAAATGTGTCTAAGCCAGTAACAGTTAAGATGCGGATTGGTTGGGATATGAAGCATGTCTTTGCAGTTGAAAATGCTTTAGCAGCTCAAGAAGCAGGTGCTTCAATGATTGCAATGCACGGGCGCACCCGTAAGCAGATGTATCAAGGAGAAGCTGACTGGGAAGTTTTGCATGATGTGGCCCAAGTGCTTGATGTACCATTTGTGGCTAATGGTGATATTAAGACGCCAGAATTAGCTAAGAAGGCGTTAGACGAAATCGGTTGTACTGCCGTCATGGTAGGTCGGGCCGCACTTGGTAATCCTTGGATCTTGAAGGACATGGTACATTATTTAGAAACCGGTGAAAAGTTAACTCCGCAAACCGTACGTGAACGTGTCGAGACAGCTGAACATCAGCTTGATGGTCTGGTAGAATTAAAAGGTGAAAAGATTGCTGTTCCAGAATTTCGGCAACAAGCTGCATACTATTTGAAGGGAATTCCCCGTTCAGCCCGGACTCGTGCTAAAATAAATGAAGTCTGGACACGTCAAGAAGTATATGACCTGCTTGATAATTTTGTAGATGATTATGAAAAGCGGCAAGCAGCACGGGATGCTCGCCGTAATGCTGTGAACGAATAATGGAGGAAAAATAAATTGGCAAAGAATGAAATGAACGACCAATTAATTGTTCGTCGCCAAAAGATGAACGAATTACGTGAAAATGGTATTGAACCATTTGGAATGAGAAAGTTTGATCGTCAAGATTTGGCTCGTACTTTGGAAGAAAAGTATGGTAAAGATGACAAGGACGAATTAAACCAAGACATGCCTAAGACCAAAATTGCTGGTCGTATGCTAGCAAAACGTGGTAAGGGTAAGGTTGGTTTTGCAGACCTTTACGACCGGACTGGTAAGATCCAAATTTACGTACGTAAAGATATTGTTGGCGAAGACAATTACAAGATTTTCAAGAAGGCCGATATTGGTGATTTCTTGGGAATTGATGGTGAAGTCATGAAGACTGACACTGGTGAGTTGACTATTCGTGCTACTCACGTAACCTTCTTATCTAAGGCCCTTCGTCCATTGCCAGATAAATACCATGGTTTAAAGGATGTTGAACAAATTTACCGTCAACGTTACCTTGACCTCATCACTAACCGTGAAAGCTACATGCGCTTTGTTCACCGGACTCAAATTATTCAAGCTGTCCGTAACTACTTGAACAATTTGGACTTCTTGGAAGTAGAAACTCCAGTATTGCACAACATTCCAGGTGGTGCTGAAGCTCGTCCATTCATTACCCACCATAACGCTTTGGATATTGACCTTTACATGAGAATTGCGCTTGAATTGCCACTTAAGCGTTTGATTGTTGGTGATATGGAACGTGTTTACGAAATCGGCCGGGTCTTCAGAAATGAAGGTTTGGACACCCACCACAACCCAGAATTTACTGAACTTGAAAGTTACGCTGCTTACTGGGACTTCCATGACGTCATGGATGAAGCAGAAGGGATTATTCGTGCTGCTGCTAAGGTTGTTTCAGATGATGGTAAGGTTACTTACCAAGGCACTGAAATCGACTTAGGCAAGCCATTCCGCCGCGTTCACATGGTTGATTTAATTAAAGAAAAGACCGGTGTGGACTTCTGGAAGCCAATGACTGATGAAGAAGCTAAGAAGATTGCCGAAGAACATGATATTCACTGCGAAAGTTTCTGGAAGGTTGGTCACATTATTAATGCCTTCTTTGAAAAGTACTGTGAAGAAACAATTGTTGATCCAACCTTTGTTTACGGTCACCCAGTAGAAATTTCTCCACTTGCTAAGAAGAATGCTGACGACCCAAGATTTACTGATCGTTTTGAAATTTACATCATGGGTGAAGAATACGGTAACGCCTTCTCAGAATTGAATGACCCAGATGACCAACGTGAACGTTTCGAAGCGCAAATGGCTGAACGTGAAGCTGGTAACGACGAAGCTGACATGATCGATGAAGATTACCTTCGTGCCATGGAATTTGGTATGCCTCCTACAGGTGGTTTGGGAATCGGTATCGACCGTTTGGTAATGCTTTTGACTGATGCCCCAGCTATTCGTGATGTGCTTTTGTTCCCAACAATGCGTCCAGAACGTGTTGAAAGTGTCGAAGCTGAAGTTAAGGCTGACATGGAAAAGAAAGCTAAGAAGAACTAATAACGGGCTTCTGGCGCGTTTTAGAAGTAAAGATTAGGTTTGCTTTTGATCTTCAAATTGTTAGTAAATTTAAGGTGTATACACCAAAAATACACCAATTTTGAAAATAGTTTGGAAGAAAGCTGACAAAATAGTTCCTTATTTATGCTTAATTGCATGAATAAGGGACTTTTTTTATAATTAAATTATGTTTTTGCTTAGGGAGTGAGCTACTTGAATTTGATGAACTTTTTAATAGCTGTATCTTTTTTTATCATTGGAGTTATTGTAGGCGTTAACTTTAGGGACAAAATATATGCTAAGTTTGATATTGCAAGAAAAAAATACAATGAGAATAAAAAAGAAATAATTGCTTGTATCATTTTCCTATTGGCGGGGATTCTTATTGGTGTATTAATTACTTTAAATCGTAAATCAAATTCAATGAGTTTATTGGCAGAATGGATTAGTGGTATAGGTACTTTATCAGCTGTAGTTGTATCTTTATGGTTGGCAACTGGAAGAAAGTCACGATTAAAAATTAATCATGGTCAAAACTTTAATAAATTTGAGCAGAAAGAAATTTATTTTGTAGCTTATAATTTAAGCGATGAAGCAATGACTTTAGAGTTTTATGGTGTTAAGAAGATAGGCGATAAATTATTTGAAAGAGTGACTGAAGACCAGCCGCAAAGAGTCAAAGCAGGTGATTTTCAAAAGAAAAGTTTAACCCTTGACTTTATTAAGCAAAAATTGAATATTGATGACGATTACAAGGGTAGTATTGTATCGTGCTTTGCGGAACCGGATGGTACTAAACATTGCGAAGTCATTAATTGGAAAGAAGAAATATCTAAATTTGAAAAGTTAGATCAAAAAATTAAGGCTGAAAAAGAATAATTTAAGTATTGGTCAAAAAGCAAGTATGAACTTTTATGAGGTGTTTTAATGGCAAATCAAAACTTAACTAATGCTAAAAAAGCCAAAAAAGATGAATTTTATACCAGATGGGAAGAAATAGAAAAAGAAGTTAACGCATATATTGAATACGATAAAAATGTATTTAAAGGGAAAACAATTTTATTGCCAGCTGATGATCCATTTGAGAGCAATTTTTTTAAATATTTTGCTGTGCACTTTAATTATTATGGTTTAAAGAAACTTATTGCAACCAGTTATGATTCAAGCCCAGTTGTTAATCAACAGCTCTCTTTATTTGGGGATGATGAGAATGAAGAGAAAACTGGAAAAGCTTATAAAATCGAGTTAACGCATGTTAATGATTTTGATCATGATGGTGTATTTAATATTCAAGACGTTGAACAGTTCTTAGAAGCCGAAAAAATGAATTTAAATAGTTCTAAAGGTTCTAAGGTTCTAAGCTATTTGCATGGCGATGGTGATTTTGTCCCTGGAGATTTTAGAAGTAAAGAAGTCACTAAACTAAGAGATGAAGCAGATGTCATTATTACTAATCCACCTTTCTCATTGTTTAGAGAGTTTGTTAAATGGGTAGATCCCGAAAAAAAGCAACTTTTAATAATTGGTAATGTTAATGCAATAACTTATAAAGAAATTTTTCCATTAATTAAAAATAATCATTTATGGTTAGGATCTAGCATTCATTCAGGCGATAGACCATTTTATGTACCAGATAATTATCCGTTAAATGCATCTGGTGCAGGTGTTGATGAAAATGGACGTAAATATATTAGAGTTAAAGGTGTTCGTTGGTTTACTAATTTAGATCATGGGCGTAGACACCAGCCTCTGAATTTAATGTCTATGGCAGATAATGTAAAATTTAGTAAGCATAAACAGGTGAGAAATCATCAGTATCAGAAATATGAAAATTATGATGCAATAGAAATACCATTTACGGACGCTATACCTAGTGATTATGAGGGTGTAATGGGGGTCCCTATAACTTTTTTAGATAAGTATAATCCAGAACAATTTAAGATATTGGGTATGTGTGAAAATAAGGATTTATATCATTTAAAAACAAGAGTGTTTACTACTGATGAATGTCATAAGGCTTATGAAGATAAGTTTCATAAAGAGGGGACTTATGATTTGAATGCATCAGGAGTCGTAAAAAAAGATGGAAAATTTGAAAAGGTCTATCAGAGAATATTAATTAAAGGGATAAAATAATATGCGGACTACTTTAAAGCAGTATAAGATAAAAAATATAGTAGATGGATTTGTTTACAATGAATACGAAGGAAAAGGACTGTTTGGCTTATCTGGTAAATTAACAATACAGCCTGAATATCAAAGAAATTATATTTATGCTGAAAAGAATCGTGAAGAAGCTGTTATTGACTCTCTTTTAAAAGGTTATCCTTTAGGTCTTATTTATTTTAATAAAGCTGGAAAAGATAGACTTGAAGTTTTGGATGGACAACAAAGAATTACATCCATTGGTAGATTTACTACTGGTAAATTCGCTATTAATATAAATGGCAATGAAACTTACTTTTCAGGATTAAGCCAAGATCAAAAAGATAAGATTATGGACTCTTCTTTACTAGTTTATATTTGTGAAGGCACGGAGAGTGAGATTAAAGAATGGTTTAAGACTATCAATATTGTTGGTGTACCACTTAATTCTCAAGAACTATTAAATGCTATTTACTCAGGTCCATTTGTAACCAAAGCCAAAGAAGAGTTTTCTAATAGTCAAAACGCTAATATTCAAAAGTGGAGCGCATATATTAAAGGTGTAGCCAATAGACAAGATTATTTAAAAACGGCTCTTAAGTGGGTTAGTCAAGATCATATAGATGAATATATGTCCAAGCATCGTTATGATGACAATATAAATGAATTAAAGACCTATTTTAATGCTGTAATTGATTGGGTCTCTGGTGTATTTACTTCAGTTGAAAAGCCAATGAACCAACCAAATTGGGGTGAATTATATGAACAGTATCATAAAAATGCATATGATCCTGAAAAAGTTAATGATCGTGTACAAACTTTAATGGCTGATTCTGACGTTACCAAGAAGGTGGGCATATTTGAATATATCTTAGGTGGGGAAAAAGAACCTAAACTTTTGAGTATTAGGAAGTTCTCTACTAATGATAAAAAGACAAGATATAGCGAACAGACAAATAAAGCTAAAAAGGATAAAACTTCTAATTGTCCAATATGCCAGACGGATAAAGAATACAAGCATACAGATCATATTTGGAAATATACAGAAATGGAAGGAGATCATATAATTCCATGGTCTAAGGGTGGTAGAACTGAGCTTTCCAATCTTCAAATGCTGTGCAAGCATCATAATAGTATGAAGTCGAATTATTAGAATTTATAAGCAATCATAATAAAACATCTCTTGAATTTTATTCAGAAGATTAAAAAGAGTTGATACTTCTCTTGGGCGTATCAACTCTTTTTTGTATAGAAATTATAATTTAGAGTGCAATTTATCAATTAGTTAAAGTAATTATTTTGTACATTTTTTACCGGGAAACCCGGCATCTTTTCTTTTTTTATAGACATAGTACATTAATAAAAAAGATGATTAAAAATTGATTTTAGAGGATTCTGTAGACAAATTTAGAGTACTTTGCGTTTAATTATTTCTTAAATATTGAAGAAACACATAGTAATTTTGTTTTTTTGCCCATAGTCAAAAGATTTATTAGCTTAATAATAAATAGCCATCTATTGACTTTAATAATGTCTGTACTGCAATTAATTGAAGTGAACGTTCATAAATAGCAGGAGCAGAATCTATGTATTTTTTGATATCTTTAGACAACAGTTCTGTATTTACTAACGTGATTAATACATCAGGATTCATTACTTGGTTATAAAGTTCTAGTGTCAAATTAAAGGGTCTCAAATTGTTTTGACGCGAATACTCTAGTAGTTGACAAAACAAAATCGCCTCAAACAATTGATCCCATCTTGCGTGGCTACTTGATTCATTTCTCATAGTAGTGTATTGAGACCTTTTAGACATGAGTTGTTTCTTAAAGTTCTTTAATTTAGGTTCTGTTACCTCTAAATTGTATTCCTTTATTCTTTGATATAGGAGATCAATCAAGTAGCTGCGTGGTGCTACTATTTCATAGAATTTTTCGGGTGTACCCTTGATAAGCCATGAAATAGCTTTTCTAATTATCGGATCAGTGGGACTTGCATTGTAATGTCTCCATTTGTCAACTAGATCGTTTGAGAGAATAAAATTAGCTGGGTCGGTTAATTCATGTTCTCTTACTATTTCGTCTAATTTTTGACAAATTCTTTCGTTTCCGATGTTTAAACTGTTTAGTGCTAACCCTAAGTTAGTTATTTTCTTCTTTAATGTTTTTTTGCTTTTCTGCTTTTGCATTTTAAATCAAAAGCAGGCGCCTACTTATTTGCCTTTCTTAAGATTAAATCGATTTGATCTTAGTATAGGGGAAAAATGTAGGTGGTTATTATATACTCTGAGGAGCAGAAAATGGTCTGTAAATAAATACCCGTGTCCAAAATTGACACGGGTATTTATATATTTTCAATTTTTAATATAGCTTAAGATTAAAACTGTAAACAATGTTAATTGATTTTTCTAAAAGGAGAAAAATAAAATGACAAAAAAATTCAAACCAACCGTAGACTTGAACTCTGCTCTTCAAGGTATTGCTTTCAAAGTGATCGGAAAAGGAGTAAGAACAGCGTACTCTGATTCTGCTAAATCAAAAGATGATGTAGCGGAATTTCCAGCCTATGTCCGTGTAACTGTTGTTAAGGATCCAACTGGGGTCAACACAGATGCAGAGCTCCAAATCAAGTTACATAGTGCAGAAAACGTAGAAGTAGGTCAGAAGCTTGAGATCGGTCCTAATAAGATGAAGATTGTGGACGGTCAGTTAGTTTTCTGGTCTAACAAGTCAACGTATCACGGTAGAGATTGGATCTTCACCAACGTATCAGCCAAAGGAGTTCGTATCGATGCGTGGAATTAGAACGTCCATCTGCAGATACTTGGAAAATGCGTGCAACTCTGCACTATCAGAGGACGTATCTTCTTACTCACAACAATTACTGATCTTGGAATCTGAAGACACAACTGGAATTATTGCAATATTTCCGATGCCGTCTTCATTTGTCTACAATAAGGAAAATTATTACAAGCTGTATGACATCATTTCTGTTGCTGCTTGGCCTGACTATACTTGTCTTCGGCCGAACGCAATGCAGATTGTCAATATAGATGGTCGGTCATTGTCAACAGCACGTGGTTTCTTTTTTCCATGGCAAAAAGGACATTCTGAGCGTTTAACAGGATCAATTGAGTCGATACTCAAACAAGTTGATTTGAGTAAGGGGATTCCAGTGATGACTAATCTTAGAATTCCATCCGACATTAATTCTATTATCGTCTCAGGTAATACTGGAAGCGGTAAGAGTCTTGCAGTTCAATCAATCAGTGAGTTCCTCTTACACACGCCAAATACGCGATTGATCTACATTGATCCCAAGAAAAGCGCTGGTGCTCGTTGGGCTAGAGGACATCCTGAAGTTAAGCTCGTGATTCCGCACGATGGTGAAAGACTAGAGGAATACCTAATTAGAGTAACAGAGCTACTTTCATCTGAAGTACGGCGGATCTTCAAGAATCAAGATGAACTTTATAAATTTTCGGATAAGGTAGATACCAATGCCCAGGAGATTAATCAACCTAAGACATGGATTATCTTAGAAGAATTGGAGGCTCTTGAAGTCTTCGGAACCAAGAAAGAGCTTGAAAGTCTAATGCATCAGATACTGTTGATATGTCTTCTTGGCCGAGAGGCATATACCAATATTCTGATTTCAATGCAGGTACCGAGGAACGACATACTTCCTATCCCAATCAGATCGCAGCTTTTGTGTAGAATCCAACTCGGCAGAATTGACAAGTCAACTACAACTTACCTCTTTCCAGATTTAGATCATATAATGATGCCTTTTCGTGGGCCAGGGGTAGGTATTTGCGATATTAATTCAGGTGGCGTGCAACCAATTGCAATGCCCACGATAATATATTAAGGAGGTTAAGAAATGCTTTTATTAACACAAACTACAGAAACACTAGATCCAACTTTAAGACGGATTCTAACGGAGAATACTCAACCTACCTTTTTTGTATTGTTTGATGACTATCTTCAAAGCTTTCTTCAGTTTTTGATTTCATCACTTACTGCTGTCTTTTTCATGGTGCTGGCAGTATGGTTAATTTCAAGATTGGTTAAGTATTGGCATTCTGATCCTATCAGATCTCATGAAGTTCAACGTTGGTTGCAGGTGGAGAGTGATGATCGGATTAGAACAGTTCAGTCCAAAGTTAACTGGATTGTTAAAGGTTCTACGGTTCGCTTCGTTAAAAACCAAGTAATCATTCGAATTCCTACTAAAGGTTGGTGGCAAGGAACCGAACATATCGATTGTCAAAGAGAAGTAAGACATAGATTGGATTCACCAGAATTTAGAGAACTATTAAGTACACATTACGCAGGGTATCGTTTTGGCGATCTTGTAGTTAATCGGAATTGTTATGTTATTAAAGGTGAAGCTTACTAGACTTTGCTAGAAAATTAAAGCCAGCCTTTTGACCTTAAAGGTCAAAAAAGAACTGGCTTTTATAATGTGACATAACAGTAAACTTAATAATATCAACGGCTAAGGGCTTGTTTGTTAGCCGTTTTAAGATCGTGACTTTGTGTCATAAGATAAGGGGATGAAAGTATTGAGTGAGTTAAAATCGCACAATTGGATGTTCGTTCAACAAAAAGTTTACTTGAAAGTATCACCCGAACAATTTCAAGAAATTCTTGAAAATAGTGGTGCAGAAAAATGGGCTTATATTTTTCATGACAAAGATGAAGGGGTAGAACCGCATTTTCATGTAATTCTGCATTATAAGAACGCTTCTAGGGTGAGTACTGTAGCCAATCTTTTTAAAGATGACGAAGAACGTGTTCAGAGATGGGATGCTCGTTGGAATAATGCTTGTGGTTACCTCATCCACATGACTAAAAATTCAGCTGAAGATGGTAGATATCCATATGACATTAGTGAAGTAACAGCCAATTTTGACTATGCTGAAAAGATTAGTCAAATTCAAAAAAGAGTTTCTGGCACAAAAAATATTACAAAAGTGATTGAACAATATGGAAATCATGAAATTACTCGTCAAGAGTTGGAGCTGAAGATTGGTGATGCTGAATTAGCTAAAAATCATGTTTGGATTAGTCGAATTGAGGATTTAAATGCTAAGCGTGAACACGAAAAGTTCTTAAGAGAATTTGAAGGTAAAGCTCAAGAAACAATTTGGCTTTGGGGTTCTGCTGGAGTTGGTAAATCGTGTTATGCAGATTACTTAACTCGAAATAATGAAACGGCAAAATTAGGTTCAAGTAGAGATTACTTTCAAGATTATCATGGTGAAAACTATGTAATATTGAATGATCTACGTCCTGATGAATTTAGTTTTGCAGATCTATTGAGAATAACAGATCCATATCAACACGATAAATCTGCACCAAGAAGATATCATGACTTAAAACTAAATCTAAAAATGTTAGTAATTACTACGCCGTATTCGCCAGAAGATTTTTACGACTATTGTAGAGTTAAAAGTTATAAGATTGATACCTTTAAGCAGTTAAGTCGTAGAATCCATGCGATACATATTACTCCTGAATTTATGAAGCAGGTTATGCCAGAAGAATTTCAGGATAATGAGTGGCTGGGTTTTGACTAAATGGGGTGTACTAATTGACTAAAGAAAGTGTGCCTATCTGGCATAAAACAAACTTAACAATTGAAGAAGCAGCTGCTTATTCCAATATTGGGTTACACAAGTTGAGAGAAATTACAGATGATGAAGATTGTAATTTCGTATTGTGGGTTGGAAACAAACGGTTGATTAAGCGGGTGCTGTTTGATAAGTACTTAAAAGATACTTATTCAATTTAGTAATACTGACTGGCATGCTATAATAAGGCATGTCAGTTTTCTTCTACTTAAAGGAGACTTAAAGTGGTAAGAAGACGTAAAGATAGCAAAAATCGAGTTTTAAAGACTGGTGAAACTGAAAGAAAACAAGGTGGTTATCAGTTTAGATGGACTGCAGAAGATGGTAAGCGTCATTATGTTTATGCTAAGGACTTAAAAGAACTCCGAGCTAAAGAAAAAGAAATTGTTCAGGATGTTGATGACGGTATTAGAACAGATAATTTGAACATTACGTTAAATGATATGTTTAATATCTGGAAGAGTATTAAACAAGGATTGAAGCCTAATACTTTCAATAATTATAAGTACATGTACAATCACTTTGTTAAAGAGAGAGTGGGTACACGTAAAGTTAGAATGTTGCACAGTACTGATATTAAAAGATTTTATAATCATTTGGTTGATGTAGATGGTCTTAAGGTTGCTACTGTTGGAACAATACATTTGATTATTCATCAAGTCTTGCAATTGGCTGTTGAAGATGACATTCTACGCAAGAATGTTAGTGATAACGGCTTAAAAGAATTAAAGAAGGTTCGTGGTTTACATAGCAGTAAGCGGAGAGCTTTAACTGTTGAACAACAGAATTTATTCTTGAATTACATTAAAAACAGTTCTAAATATAAACATTGGTATCCAACCTTTGCTGTAATGTTAGGTAGTGGCTTACGGGTTGGAGAACTAACAGGATTGCGCTGGCGAGACATTGATTTTAAGAATAATTTGATCAATGTTACCCATACTCTGGTTTTCTATGAACGATCTAAAGCTAAAAGAACGGGCTTTGGTATTAATACGCCAAAGACACCAGCAGGCTATAGAGCAGTTCCAATGATTGAGACGGTTAGGGATGCATTATTAGAGCAGAAACAATATTTAACAGATAATAATCTTAAATCTGTTGATATTATTGATGGCTTTCAAGACTTTGTGTTTATTAATCGTTTTGGGCATGTTCAACATCAAGGAACCTTAAATAAAGCAATTAAGCGGATCATTAGGGATGCTAATTTTGATGCTTTAGATAAAAATCCTTCTATTAAGGAAGAAAACTTGTTACCTAATTTCAGTTGCCATAGTTTGAGACACACTTTTACTACTCGGTTGATTGAATCGGGGATGAATGTAAAGGTGATTCAAGAGGCGTTAGGTCACTCGGATATTCAGACTACTTTGAATGTGTATGCTGATGTAACTAAGGAGTTAAAACAAGAGCAGTTTAATCAATTTGAAGATTTTATTACTCAAAATGAGTGATACACCATAGTACACCAAAAATACACCAAAAATACACCAATTTTCTGATAAGTGGTGTAGATTTATGAACGGATATGACAGGTGCAAGCGACAGAAGTATATTAATGAAGAGATTTGAAGATTTATGAGTAAACTAATGTCTTTTCCCAACCATGCGTCCAGAACGTGTTGAAAGCGTTGAAGCTGAAGTTAAGGCTGATATGGCTAAAAAGAATAAAGAAAATAAATAATTAGATTTTTTTCAAAAGGTATTTGCAAATGATCATAACTTTGCTATAATACTTTTTGTACTGCGGAAGTAGTTCAGTGGTAGAACATCACCTTGCCATGGTGGGGGTCGCGGGTTCGAATCCCGTCTTCCGCTCTAAGATAAAGGCTCACGGTTGTGAGTCTTTTTTTGTGCCTATTTTTGTTAAAAATAAAAAGTGATTTTTTTCAAAAAAGGTATTGCAAAGTGAACGAGGTTTGCTATAATTATATTTGTTGTTGCGGAAGTAGTTCAGTGGTAGAACATCACCTTGCCATGGTGGGGGTCGCGGGTTCGAATCCCGTCTTCCGCTCCAAGATAGAAGGCTCACCGAATGGTGAGTCTTTTTTTACGGGAAATGGCTCAGCTTGGTAGAGCGCTGCGTTCGGGACGCAGAGGTCGCAAGTTCAAATCTTGTTTTCCCGATTATTTGAAAAGTAAAGAGTCTAGGTTTTACCTAGGCTTTTCTTTTGAGTAAAATTAGCTTACAAATAATAAGTATTATACTAGTAGAAGCTCAGTGAGTTTGTTATAATGACGTAAACCTTTTAAGGGAGTTGAAGTAAAATGGCAGCCGCACAGGAAGAACAATATCAATTACTAGTTAAGCAAGCCGCCGCATTGATTGATGGTGAAGATGATTGGATTGCTAATGTCGCTAATTTATCAGCTTTATTATTTTCAGAATTAGCTAACGTTAACTTTGCTGGAGTTTATCGTCTTAAAAATAATGAATTAATTCTTGGACCGTTTCAAGGCAAACCTGCCTGTGTCCACATTGCTCTGGGCAAGGGCGTGTGCGGGACCACGGCTCAAGCAGAACAAACGCAAATAGTTAAAGATGTTCATCAATTTTCTGGGCATATTGCTTGTGATAGTGCTTCAAATTCAGAAATTGTGGTACCAATCTTTAAAGCAGGAAAACTTTGGGGCGTCTTTGACTTTGATTCAACTGAATTTAATAATTTTGACCAACTTGATCAAAAATATTTAGAAAAAATTGCCCAACTGATTTTTGCTCATTAAGCTATATTGTTTTACATCTAAGGTGTAAATCACTAAAATAATGAGCGTCGATTTTTGAGGTGGTGTTAATATGGAAAATTCTTACAGTAAAAATGCTAATCAAGTTTTAGAAATTGCACGTGAACAAGCACAGAATTTCCATCATCGATTAATTGGGACCGAGCATGTTCTGCTTGCCTTAGTAATTGAATCTGATGGTAAAGCCGGAAAGCTTTTACGTTCTTGGGGCTTAACGCCAACTAATGTCCGGGAAGAAATAGAACGTTATACTGGTTACGGTTCTGCAGCTAATACGAATTATATGGAATTATCGCCACGTCTGACTTTGGCTTTAGATTATGCAAAAAGAGCTGCTGATCGCAATGGTGATCATGAAATTCAAACCGGTCATTTACTTTTAGGCTTAGTGGCCAGTGAACAAGTCTTATCAGCGATGATTCTTAAGAGTTTAAACGTTGATATTGAGCACTTACGGGATGATATCGAAGATATTCTGAATATGAGTGAAGACTTTGATGATTCGAATAATTGGCGTGGGAGTGATAGTCAATCAGTGAATAGTACAAATAAAGGTAAGCGTAGTAATACACCAGTTTTGGATGCAGCTGCGGTTGATTTGAATCAGCGCGTACGAGAAAAGAAGATCGACCCGGTGATTGGACGTGATCCAGAAATCAAACGGGTAATTCAAATTTTGTCACGGCGGACAAAGAATAATCCTGTATTAATTGGTGAACCAGGGGTAGGTAAAACTGCTGTTGCCGAAGCCATTGCAACTGCAATTGTTAAAAAGCAAGTTCCAAGTGACTTATTGAATAAACGGGTCATGTCATTAAACCTAGCTAATTTAGTTGCCGGAACTAAATATCGTGGTGAATTTGAAGAGCGGATGAAGAAGGTCATTAACGAAGTTACCAAGGACGGTAAGATCATTTTGTTTGTTGATGAAATGCATACCTTAATTGGTGCCGGTGGTGCTGATGGCGCCATTGATGCTTCTAACATTTTGAAGCCTGCTTTAGCTCGCGGCGATATTCAAATGATTGGGGCAACGACTTTTGATGAATATCAAAAATACGTTGAAAAAGATCAAGCTTTGGCGCGGCGTTTTCAACAAGTTCGCTTGAATGAACCTTCTAAAGAAGCTACTTTGCACATTTTGGAAGGCTTACGACCAAAATATGAAAAGTTCCACCACGTTAAGATTTCTGATGCTAGTTTGAAAGATGCAATTACTTTGTCAACGCGCTACATTTCTAATCGTTACTTACCAGATAAGGCGATTGACTTAATTGATGAGGCGAGTGCAGCAGTCAAAATTAAGCATAATGCTGGTTCTAGTACTCAATTAATCCAAATTGAACAACAATTGCGGAAGGTTATTGATCAAAAAAATGAAGCTGCTGCCAGTCAGAACTTTGTCGAAGCAGCCAAATTGCAAGATAAGCAGAATAGCTTAAAAGCCCAAAGAGAACAAATTCTTAATAAACTGGATGAACAAAATAGTGCTAATGCAGTTGTTGAACCTGAAGATATCGCCAAGGTTGTTTCTTCTTGGACCGGTGTCCCAGTTACGCAAATGAAGCGGGATGAAACTAAGAAACTGGCTAAGTTAGAAGCAATTTTACATGAACGTGTAATTGGTCAGGATAAAGCAATTGCAGCAGTTTCTCGGGCAATTCGTCGTAGCCGGAGTGGGATTAAAGATGAACATCGCCCAATTGGTTCTTTCTTATTCCTTGGTCCAACTGGGGTAGGTAAAACTGAATTAGCCAAGGCTGTCGCTGCTGCCATGTTTGGTTCAGAAGATAATATGATTCGAATCGATATGTCTGAATACATGGATGCGATTGCAACAAGTAAGTTAATTGGTTCCGCCCCTGGTTATGTTGGTTATCAAGAAGGTGGCCAATTGTCTGAACAAGTGCGCCGTCATCCATATTCTGTGGTTTTATTAGACGAAGTTGAAAAAGCTCACCCAGATGTTTTTAACTTGCTTTTGCAAGTTCTTGATGAAGGCTTTTTAACTGACTCTAAAGGACGCAAAGTTGACTTCAGAAATACTATCATTATCATGACTTCTAACTTGGGTACGCGAAACTTGTTTGACAGTAAAGCCGTTGGCTTTAATGCTGATAATGCCGATCAAGCTAAGGCTCGAGCTGAAAAAGTTGATCAAGCGTTGAAGCAATTCTTCCGGCCAGAATTTTTAAACCGAATTGATGAGACCATTATCTTTGAAGAATTAACTAAAGAACAATTACGTCAAATTGTAACTTTGCTCACACACAAGTTAGTTGCTCGTTTGGCTGAAAAGAAAATTACTTTGAAGTTATCACGTGCTGCGCTTGATAAGATGGCCAAGGATGGCCATAACCCAGAAATGGGAGCTCGGCCATTAAGACGCGCTATTCAGAATGATATCGAAGATAAGATTGCTGAAATGTTGATTAATGGTGAATTGCAAGCTGGTGATACTTTAAAGATTGGTGCTAGTCATGATAAGTTAAAATTTGCCATTGTTCATGCTAATGAAAAAGTTAAAAATTAGTTCTGAAGAATAGCCGTCAGATTTGACAAAAGTGCAATTTTACTGTATATTAATTGCTGATTTAAAAGGCTGAATTTCAGGATTTTGCTGATCTATTGTCCAGCAAAATGATAAAGAGACAAAAACGACACATGTTGTTTTTGTCTTTTTTATGCTCATAAATCCAGTTTTTTTAATTTGTAACAGAAATGTAATATTTGCTTTCTCTAACAGAAAGGATGTTTTTCCTTGTTAAACGGACACGTAGTGAATTACGGTAAACATCGAACAAGACGTAGTTTCTCAAAGATTAAGGAAGTATTGAAACTTCCTAACTTGACCGATGTTCAAACCCAGTCATATAAGTGGTTTCTCGACAAAGGTATTAAAGAAGTTTTCGATGATATTATGCCAATCGGTGACTTCTCAGGTAAGCTTTCATTAGAATATGTTGGCTATAAATTACAAAAGCCTAAGTACACTGTCGATGAAGCTCGTGATCATGATGCAACTTATGCTGCACCAATGCATGTAACTTTAAAATTAACTAACCAAGAAACTGGTGAAATTAAGACCCAAGATGTTTTCTTTGGTGATTTGCCATTGATGACTGAATCAGGTTCTTTCATTGTTAACGGTGCTGAAAGAGTTATCGTTTCTCAGTTGGTTAGATCTCCTGGTGTATATTACTCAGGTGAATTTGATAAGAACGGTCGCCAAATCTTTGGTACCACTGTTATTCCTAACCGTGGGGCTTGGCTTGAATATGAAACTGATGCCAAGAATGTTTCTTATGTACGTGTAGACCGGACTCGTAAGTTGCCATTGAGTGTTTTGATTAGAGCAATGGGAATCGGCTCAGATAGTGATATTCTTGATTTCTTTGGTCAAAGTGATACTTTGCAATTTACTTTGGACAAGGATGTACACAAGAATCCTGCTGATTCTCGGGTTGCTGAAGCCTTAAAGGATATTTACGAACGACTTCGTCCAGGTGAACCTAAGACTACTGACTCTTCACGTTCACTTTTGTACGCAAGATTCTTTGATCCACGTCGTTATGATTTAGCTCCAGTTGGTCGTTACAAGATCAATAAGAAGCTTTCTCTTAAGAACCGTTTATACGGTCAAACTTTAGCAGAAACTTTAGCTGATCCAGATACTGGTGAAATCATCGCTAAGAAGGGTACTGTTGTTACTCACGAAGTTATGGATAATCTTGAAAAGTACCTTGATCGTGATGACTTCAAGATGGTAACTTATGAGGCTTCTAAGGAAGGTGTTTTACCAGACCCAATTACTGTTCAAGAAATTAAGGTTTACTCAAAGGTAGATCCAGAACGTGAAGTTAAGTTAATTTCTAATGGTCATATTGCTGATGATGTTAAGCACTTAACTCCAGCTGATGTTTTGGCTTCAATTAACTACTTCTTTGCTCTTCAAGATCAAATTGGTACGACTGATGATATCGACCACTTGGGTAACCGTCGTATTCGTCGTGTTGGTGAACTTCTTCAAAACCAATTCAGAATTGGTTTAGCAAGAATGGAACGTGTTGTTCGTGAAAGAATGTCTATTCAAGATCCTTCAACTGTTACGCCACAACAATTGATTAACATTCGTCCAATTGTTGCAAGTATCAAGGAATTCTTTGGTTCTTCACAACTTTCACAGTTCATGGATCAACACAACCCATTGGGTGAATTGACTCACAAACGTCGTATGTCAGCCTTAGGGCCTGGTGGTTTGACTCGTGATCGTGCCGGATATGAAGTTCGTGACGTTCACTATACTCACTATGGTCGTTTGTGCCCAATCGAAACTCCAGAAGGTCCTAACATTGGGTTGATCAACTCACTTGCAACTTACGCAATTATTAACAAGTACGGTTTTATTGAAACTCCATACCGTCGTGTATCTTGGAAAACCCACAAGGTTACTGATAAGATCGACTACTTAACTGCTGATGTGGAAGATAACTACATCATTGCCGGTGCTAACACTCCTTTGAATGAAGATGGTTCATTTAAGGAAGACTTAATTTTAGCCCGTCATAAGGAAGATAACGTCGAAGTTTCTCCAGATAAGATTGACTACATGGACGTTATTCCAAAACAAGTTGTGTCTGTTGCTTCTGCATGTATCCCATTCCTTGAAAACGATGACTCTAACCGTGCTTTGATGGGTGCCAACCAGCAACGTCAGGCTGCCCCATTAATTAATCCTCATGGTTCACTGGTTGGTACTGGTATGGAATACCGTGCTGCTCACGACTCAGGTGCTGCACTTTTAGCTAAGGCTGCCGGTACAGTTGAATATGTTGATGGTCGTGAAATCAGAATTAGACGTGAAGATGGTACTTTAGACAAGTACACCCTTGAAAAATACCGTCGTTCTAACAACTCTAAGTCATACAACCAAACTCCAAATGTTAGAAAGGGCGACCAAGTAGAAGCAAGCGATGTAATTGCTAACGGTCCAACCATGGATCATGGTGAACTTGCTTTAGGTCAAAACCCATTGATTGCCTTCATGACCTGGAACATGTACAACTATGAAGATGCCATCATGCTTTCAGAACGTTTAGTTAAGGATGATGTTTACACTTCAATCAGTATTGAAGATTACGAATCAGAAGCTCGTGATACTAAGCTTGGTCCTGAAGAAATTACGCGTGAATTGCCAAACGTTGGTGAAGATGCTTTGAAGGATCTTGATGCTGATGGTGTTGTTCGGATCGGTGCCGAAGTTCATGATGGTGATATCTTAGTTGGTAAGGTAACTCCTAAGGGTGTGACTGAATTATCAGCTGAAGAAAGATTGTTGCACGCTATCTTTGGTGAAAAGGCACGTGAAGTTCGTGATACTTCACTTCGTGTACCTCACGGTGGTGGCGGTATTGTCCAAGACGTTAAGGTCTACACTCGTGAAGCTGGCGATGAACTTGCACCAGGTGTTAACACCATGGTACGTGTTTACATTGCCCAAAAGAGAAAGATTCAAGTTGGGGACAAGATGTCTGGTCGTCACGGTAACAAGGGTACTGTTGCTGCAGTTGTTCCAGAAGAAGATATGCCATACTTGCCAGATGGTACGCCAGTAGATATTTGTTTGAACCCAATGGGTGTACCTTCACGTATGAATATCGGACAGCTTTTGGAATTGCACTTGGGTGCTGCTGCTCGTCAATTAGGTATTCACGTTGCCACTCCAGTATTTGATGGTGCTGATGAAGACGATGTTTGGGATACTGTTCGTGAAGCCGGCGTTGATAAAGACGGTAAGACTGTCGTTTATGATGGTCGGACTGGTGAACCATTCCACAACCGTGTTTCAGTTGGTGTCATGCACTACTTGAAGCTTACTCACATGGTTGACGATAAGATTCACGCTCGTTCAATTGGGCCTTACTCATTGGTTACTCAACAACCACTTGGTGGTAAAGCACAATTCGGTGGTCAGCGTTTTGGTGAAATGGAAGTTTGGGCTCTTGAAGCTTATGGTGCAGCTTACACATTGCAAGAAATCTTGACTTACAAGTCAGATGACGTTGTCGGTCGTGTAAGAGCATATGAAGCTATTGTCAAGGGCGAACGTATTCCTAAGCCAGGTGTTCCTGAATCATTCCGTGTTCTTGTTAAGGAATTACAATCTTTAGGTTTGGACATTCGGGTGCTTGATTTAGATCACAACGAAATTGAATTGCGTGATATGGATGACGATTCAAATGAACATTTGAATATCGATACTTTGTCACGGATGGCAGAAGAACAACAAAAGAAGAAGTTAGCCGAAGAAACTGATAAATCAGAAGATAAGGAAAAGAAAACTGAAGATAAACCTGAAGAAGCTCCAGTAGACAAGTCCGACGATAAAGTTTCTAAATAGTAGGAGGTTAAACTTTTGATCGACGTAAATAAGTTTGAAAGTATGCAAATTGGTCTTGCATCACCTAACAAGATCAGAAGCTGGTCATATGGTGAAGTTAAGAAGCCTGAGACCATCAACTACCGTACTTTAAAGCCTGAAAAAGATGGCTTGTTTGATGAAAGAATTTTTGGACCAACAAAAGATTGGTCATGTGCCTGCGGTAAGTATAAGGGTGTTAGATATCGCGGAATTGTCTGTGATCGTTGTGGTGTTGAAGTTACCTCTTCTAAAGTTAGAAGAGAACGGATGGGTCACATTGAATTAGCAGCCCCAGTTACCCACATTTGGTACTTCAAGGGTATCCCTTCAAGAATGGGCTTGGTTTTGGATATTTCCCCAAGATTATTGGAAGAAGTAATTTATTTTGCTGCTTACATCGTAATTGACCCTGGCGATACCGATCTTGAACCTAAGCAATTGTTAACTGAAGCTGAATACCGTGAACAAAAGGCTAAATATGGTAATCGCTTCGTAGCCAAGATGGGTGCAGAAGCTATCCGTGACTTGCTTAAGCAAGTTGATTTAGCTAAAGAAGTTGCAGATTTGAAGAAAGAACTTCAAACTGCAACTGGTCAAAAGCGTACTCGTGCTATCAGAAGATTGGACATTTTGGATGCCTTTAAGAACTCAGGCAATAAGCCTGAATGGATGGTAATGGATGCTGTTCCAGTTATCCCACCAGATCTTCGTCCGATGGTCCAATTGGAAGGTGGACGTTTCGCTACTTCTGACTTAAACGATTTGTATAGACGTGTTATTAACCGTAACAATCGTTTGAAGAGATTGCTTGATTTGAATGCTCCTAACATCATTGTTCAAAATGAAAAGCGGATGCTTCAAGAAGCAGTTGATGCATTGATTGATAACGGTCGTCGTGGCCGTCCAGTTGTTGGACCAGGTAACCGTCCATTGAAGTCACTTTCACACTTACTTAAAGGTAAGCAAGGTCGTTTCCGTCAAAACTTGCTTGGTAAACGTGTTGACTACTCTGGTCGTTCAGTTATCGATGTTTCACCAAAATTGAAGTTCTATCAATGTGGTGTTCCTCGTCCAATGGCTCTTGAATTGTTCAAGCCATTTGTTATGCATGAATTAGTTAAGCGCGGAATTGCTTCTAACATTAAGAATGCTAAGCGTAAGATTGATCGTGAAGATGACGATATCTGGGATGTACTTGAAGACGTAATTAAGGAACGTCCAGTTCTTTTGAACCGGGCACCTACTCTTCACCGTTTGAGTATCCAAGCCTTTGAACCAGTTTTGGTACCAGGTAAGTCAATTAGACTTCACCCATTAGCTTGTGAAGCCTACAACGCCGACTTCGATGGGGACCAGATGGCTATTCACGTTCCTCTTTCAGATGAAGCTGTTGCTGAATCACGTTTGTTAATGCTTGCTGCTCACCATATCTTGGCTCCTAAGGATGGTAAGCCAATCGTTACTCCTTCACAGGATATCGTATTGGGTAACTACTGGTTAACTCAAGCTGAAAAGGGCCGTGAAGGTGAAGGCATGATCTTCACTTCACCAGCAGAAGCTGCAGTAGCTTATGAAAATGGTGATATTCACTACCATACAATTATTGGTATGGCTGCTGATTCAATGCCTAAGAAGCCATGGCCTAAGGGCTATGAACATGGAATTTTCATCACTACTTACGGTAAGATTGTCTTCAACCAAATCTTCCCAGATGACTACTTCTACATTAATGAACCAACTGAAGCTAACTTGAACAATCCTTTGGATGAAAAGTACTTCTTAAAAGATGGTGAAGACATTAAGAAGAAGATTGATGATGTAGCTGATGATTTAATTGCTAACCCATTCAAGAAAGACTTCTTATCAGACTCAATTGCTACAATCTACAAGTACTACAAGGTTCAAAGAACTTCAGAATACTTGGATGATTTGAAGAAGTTAGGTTACACTAGTTCAACTACTTCCGGTATTACTATCGGTATGAACGATGTTCCTGAAATTACTGATAAGGATGAAAAGGTAGATAAGGCCCACAAGCAAGTTGACCTTGTTTCTAAGCAATTTAGACGTGGACTTATTACTGAACAAGAACGTCACGATCGAGTAATTAGTATTTGGAACGCATGTAAGGACGAAGTTCAGAACGAAATTGCCCAAATCTACGATCCAAGAAACCCAATTACTATCATGGCCGACTCAGGTGCCCGTGGTAACATTTCTAACTTTACACAGTTAGCCGGGATGCGTGGTTTGATGGCCACTCCTAACGGTGGTTTGTTCGAAATTCCTGTTACTTCCAACTTTAAAGAAGGTTTGTCAGTATTGGAATTATTCATGTCCACTCACGGTGCTCGTAAGGGTATGACTGATACGGCCTTGAAGACTGCTCAGTCAGGTTACTTGACTCGTCGTTTGGTTGATGTAGCTCAGGACGTTATTATCCGTGATGACGATTGTGGTACTGATCGTGGTATTACAGTTAAGGCTATCATGGAAGGTGACGAAATGATCGAACCATTATTCGATCGTTTGCTTGGTCGTTTCACTGCTGAAACTGTTAAGGATCCAAAGACTGGTGAAACTATCGTTGCTAAGGATGTCATGATGGATGAAAACTTAGCTCACAAGGTAGTAGATGCTGGTGTTACTGAAGTGAAGATTCGGTCAATCCTTACTTGTGATACGCCACATGGTGTTTGCCGCAAGTGTTATGGTATGAACCTTGCTACTGGTGAAGAAGTTGAAGTTGGTGAAGCAGTAGGTACTGTTGCCGCTCAATCAATTGGTGAACCAGGTACTCAGCTTACTTTGAGAACTTTCCACAACGGTGGTGTTGCCGGTGCCGAAGATATTACTCAAGGTTTGCCTCGTGTGCAAGAATTGTTCGAAGCTCGTAACCCTAAGGGTCGTGCTACTATTTCCGAAGTTGATGGGGTAATTGATTCAATTCAAGAAAACCCAGCAGATCACACTCGTGAAATTACTGTTAAAGGTAAGATTGATACGAGAACTTACGATGTTGCTTATACTGCTTCAATTGCTGTTAGCGAAGGTGATTTCGTTCACCGTGGTGATAAGTTAACTCTTGGTTCTGTTGATCCTAAGGAATTGATCCAAGTAACTGATACTTTGACTACTGAAGAATACATCTTGGCTGAAGTTCAAAAGGCATATAGAATGCAGGGTGTAGATATTTCAGATAAGCACGTCGAAGTCTTAACTCGTCAAATGTTGCAAAAAGTTCGTGTTCTTGATCCAGGTGAAACTGACATCTTGCCAGGTGAAGTGATGGATATTGCTCAATTTAGAGACCGGAACAAGCAAGTAATTATTTCTGGTGGTATTCCAGCAACTGCTCAAAGCGTAATCTTAGGTATTACTAAGGCCGCTTTGGAAACTAATAGTTTCTTGTCAGCTGCTTCCTTCCAGGAAACTACGCGGGTTCTTACTGATGCTTCAATTAGAGGCAAGAACGATCCACTTCTTGGACTCAAGGAAAACGTTATTATTGGTAAGATTATTCCAGCTGGTACTGGTATGCCTGTTTACCGTAATATGGAACCACAAGCAGACGTAGCTAAGCCACAATCTGTTTACTCAATTGCTGATATTGAAAAGCAAATGAAAGAGAAAGAAAAGCAAGCAGATTTGAAGAAATAAAAAAATTCTGTTAGAGAAACATAAAAAAGCGCTTCTATCAAAATGATAGAGGCGCTTTTTTTATAGTGTTTGCAAAATAACTAAACTAACAAACAAGTATGGAACAAAGGCAAAGGCTCGCTTAGACTTGTTCGCTTTAAGTAAATAATGTAAGAGCAATAATAAAGATGCAATGAGAAAAACTAAGTTTGCACTAGTGGGTGAAAAATTAAATGCCAGAGCGAGGTAAATAATTAAATCTCCGCTTCCGAGCTTTTTTGTGAGTACTTGAAGTAGCAAAACCGCTGAGACGACAATTAATTCAAACCATTCGAATTTCGTAAAATTGAAAGGATAATAACTGCTGGCAATTCCGATTAAGGGCAGTAAGAGAATAGTCGGAAATTCTTGCTCATAAAAGTCAAAGATGGCAATGACAAGAAAAAAGAATAGAAAAATGGCATCTTTAATTCCCACTACTTCTGAAAAGTCAAAGTTAATAAATGCTAAACCACCGATAATTTCGATTAAAAATAACTCGTAAGGAATTTCGCTTTGGCAATAACGACATTTTCCTTTAAGCCCAAGATAAGAAATAAGTGGTAATTCATCAAGTAAGCTCAATTCATTATGACAATTATTGCAATGAGAGCGGCCAAAAATAAAATTTTCATGATGTCTACGCTCAAAAATGACAGCGGCATGGGATGCCAAACAACTTCCGATATAAAAATTAACTAAAATAAACATTCTAAGCTAAATAGTGAATTAGTTATCCGACGGGATAATTGATTCACTATTTTTGTTCTCTTGTAGAATTAAAGTAGTAGTAAAACGATATGCCCTGTCGCTTTTAGACACTTGATGT
>NZ_ML136883.1 GCF_004009905.1 Lactobacillus xujianguonis
TGAGCGAGCTATTTTAGCCCAGCGACACATGAGATCAATCTTCCAATTGTACTTTTGATGACAATCATGGATTAATTGATATGTTTCTATTTTCCAGCGTTTTCTTATTGCTGTTTGTCTATATTTTTGGTTGCCCGGCAAGCACATCCTTTCTGGCTGAGTGGTTTTTCTTCTCGCTTTAGTCATATAAACCTCCGGATAGGGCTCATAGTTCCGATTGTCTATATGACTATTATACTTAGAAACCCATCTTCTTACTGTTTCGTGACTTCTAATGCCATACTTGTTAGCTAAAGAAGACAATGAGGTATTGCCATTTAAGTATTCCTGCACAACTTTTTCTTTGAATTCTTTAGAGTAATGCGCATTATGCTTTGCGTTACTAAGAAAAGCTTCATGATTGCTTTGATACTGATGAGCCCAGCTGCTAATCTGGATATATCCACTTTTAATTGGCATATCAAGTTGTGTAGCTATTTCAACAGCACTCACATAACCATTCAAGTACTGTTCAACGGCCCATTTCTTCTGTTTAAATGAATACTTACTTTTTCTAGGCATAAAAAATCCCACCTTCGTGAATAATTGAATACTTTATGTATTTCAATCGTCCACTTTAGTGGGATTGTATCAAATTGGGAGTCTCTCATAAATAAAGTATTTAATTCTAACCCGAATTACGTAAACCAGCAGCTACCCCATTGATAGTAATTGGAATAATGCTTTCATAAACACCATGTACTTCATCTTGACGATCACGTTTAATCATTTCTAATTGAACGTAATTTAGGATATTAAAGTATGGCATTCTTGCAGCTAAGCTAGTTTGCAAAGTTGGGGCGTCACTAAGCAACTTTTGATGGCCTTCAATTTGCAAAATGACTTCTTTAGTTAACTGCCATTCCTGATTGATGATTTCAAAGACAGACTCTGCTTGTTCATCTTGACACAAATCTGCATATTGCTTGGCAATTTCCATGTTTGATTTTGATAAAACCATATCAACATTAGACATCAATGCATGGAAGAATGGCCAGCCTTGATACATCTGTTGTAACTCTTTCAAGTTGTTAGGATCTGCATCAATAAAGTGTTTGAATGCTGAACCTACACCAAACCATCCTGGGAACATTACTCGACTTTGAGACCAAGAGAAGACCCATGGAATAGCTCTTAAACTAGAAAAATCGGAAAGTTTCTTTCTTGAGGCTGGACGAGAGCCAATATTTAAATTAGAAATTTCCTTAATTGGAGTTGCTTGTAAGAAATAAGAAAGAAAATTAGGATTTTCAAAGACCAGTTTCTTATAAATTCGGTTGCTTTCTTTAACGATCTCATCCATGGATGAACGAAATTCGGCAATATGGTCTTCACTAACAATTTGCTTAGAATCAATCCGATCGATCGTAGCTGAAACTAACATTTCTAAATTGTAGTATGCTGTATCTCTATTACCATATTTGTTTTGAATAATTTCACCTTGTTCGGTCATGCGAATGCGATCATTAATTGACTTAAAAGGTTGAGCCGTAATTGCTTCGTAAGATGGACCACCACCACGACCAACAGTACCACCGCGGCCATGCATGAAGGTAATCTTAACCCCACGATCTTCACCAATGGCTGTTAAATCTTTTTGTGCCTTGTAAAGATTCCAATTTGAAGCTAAATAACCACCATCTTTATTAGAATCAGAGTAACCGAGCATAATTTCTTGGTAATGATTTTGCGAATCGAGCCAATTCTTGACAATATCCAAGTCTAAGTATTCTTTGATAATTTCTCTTGAATTATTCAAATCCTCTACCGTTTCAAACAATGGTACAACTTGGATACGTGCTTTTTGCTTGTCTAGCAAATCGTATTCTTTGAGCATTACCGCTTGTTCCAACATATCAGAAACACTTTCAGTGTGTGAAATAATATGTTGCTTGATTACATCTTCACCTAAACGATCTTTTAATTCACGTGCGGTTTGATAGATTTTTAATTCTTTTTCTAGTAATTCAGACTTTGGCTGATTATTAACATGTAAACACCGTGGATCATTTTTTAATTCTTTGAGTAATAATGATACCTTTTCTTCTTCACTTAAATCACTATAATGATCACAAATTTCAGCACTTTTCAGTAACTCTGCAACACATGCTTCATTTACACTAGAATCTTGCCGCATATCAATTGTTGCTAAATAAAAGCCAAAGACATCAATTGCTTCTAAAATTTCAGTAAAGTAACTCTTAACAACTGCTTGATCACGATTCTCTTCTAAAGAATCTTTGATAATTTCTAAATCTGCTTTAAATTCTTGAGCATTATTATAGGAAGGAATTTGATCTAAATGTTTTAAATCTTTCTCTTTCAAAAAGCTATTTTGATTAGTAATCCCCACTAAGTCTCGTTCAGTTTTCACCAAACGACTTTCAATATAATAGAAAGCTCTTCGATATGGTTCATTAGTTCTAAATGGAGAATCATCATTTGAAAGTTCTGACAAATGCATTACTTCATGGGAAGGCTTCATATATGAAGTTGAAAGTGAAATTGCACGATAAAGTTGGTTTATTTGCTTAATATAATACTCAAAGATAACTTGACTTTGAAGAGTTGCACTTAATCGTAAGGTTTCAGCCGTTACGTATGGATTACCATCACGATCGCCGCCAATCCACATCCCCATCGTAATCGGGGTTGCATCACTTACATCTAAGCCATGTTTTTGTGCCAATTTCTTGTAGCGACTGGTAAATTTAGTGATTGCTGGAATTAAAGCCTTAGGATAATAAGCTAGAACATTAGTAATTTCGTTAGAAACTTTCAGTTTTTCGCTTCGAATAATATCTGTTTGCATCAGAATTTCAATTGATGCACGTAATTGCTCAGTCCACTCTTGCCGATTAATAGTACCATTCTTGACTTCACGATAACTACGTAAAAGGTTATGAACTCTATCAGTTATTTCAAGCACAGTTTTTCTTTGGACCTGAGTCGGGTGCGCAGTTAACACAGGTACGACATTTACATGATCCAAGATTTCTTTAGCATTGCTCTTTTGCGCAACAACATTAATCGTATCTTCCAATTTACCTAAGTAATCTTGCTCAGTATTATTTAAGACATTAACTTTGCTGGCTAATTCTACATCTTCAGAAATATTAATTAACAGTGGTAATGTTGCAAAGTAGCGCGCTACTACGATCATTTCTTGATTGTCTAAATCAGCAATTTGCTTTTCAAGTTCCTGATAGTCTTGTTTAGCAGAAATTTGAATTAGTTGCTCGATTTTTCCAAAAAGTTCTTTACCAACTAATTGTTCAGTCGATTCATTCAGTAAGTTAGTTAAGATTTTTACTTCTTCTGCTACTACTTTCACATCGCTGCTATTTTCTAATTTTTTAACAGTCATGTTGAAATTCCTTTCTTATTTGCTAGGAATAAGATACCATAAAATATTCAAAAAATAGCATAAAAAAGTATTAAAAAACACCCAAGTCAAACAGACTAGGTGTTTATCAGTTACTAATTTTTTAATTAATCTAACTCTTCATTAGTAGTTACCAATCTTTTCTTCTTCATCAAATGACCAACTAATCCAATTACCAACCCTACTAAAGCAGGTACAAGCCAGGATAAACCCATACTTGCAAGTGGCAAAGTACTTCTCACTGAAGCTACCCATAAACCAAATTGACTTTGACTAACTACACTCGGAAAGGCAATGACCATATCACCTAATGCAGGAAGGACCGTAAACAAGATGACAAAGAAGTAGACTACTCCATCTTTATTGAACAATGGTGAAAAGACAGATAATAAGATTAAGACCATTGATAATGGGTACAAGAACATGAGCATTGGAGTTGACCAAGAAATGATCTGATCCAAACCAAAGTTAGCAGCTAAGAAAGATGCTAAACAACTAAGAGCAAGCCAAGTATGATAGCTAACTTTAGGAAAATGCTTGTGGAAGTCTTGCGCAAACGCAGCTACTAAGCCAACAGCAGTAGTTAAACAAGTAACAGTTAATAAGAATGCTAATAATGCTTGACCAAAGAGGCCACCATATTCATTAACAATTTGATTAAAGGCAACACCACCGTTATCAGAAACTTTAAAGCGTCCCAATGACATCGCACCCATTAAGATCAAAAGTAAATAGATTAAACCAACGGCTCCCATGGCTACTACACCAGATTTAGCAACCACCTTTGAAACACTCTTAGGATCCTTTTGGCCCATTGACCGAACAGCGGTAACAACAGTAACACCAAAGGCTAAACCTGCCAAGGCATCCATCGTGTTGTAACCTTCAAGAAATCCATTTACTAAAGCTGAATGCTTGTAAGCAGCAGTAACAGCGGCAGTTTGCGGATTACCTAGAGGATTAAGAAAGGCAACAATAAAAACTAAGAATAATAATGCTAGAAATAATGGATTGAGAACCTTACCAACATTGGATAAGATATTGTTTTCATGATAGGAAAAAGCAAATGCTAACAAGAAGAAGACTGCCGAAAAGATAAACAAAGCCGCCGTCTGTTGATCTTTAGGGATGAATGGTGCAACCCCAACTGTGAAAGAAACAGTTGCTGTTCGTGGAGTACCAAACAAGGGCCCAATCGTGGCATGAATTAAAACCATGAAAACTACTGCAAATCCTGCACCTAGCGGTTTCCCAATATCATAAACCCCTTCTGAACGAGTAATTGCTACAGCTAACACCGATAGTAAAGGTAGTAGCACACCAGTGATCAGAAAACCAACTGCGGCAGTACCCCAATTGGCACCAGCAAGTTGTCCTAAATGAAGTGGGAAAATCAAGTTGCCGGCTCCAAAGAACAAACCAAATAGTAATGAAGCAACGACTAAATATTGCTTCCAAGTCAATTTTTGAGATTTGGATAAATTTTTCATCGAAAACTCCTCCTGAGAATTAAGAATTATCTGATCACAAAAAAAGCCCCTCAACCAAAATAACTTTGATTGAGGGACGCTTTAGCGTGGTACCACCCTTTGTTTATATTGCTATTACTAGCAATACCTTTCACGTGCAGTTGAACAAATTCAACGATACGTAGGCACTATAATGGGTGCTCCCACTATTTCTTACTAAAATTAAGAAACAGAACTCGAAAGTGATTTTCACCTAATTTTACCTTTATCTCCTCACACCTAACGAGACTCGCTGTAAATTCAAATTAGATTACTCTTCTTTCTCTTTGCTTTCAGATTAATTAAATTGCTAATAAGTATTTTAATCTATTTATTATTAATGTCAACATCTTTTTATAATTAATTCGCTTTCGAGTTAATTTTAGTTTATGCTTAAGTTGTATCCAATTAGAAACGAGTATAAAAATGAGTAAATTATATTTAATGCGTCATGGTGAAACCTATTTCAATCTTTGGCACAAAATTCAAGGATGGTGCGATTCACCCTTAACTGAAAGTGGAATCAAACAAGCTCAAGCTGCTAGACAGTATTTTTTAGATAAAAACATTCATTTTGATGCAGCTTACTGTTCAACTTCTGAAAGAGCGAGCGATACTCTCGAAATTGTAACCAATCACACCCTTTCCTATCACCGTTTAAAAGGTTTAAAAGAATGTTATTTTGGCTCCTTTGAAGGACAAGATGAACGGCTAAACCCCAAGCCACCCTATGGTGACTTTTTTGTACAATATGCTGGTGAAAGTCAAAATCAAGTTCAAACACGCATGCTGCAGGCACTAACCAAGATAATGATCACAGCACGAGAAAATGATAATGTCCTAGTAGTTTCTCATGCCGGCGCTTGTTTTAATTTCTTGACTGCTATTCAAACTGATCCTCAAGAATTATTGACACACCGCTTAGGTAATTGTGCAATTATTGATTTAACTTATTCAAATCAACATTTTTCACTTAATCAAATTATCAATCCCAATTAAAAAGACGCCAATGGCGTCTTTTTTATTTAATAAAAGCGATAATTTTTCTTAGTATCTACTTTCACATCAGCATGAGTCAAATACTCAGTAAACATTTGAACATAATCTTTATCAAGCGTGAATTCAATCTTATCCATGCTATATTCCGGATAAAAACCGCCCCCCATTGCTCGATAGTTGTTCACTGCCAAATGATAAATCTGATCATCTTTAATTGGCTTGCCGTGCAAAGTTAATTTAGTTAGTCTTTGACCTTCAGGCTTAGATAAATCAGCCTCATATTCGACTGGATAGAACACATCAAAATGATAAAGCATTGGCTTAGGTTTAATCCAGCGATCAATAAAACTAATAGTGCCATCTGAATTCTTCTTCAAAAAACCAGCGCTATGTTCAATAATATGTCGCAATTGTTTGCCTGTTAATTTTACTCGGCAAAGTTGGTTGGCATATGGATAGTTTAGTAAAACATCCCGCATGGTTACTTCTTTACCAAATCCTTTGGCCTTTTCACTCATTACCGCAGTTGCTGAAATATCGGCCTTAGTGAACCATAACTGCATTTGCTGAAGCAAATTAATAAATGGTGCTCCCTCGATTCTGCCTTTCATAGCATTCTCAATTGGAGCTGGTTCACTCAATTTAGCTAATGGTCGATCTAGCCATTTTTGTGTCCGTTCATCTAGTGGTTTAACTATGTCAACAATCTCTGGATCTGGCTCATAGTTTTTAGTATCAATCAATTCAGTAGACATCTTTTTGATCTTCTTGGTTTGATCATCAATCTCTAAGATCACTTTTGCAACAGCTTCACCACGATACCCTGGTTGAACAATAGCTGTATCACGCGTAACTACATTTAAACGACGATGTTGGTGGCCTGTTAAAAAGACGTCGATTTCAGGAATTTCAGTTAAGATCTTATAGCCTTCATTTTCACCACGATGAGGTTCAGTTGCTTTTCCAGACACTGGATCACTTTCAAAACCACCATGGTACATCACAGCTAAGACATCGACTTGCGGACGCAAAATTTTAGCATAATGTTTAATTCGCTCAAAAGCCGAAACGAACTTTAAACCAGCAATATTTTCTTTAGGCTCCCAATGAGGAATATATTGCGTTGTAATTCCTAAAATTCCAATTTTAACCCCATTCTTTTCAATAATGGTGTACTCTCTTCCAAACGCTGGGACATTAGTTTCTTCATCAAGCACGTTATCATTGATCATTGGGGCACGATTATTATCAATGTAATAAGTCAAATAGTCTAACCCAAAATTAAAATCATGATTACCTAAGCAGCGCGCATCATATCCCACCTTGTTATAAGCCTCAGTAAAAATAGCCAAATCAGCGTAATCGCCCGTTGAATGAGCATATGAAGCCAATGGTGATCCTTGCAAGCAATCGCCGCTATCCGTCACGACGACGTGATCGGCACCATATTTTTCTCTTTCAGCCTTAATAACTGAGCTTACCCGACTTAAACTAAATGGTGCATCACAGTCATTTTTATCTTGATAATCTGTCGGTAATAAAAAGCCATGAGTATCACTTGAATGTAAAAAAACTAGTTTCATCTTTTTCCTTCCAAAATTAGGTATAAAAAAAGACACCTGAATGCCGGTGCCTTTTAATTAGTTATTGCCGTTGTTGTTTTCGTTAACAACTTGACGACCCTTGTAGTAACCCTTAGGTGAAACACGGTGGCTTAAACGGTATTCACCAGTAGTTGCATCATAGTGCATTGCTGGAACACTCAACTTAATATGACCACGACGTGAACGTTTCTTTTGTTTAGAAGTATGTCTTGCAGGAACTGCCATTTGATTTGATCTCCTTTATTGTAGTCTTTAAGTTTTCATAATCACTAAAAAGTAACTATGAATTACTCACATGGTTCAATGATACTATTGAATTAACGATAAATCAAGCTCATTACTTCTTCTTTTTATTAATTTGGTGATCTTCATTCCAAAACCAACCTAGTAAAACTCCAACAATTACCATTACTACTAAAACGACAATTAAAGGCAATTTTACTTTAAAGAAGCCAAAGTTAATCGCAACTGGATTAGTATTTAAAACCACAAAAATTACTGCTACTAAGGCAATAATCAGCCCAATAATTAAATTAAGCTGACGCCGCTTATCTGTATTCATTCCTATCCTACTTTCTTGAAGCAAATTCTAATGAAATCTTATCTCCAAGAGCTGGGAATAAATTATACAACTTAGCCGCAACTGCCAAACTAATTGGTAAATTCAATTCTCGCTTATTGCTACCAAAGTAATGAACAACTTGCCAAGCAACATCGTCAGGATCCAGCATGAATTCTTGAACATTTTTGACGTAATTGCCACTCTTATCAGCAATATTAAAGAAGTTAGTGTAAACAGGACCTGGGTTAACCGTCATGACCTTAACACCAAAAGGCTTCAATTCTAAGCGTAGAACATTCGAGAATTGAATAACTGCTGATTTAGATGCACTATATGCAGCTGATTTAGTTGTTGGCACTTTACCAGCAATTGAACCGAAGTTAACAATTTGTCCAGTCTTCTCTTCAATCATTACCCGACCGACTAAACGAGTAAAGTACATTAATCCCAGAACATTAACTTGGAACATATTAGTAGCATCTTGCATGTCACTGTCCATGAAGTTTTCAAATTTACCAAACCCAGCACAATTTACTAAATAGTCAATATGCTTGACAGAAGAAACAATCTTCTTAAAAGTGGCTTCAATTTCATCTGCCTTGCCCATATCAGTTGGGAAAACAAAAGCATCTGCCCCTGAGAGTTCTTTAGCTTCAGCCGCAATATCATTTAATTTATCTTCGCTACGAGCAATTAAAATTACAGTAGCTCCGCGTCCTGCGCTTTCCAAAGCAATGGCACGTCCAATACCACTAGAAGCTCCAGTTATAACAACAACTTTATTTCTCAATGAATCACTCATTTTTCTGTTCCTTTCATTGGAATTATAATTTGGTCAAAATCATTTACTAACTTAGTATTAGGGAAAACTTTTTTTGCCTGCTTCTCTAAACGTTTAGCCTTGCTTCCTAAATAACGAGCTGAAATATGATCCAAACATAATTGCTTAACTCCATTATCGCGCGCCACCTCTGCTGCTTCAACACAAGTTGAATGGTAGTAAGCATGAGCTAACTTAGCTTCATTACCAGCAAAAGTTGATTCATGAACTAAAACATCTGCATTTTTAGCCAGTTCAGCAATACTTGGAGTTGAGCGAGTATCATAAATAATGGTTACAATTTTTCCTGGTCTTGCAGGCCCTAAATACTCTTTACCATCAATCATTGTACCATCTTGCAGAACTATCTGCTGACCTGCTTTTAATTTTCCTAATAACGGTCCATTAGGAATATTAAATTTGGCCAATTTATCCATCAATAGTTCACCTGGCCGAGAATTTTCAACAATTCTAAAACCAAAACTAGGTACACGGTGATCTAACTTATCAGTATAGACTTTAAAGCCTTTCTCCTCGCAAATAATTCCACCTTCGGTTAATTCGACAAAGTTAATCGGATATGAAACCTTAGTCCGTGAAACGCGTAAGGCCGTCTTCACAAATTGTTCAATTCCTGCTGGTCCATAAATCGTTAACGGACCAACATCTCCCTGAAAAGAACGTGTCGCCAATAATCCTGGTAAACCAAAAATATGATCACCATGGTTATGGGAAATAAAAACCTTGGTTACTTTACGCAATCGAATATTGGTCTTTAAAATTTGATGCTGGGTTGCTTCCCCCACATCAAACAGCCAAATTTCATTTAATTCATCTAATAACTTTAACGCTAAACTAGCGACGTTTCGCTGCTTAGACGGCTGTCCTGCTCCTGTACCTAAAAATTGTAATTCCATGAAATTCCTATTCTAAAATTTTGAATGTTCTACTATCTTTTTCACTATAAATGCACTGTAATACTTAGAACCGGTAACATTAGGGTGCGTTTGGTCTTGATAGAACCAATTTGAATGTCTCTTTGAATACTCATACCAATTTATGACTGTAAGATTATGATACCGTTTTGCCGCTTGAGTTAGCAAGTCATTAACCTGTCCTTGCCACTGTCTAGTTGGCACATGTGTATTGATCCAAAAGACATGGCGCTTAGGGCCAACTTGTTTCATTAAGCGATCCAAATCGTCCATTGAAAATGGACCATTCGTGCCCAAGCCAATTAAGACATTATCTGCCAAAGCTCCTTGATTCTGATAACTAGTAATTAATCCAAATGCAACATTTAATTGTCTGGAAACAGCTGCATCAATAATTGCCTTTGGCATCAAACGCTTTATATCATCACTCGATCCTGCCATAACCGAATCTCCAATAGCTGTCACTTCTAAGTTACGTGCTAATTCTAGATCAATCTGAGAAATACCATATTTTTCAAACGATTGATTAATTGGATGCTTTTTAGCATTTCTCCGTGCTTCTTTTAAAGCGTGACTATCTTCCAACTGGTCCTGTTTTTTCTTTTTATCTTTCTTTAGTTTAGCAATGATATCCCGATTATCTTTTTCTTGTTTTTTACGATTAGTATTAATTCTTTCTGCTAATTGTGACTTATTAAAATCCTCAACTTTTACCTTAGGCGAAATAGCAATTCCAACACTACCGATTACTAGGATAAAGACAGCCAGTCCTGCTTGGATTTGTTTGACGTAATTATTGCTCTTTGGCATAAATAGTTGCGTGCAATAATTTTTAACTTTAGCAAAAGTAACTTGGGCAAAGGGCTTTTCAATCAACCGATAAGAGACTTCTCCTGTTATTAAGATAAGGATTACTTCAATGATATGATACAAAGTTGGGTGCTCACCCACATTAGTAAACTTATCCTCAAAAAAGATCATAATTGGGAATTGATATAAATAGATTCCATAACTGCGGGACCCAATCCAACTAAAGACTGGATTAGTTAACAGCCGATTCCAATGACTACCCGGATGAGCAATAATTGCAATTAAAATAGCAGTAATAACTGAGAATAAGAACATCCCACCTTGATAGGTAAAGGCCTCTTGTGGGTTCATCTTCTTACTAAAGAACATCCCAATCATACCTAAAAAGGCAGCTAGCCCAATACCATCTAGAATCAAGGTATCTTTAAAATCAATCTTTTCTTTTAAATCCTCAATTGGCCAAATAACAGCCAATGCAGCACCCAAACCTAATGAGAAGAAGCGAGTATCAGTACCATAATAAATCCGATTAATATCAATATTAGGACGATATAGTAGCGCCATTTCAAGTGCGGAGGCCAACGAAAGAATGAGCAATATCCCAAAAATCTTTTTACGACTCTTTACAAATCTAAATAGTAAAAAAATCACTAGTGGCCATAATATATAAAATTGCCCTTCAATTGACATCGTCCATAAATGGATAAACGGCGATTCATTCGCCGCAAAACGTTCAAAATACGATTGTCCATTGGCAATTTGCCAGAAATTATAAACACTAAGTAAATTAGTGATCACAATTTGATTCAATTTTGCCAATAAATTCTGCTGAAATAAAACGATCCATGCCGCCGAAACCCATAAAACTGTAATGAGCTGAGGATAAAGGCGCTTTAACCGGCTTAAATAAAAATGACGATTATTATAATGACCTGTTGCTTGATAGGAACGCAACATATGATCAGTTACTAAATATCCTGAAAGAAGCAAAAAAATCGGCACTCCAAGATAACCGCCGATAAAAGTATTAGGATCAAGGTGATAAAGTATAACCCCAATAACTGCTAATGCTCTAATTCCAGAATATCCTGTAATAAATTGATTCTTTTTCATGCTTTCTCATTCTTAAATTCTAATCTGCTATCAAATTTATCAATTATTGCACAAATTCAAAGTTGAAATCACCTATGGCAACATCGTCGCCGTCAACAGCACCTTTTTGCCGTAAAGCCTCATCAACCCCGAGGTTCTTTAACTTTCTCGCTAAAAGCATTACTCCGTCTTGGTGATCAAGGTTAATTCTTTGAACCAAGCGTTCCAAACCTTCACCTTTAATGACAAAGTAATGGTCATCAACCTTTTCAACAGTAAATTGATCAGCCTTGGGTGCTTTGTACTTATATTCTTTAACAGCTACTGTCTCTTCTGGAACAGCTTCAGCTTGTTGTGCTTCAACTTCGTCAACTAAGTTAGCTGTATCTTGCATCAACTTATCAACGCCTTGATGAGTTACACTGGAAATCGCATAAACTGGTTCTTCAATCTTTTCAGCAGCTAATGCTTTTTTAAACTCAGCTAATTTTTCTTCAGAACCAGGGATATCCATTTGTGTAGCAACAATCAATTCGCGCTTAGTTGACAAGTCCTTAGTATAACTAGCTAATTCATGCCGGATGGTCTTGTAGTCTTCAATGGCTTCACGCCCATTATTAGGATCCATTGAAACTAAATGTAAGATTACTTTGGTTCGTTCAATATGCCGCAAAAATTGAATTCCTAAACCTACACCCTGGCTTGCACCTTCAATTAAGCCTGGTAAATCAGCCATGGAGAAGTCACGACCATCTGGTAAAATTACCATCCCTAAATTAGGGGTTAAAGTCGTAAATGAATAAGCAGCAATCTTTGGCTTAGCTTTAGTTACTACTGATAACAGTGTTGACTTCCCAACTGAAGGAAAACCAACTAAACCAACATCAGCCAACATTTTTAATTCCAAACGTAAAACTCGATCTTCACCGGGTTCACCATTTTCAGCAATTTCTGGGGCAGTATTGACACTAGTAGCAAAGTGAATGTTTCCTCTACCACCACGACCACCTTTAGCAACAACTAGTTCTTGACCATTCTTGGTCAAATCACCAATCATTTCATTGGTATTAAAATCATAAACAGTCGTTCCAACTGGAACTTTTAAATATAGGTCTTTAGCTGCACGACCATATTGTGATTTAATGCGCCCATTTTCACCACTATCAGCTTTAAACTTACGCCGATAACGGAAATCCATCAAAGTTCTTAAGCCACTATCAGCGACAAAAATAATGCTACCGCCACGACCGCCATCGCCTCCGGCGGGTCCACCATTTGGGACAAATTTTTCATGGCGGAAAGCTACCATACCATCGCCGCCTTTTCCGGCTTGAACTTCAATTTTAGTTTGATCAACAAATGTTGGCATGTGTAAACCTCCCCATCTTCTCTAACTCTAGTATCATACTACAAAAACTTGATTTAATCAGTACTTTTCTTCTTATAAACTTAATTTTACTGCCTGTGCTTGGGTCAATGTCAAGCCAGCTTCTCTTAATTGATCAACGGAAGCTTCTTTGATCTTTTTCAATGAACCAAATTGCCGTAAAAGTTTATTCCGACTTTTCGGTCCAATACCCTTGATGGAATCTAATCTACTAGACAAGGCATTCTTAGCATGAGTTCTTCGGTGAAAAGTGATGGCAAAGCGGTGGACCTCATCCTGAATTCGCGTCATCAAATAAAAACCTTGTGATTTAGGATTTAACGGAATTAACTTTAAAGGAATTCCGTTAATTGGATCTCCAAATAAAAGGTGATTGGTACGGTGTTTATCATCTTTAACCATTCCGGCAACTGGAATATTAAGATTCAATTCATTTCTTAGGACATCTTCACACGCCTCAACTTGGATTTGTCCACCATCCATCAAAATTAAATCAGGCATTTTCTTATGTTCGCGCAATAAACGACCATATCTTCTGCGCACAACTTCACGCGTGTTACGCACTTCGTCACCACCATTTTGGTGCTCAACTTCACCCTTTAATTTGTATTTGCGATAGGATGTTTTATCTGCTTCTCCATCTTT
Source organism: Lactobacillus xujianguonis (assembly GCF_004009905.1). Taxonomy (GTDB): domain Bacteria; phylum Bacillota; class Bacilli; order Lactobacillales; family Lactobacillaceae; genus Lactobacillus; species Lactobacillus xujianguonis. The sequence continues at coordinate 13,787 of NZ_ML136883.1, forward strand.
AAAGACGACTAGCGCAGACACGGGATCAGCTCCTTGAATATGAGAGTGGTCAAAACTTTCAATCACATGGCCATAAGGTAAGCCTAAAGCATCAAAAATTTCTTTTTGCGCTCCTTTAGTCTTCCGATTTCCTAATTCTAAGAGTCTAAATTTGTCATCAAGTTTCAACTTGGCATTGTCTTTCGCCATTTCTAGCAAGGCCTTTTTTTGTCCGCGTTGCGGAGTTCTGACTGGCACATGTAAAACTTCAGATAAAGCTTGATTATCAATGCCTATTGGTACTAAAACTTCTTTTGGTAAAACGTGATTTTTCTGACCATAAAATTGCACAATAAATGAAGCAAATTCATCCTCTGGATCATTTTCATCAGTTAACGGAAACATTCTAGTTTCCCGACGCAAAAGTTTAGCTTGGCGTAAGAAAAAGATTTGCACTGAGAGCCATGACTTATCAACGTAAAAGTTAAAAATATCACGTTGAGTATTATCATTTGAGATGATTTTTTGCTTTTCAACCGTCTCTTCAATGTATTTCAATTGATCACGATATTCGCCAGCCCGTTCAAATTCTAATTGTGCCGCAGCTTGACTCATTTTTTGCGTTAAATCCTGCTTAACCCAGCCAATATCACCATTCAAAAAACTCTTAATTTTCTTGATTTGTTCATCATATTTTTTTTGTGGCACTTCTTGAAAACAAGCCCCTAAGCATTGCCCCATATGATAGTAAAGACATGGTCGACCCTGATATCCTTTACAACGTCTCAAAGGAAATACTTTTTGGATAAATTTTAATGTCGCTTGTGCTGCATAAACGTTAGGATATGGTCCAAAATAATAACCATTATCCTTGCGCACAATACTAGTTAATTTGGTTTGGGGATCATGTTCATGGGTAATTTCAATATATGGATAACCTGTTCCCTGCTTGAGTTGAACATTGTAATATGGTTGATATTTTTTAATTAAAGTAATTTCGAGCAAAAAGGCTTCTTTATCAGTTGAAACAGTGATAATGTCATAATCACGAATATTTGCAACTAATTCTGCCCGTCGCCCTACCTGCTTACTCTTGAAGTAAGAACGAACACGATTCTTTAAGTTTTTTGACTTGCCGACATAAATGACGGAACCGTTAATATCTTTCATTAAATAGCAACCTGGTTTTTCAGGTAAAAGTTTTAATTTGTTTTCGATTAATTCAGTTTCCAAAAAATCACTTCCTAAATTCGCACGTTAAATTTTAACATATTTATTAATTTTTTCTTTAATCGACGCTTCTTTATTAAAAATTCGATATTTGTTAAATCTTTTTTGATATATTAAGTAAGTAATAACTAGTATTAAGGAGCTTAATATGACAGATTGGATTTATTCATCAATTGATCAATTTGGCTATCTCGCCGTCATTTTTTTAATTGCTATTGAGAATATTTTTCCTCCTATTCCTTCAGAAGTTATTTTGTGCTTTGGTGGCTTTATGACTTCTTCCACTAAAATGAACATTGGCGGTTTAATTATTGCTTCAACTATTGGAGCCTTAATTGGCGCTTTGGCTTTATATGGGTTTGGAAGAATTTTAAATGAAGAGCGCTTAGAAAAAATTTTTAGCCACAAGTTATTCAAACGCCTAGGCTTTAAAGCAAATGACGTTAATCGCTCGATTGCTTGGTTTGATCGTCACGGAATCAAGGCGATCTTTTTTGGGCGGTTTATTCCAGTAATCCGCAGCTTAATTTCTATTCCCGCCGGAATTGCCAAAGTTAAAATGCTTAAATTTTTGATTTTAACAACTTTAGGAAGTCTGATTTGGAATACAGTATTAATCGTCCTTGGCGCATACATGGGTAGCAAATGGGAAGTTATCGTCACTATTTTTGAGGAATACTCATTGATTGTCTCAGTTATTCTACTTATTGCAATTTGCTATTGCGTATATCGTTGGTATAAGAGTAGAATTAAAGAATAATGAAAACTATTAAAAGGAGTGGAAGCGATTGGAAATTAATCTCTTCAGAAAACCAGGAATTAAATCCTATTTAAATGAGGACATTAAATTTAGTAAAACTTTATCTGCCTTTGATCTAATTGCCATGGGTGTTGGAGCTGTAATTGGTACTGGAATTTTTATCCTGCCAGGAACGGTTGCCGCTTTAACAGCAGGACCAGGTGTCAGTTTTTCATTTTTAATTGCTGCTTGCATCTGCGTATTAGCCGGAATGTGCTATGCAGAGTTTGCCTCATCAATTCCTGTCGCCGGTTCTGCTTATTCATACGGTAATATCATTTATGGCGAATTTATCGGTTGGTTAATGGGTTGGGCTTTAATACTTGAATATATGCTGGCTGTAGCTACAGTAGCCGCCGGTTGGTCATCTTACTTTAATTCATTTATTGAACCTTTCGGTCTTAAATTACCGAAATCATTGTCTGGCCCATTTGATCCGCAGCATGGGGTTTATTTCGATCTGGTCGCAGTTGTGGTGATTGTCTTAATTGCTTTACTATTAGCTCGCGGAATTAAAAGTTCAATCAAAATTAACAACTTAGCGGTAATTATTAAGATTGCAATTATTTTGATTTTTATTGTTGTTGGCTTAAACTTCATCAAACCGGCAAATTATCATCCCTTCATGCCCTATCATCTCTCTGGGGTAATCAAAGGTGCGACTACTGTCTTCTTTGCCTTTCTTGGTTTTGATGTAGTTTCCGCATCAGCCGCTGAAGTTAAAAAGCCACAAAAGAATATGCAATTAGGAATTATTAGCACTCTAGCGGTTGCCGTTGTTCTTTATATGGGTGTTTCTATTGTCTTAACAGGCATGGTCAACTACAAAGATTTAAATGTTGCTAATCCAGTAGCTTTTGCATTGCAATACGTTCACCAAGATTGGATTGCTGAACTACTTTCTTTAGGAGCAATGGTCGGAATGGCTACAATGATGTTAACCATGATTTATTCTAGCTCTCGCTTAATTTACGCAATGGCTCGAGATGGTCTTTTACCCCACCATTTCAGTAAATTAGACAAAAAACATAATTCCCCTCAAATTGCCCTTTTTGCAGTGACTGTTATTATCGCATTAGGCGCTGCCTTCTTCTCAGTTGATCAATTAACTAACTTAGTTAGCTTTGGTACCTTATTTGCCTTCACCTTAGTTTCCTTTGGAATCTTACTACTTAGAAAGCGGACTGATATTCCAAATAACGGCTTTAAAGTACCTGGCTATCCTGTTATCCCAATTATTTCAGGTTTATTCTGTATTTTTATGATGTGCCAATTAAACAAAGATGTTTATATCATGGCTGGTATCTGGTTATTAATTGGAATCGTCATTTACCTATCTTATGGCTATCGTCATAGCTTAATCGAAAAGAACAATTCTACTTTTGGTAAGGACTAACAATGAGTCAAAATCAATTCGATGATCTAGCAGTCTTGATGGCTAAGATTTCTCATAATTATGCTATCTTAGCACAGGCTAATAAGTTAACTTTAAATGAATTACATGTACTTTATCATATTGCTACCTTGGGACCTTGTTCTCCATCGATTATTGGGAATAAATGGAGTTTGCCTAAGCAAACATTGAACTCTACCAATAACAAATTAGTCAAAAAGGGCTTAATTTCTTTTGCTAGTTCAACAACCGATCGACGCAAAAAAATTATTAGTTTAACTCCAGCTGGAAAAGAGTTTGTTAAGCCAATTATCGACCAAATTAATCTGGCAGAAAAAAATGCTAGTCAGCAACTTGGTAAATCTAAATTTAACAAGTTAATTCAAATTATGTCTGAATTACAGCAACTGCTAGCCAAAAACCTTGATTAGGTTTTAAAAAGTGGTGAGAAGATGAATCTTCTCGCCACTTTTTTTATCTGCTATTGACTTTTTCTAAAGACGCGTTATGATATTTTTGTCCGAGGCCGTACTACCTTTGGAGAAAAATATCAAATGAAAGAAAAAAAGATACCGAGTCTTTAAGACTGGGTAAGTACTCTTGGACATTTATTATTAAATGTCTAATTGGAATTATGCTGTTATATGCCCTTTTTGGCTGGGTCTTTGTTTCCAGTCCTTTTGCTTTTTATACTGCTAGAGGGACAAATTTAAACTATTCTCGTATTTTTTACTTACACGGATTAACTGTTGGCTTTGCTGGAATTACCTGCCTAATGGTTAGCTAAACCTTTAGACTAAAACAAATAATCAAGAAAATTATTTTCTACGCAACAATTGTTTGTGTATTAATCGGCGTCACCGGCGGGGCCATCAACCGTTCCATGAAGTACAAAATTACCTTGTGGTATCAAATTCTAAGTATGTTTGCCCTCGATGTAATTTTAATTACCATGTTAATCGGTTTTATTATCTTCATGGTAAAAAAAGTAAATTATCGCAAAAATATTGCTTATTGGTTAGGTTTACTAGCTACCCTTTCGGCAACAATTGTTGGACTTTTTGGTGATCGAGTAGGTTATATTATGGATTTTGGCGACAATCCACCGATCTTGGGCAGGTATGCTCATGCAGTTGGCTATACTCTAGCAGAATGGCAAGATAACCTGCTTCGCACTCACTCAGACATGATGGTCGTTTCTGTTCTCTGCTTGCTGTTATCAATCACCAATTACAAATATGGTGAGCACCTCACTAACAATGCAGCCAAAGTAAGACTCTGGGGTGAATGGTTAATTATCATCGGGATTATTTCTATGCTTTTAATTTACGTAATTTCAGGTCTTGGCGGGTCAGGTGTTCAAATTCCTCACCTCTTCACTGAAAAAGGAATTTTTGAACCTAGAGGACATAGTGTTGCTGGGGTTGATTTAGGTGACTTTGTCATTGGCGTTTTTGTCTTCATCGGTGGTATCTTAACTACCGGTGCTGCAGCTTTTGGCAAACATGTCGCTGGTCACGAATTAAGTAAAAGTAATCGTTATACGGTTCGCGGTATTTTCACCGCTATGTGTTGTATTTTACTTGCAGTTGGTGGACTAGGCTTTTTAGAAGAATATCGTGCCGACTTATACAATTTTGATGTGGCAACTACCCCCTCTTGGTAACTATGGCTTCATTTTTAGAATTTTACACGTTGATGTCTGTTTGTTGCCATTCCCAGCAATGATGTTAATCATGCTTTTAGCTGAGAGAAATTTAGCTGAAAAGGATAATCATCGTTTGCAACTTATTTTAAGAAGTGGAATCATTATTACCTTCATCGGAGCTTTAATTTTCATGTTAGTAAACTATCATAGCTTTGGCCCAGGAAGTTGGGTCCTAGCAATCGGGATCATAATTTTATTGATTGGGATACTTTACTACTTGTTTAAACCACAAGTAAAAAATAATAATTAAACAAATTAACAAAAAAAGTGATGAGATATCTTTAAAAAAAGGTATCTCATCACTTTTTATATACTTGATCTTATTTAACTTGATTTAAAATCTTGCCATCAACTAAATATGAACTAATATTCTTAGCTGCTTCTTTAGTTAAATCAAAGCGAGCTTTATGCGTTGCTGCGCCAACGTGTGGAGTCATAATTACATTATCTAAAGCTGTCAACCGCTCGTCTGGTTCAGTTTCATCCTCAAAGACATCTAAACCTGCGCCTGCAATTTCACCACTCTTTAAAGCTTGAACTAAGGCTGTTTGTTCAACTAATGATCCACGAGCAACATTAATTAAACAAGCCGTTTCTTTCATTTGCTTTAAGGCTGCAGCATCGATAACCTGTTTAGTTTCATCTGTTGCGGGAGCATGCAAAGTTAAATAATCACTTTCTTTAAGCAATGTTGGTAAATCAACATATTCAGCGCCAAGATCTTTTTCGATTTCAGCAGAAACTTGTGAACGATTGTGGTAAATAACTTTCATCCCAAGCATTTGTCCAAACTTGGCAACCATTTGACCAATTTTACCCATGCCTAAAATTCCCAAAGTCTTGCCTTCAATGGTATAGCCTTGGTTATCATATTCATTCATGTTTAAAAAGACACCTTCACGCATTGTATGATCATAAAAGTGCAACCGACGAGCACAGGCTAAGATCATAGCCAAAGCTAATTCAGCAGTTGGTCTAGCAACACTAACTGGACAATTAGTGACTACAATGCCTTTTTCTTTAGCATAGTCAAGATCGATTCGGTCAAAACCAACACCATAAGTAGAAATAATCTTTAAGTTCTTAGCATGATCTAAAATGGTATGATCAATTGGCATTTTGGCAACAATTAAGCCTTCATAATCACCAATGTGATCAATTACCCATTCTCGGTCATCTTCCATCCGATGTCCTACTGGTCCAACAGTAACATCACATTTTTCCTTTAAATCAGCCAAAGCGTCTTCTCTTAAGCCACCTAGTATTAGAATTTTTGCTTTATTCATATAAATTCCTTCTTATCAAATATACTCTTATCATATGAAGTATACTATTTTTGATCACAAAATCATAATATCTTGTCAATTGCTTGGGCTACCCCATTATGATCACAGTCAGCTGTAATTAGATCGGCATTTTCCTTCGTAACTGCTACGGCATTACCCATTGCTACACCTAGACCAGCAAATTTAATCATTGCCAGATCATTAGCTTCGTCGCCCAGAGCCATGACATTTTCAGGATTAATCTTCAAATAATCACATAATACTTTCAAGCCACTCCCCTTGTCGACGCCTTTTGCTGTAGCTTCATAGTAGAAGGGCTCTGTTTTAGAAAAAGTAACTTGATCTGCAACAGTCTTAAACAAAGGATCTTTAATCTTTTCGTCTAAATAATCAGGATCATCAATATACATGCATTTAATGATCGGAATTTGTTGCATCTCTTCAGGGGTTCGATAAGAAACTTCCAACTTAACAATTCTTGAATTATAAATCGTATAATGGCCCAAATCACGATTAGCCGTGTAAAGTCGATCCAGGCCAACTGCATGAAAATGCAACTTCAATTTTCTGGCAATTGCGTCTAAATCAACATAATCAGCGTACTCAAGTCCTTTTTTAAATAAAACATCCCCTTGAGTCGATTCAACAACAGCCCCATTAAAGCTCACCACATATTGATCAGCTTGATTATTTAAGCCTAATTCATCCAAATATTGTTGTGCACCTGAAAGTGGTCTACCAGTACAAATTACTATCTTTTTACCACCTTGTTGAGCTCGTAAAATACTATTCTTAACTTCAGTTGTTATTTCCTTTTTGGAATTTACTAAAGTTCCATCAATATCAATTGCAATCAGTTTTATTTCTTTCATTATTTTTCCCATAAAAAAACATCATCGTGGTTGATGATGCTTAAAACTTAAGTTGTTTAAGTTTCTTCATATCTTCATCGCTAATTTCAAAATCTAATTGGCGATTCTCTTTCATTTCGTCCAGGATATCAGTCTTAGGTAAAACTACGCAACCTAATTGGCAATCATAACGAAGCATCAATTGCGCTACTGAAACTTGATATTTCTTAGCGTATTTTTTTAATGTTTCATTATCAAATAGACGGCCATGAGCTAATGGAGAATAAGCTTCAATGATAATGTCTTTACTTTGACAATACTTAATTAATTCTTCAGGAGTATTACCAATATTAACACCAATCTGATTCACCGCTGGTTTAATCGTACCGTTTTCTAGAATATTATTTACATCTTCGATTAAAAAGTTAGAAACTCCAATCGCTCTAACTTTACCAGCCTTAACTGCTTCTTCCATCGCACGCCAATTCTCGAGATTACCTTCAAAATGTCGATCTTCAACCCGATTTACTTCAATCCAAGGCTGAGGAGAATGAATCAACAATAAGTATATAATCAAGACTAAATCTGTCTAATGCGTCATCAATCGCTTTAACAGTACCATTGTAATCCTTAACTGCTGTAGGAATCTTTGTCGTTAGAAAAATGTCGCTGCGTTCCACATCGGCATTCCAAATTCCCTTACCAACACCTAATTCATTACCATAATCTTTTGCAGTATCAAAACCGCGATAATCTACTGAAATAGCTCGCTGAACTACTTTTTTTACATTGTCGTTATTAATTAACCAAGTTCCCATTTGAACCCGTGGAATCTCGACTTCATTATTTAAAGTTAGCACTGAATCTGAATACATAAACGTCACCTCGCATTTTTGAAATGTCTCTGGTGATTCTTAATTCCTATTTGAATATAGTTTTTCGCCACAATTTATAGTCATATGCCGTTACATCAACTATATTCTATCAATAGTTTACCGCTCTCAATTCATAGTGCAAATTATTTTTGAAAGGTTGCTATTTTATAAAGTCCCTTAGTATCAAGGCTTCTAGCCTTTTTTGCTAAAATATGTTGTCTTATATCCTATACGGAAAATAGTTTTAAAAGCAAAAAAAGAAAGGGCTGACTTTCTCACTTGTCAACTCTTTCCCTTCAGTCTCTTAATTCCCATACATTTATCTTACCTGTTTTTAGTAAGATAACAAGAGCTAATTTTGTGTCGTGTATAGGTTTAGTTATTTATTATCATCAATCAATTAGATTAGCCTTCAGGAAAACTATTTTATTATTCCACTTGTTATATTACAAATATGTTACAAATCACTCAGCAATTCCGAGACTAATTTCTGAGCTATTTCGGTTTTAGTCATTCTAGGCCAAGTTGTGTTTTTGCGCTTTTGACTCAAAATTATGACTTGATCTTCATCGCTACCAAAGACACCTTTGGAAACATCATTAGCAACGATATAGTCAGCGCCCTTTGCCTTCAATTTCTTTTGCGCATTAGTCAATAAATCCTGCGTTTCTGCAGCAAACCCGATTACTATTTGACCTTCCTTTTTCAACTGACTAACTTTTTGAAGAATATCATTTGTTTTCACTAAGGCTAAATCTAATTTAGTTTGACCAGACTTTTTCTTTATTTTCTCAGCACTAGGCTTTTCACTCCGCCAATCTGCTACCGCAGCCGCCATAATTAAGGCATCCATCTTAGGGAAAGCATTTAGCACTGCCTTTTCCATTTCCTCACTGGTTTCAACCGAAACTAGTTTAACGCCGCTCGGCAACTGGACAGTAATATGACCATAAATTAACGTAACTTCTGCTCCTTGATCGCGGGCAGCCTCAGCAAGCGCAATCCCCATTTTGCCACTGGAGCGATTTCCAATATAGCGAACTGGATCAATTGGTTCACTTGTACCTCCAGCAGTAACTAGAACCTTTTTCCCAGCTAGCTTTGATGAAAAGTTGGTCTTCACCCACGCTAAAATTTCTTGTGGCTCAGGCATGCGCCCTTTACCAGCATAGCCTTCGGCAAGCATCCCAACCGCTGGTGACATAATTCTGACTCCATCTTTTTGTAGCTGCGTCAAATTGCGCTGTACAGCAGGATTAAACCACATTTGATCATTCATAGCCGGTACTACGAGTTTTTGCGCTCCGGTTGCTAAAATCGTTGTACTAGCTGCATCATCTGCAATCCCTAAACTCATCTTGGCAATAAAGTCAGCGGTTGCTGGCACGACTAAAGCTAGTTCTGTCCATTGTGCTAAGTGAACATGGGGAATCGTGGCCTCGTTTTCTTTAGTCCAAAGATCATCTAAAACAGGAGCCTTGGTTAAAGCTGCTAAAGTATTGCTCGTAACCAATTTTTCCGCGTTCTTGGTCATGACTACTCTGACCTGATGGCCTTCTTTTTCTAGTCCGCGAACTACCTCAATTGCCTTGTAGATGGCAATTCCGCCAGTTAAATAAACTGTAATTTTCATTTCAACCCTACTTTTTTAAGTTAATTATTCTTTGAAATTCCTTATTCAAATCCTTATCTGAGTTTTGATGTACTACTAGTGGATTAACATTCTTGCTTTCATCAATTAAAATGACACCTTTACCCCGATGCAAAGTAAATAAATATGTTAGATGCATGCCATGTTTTTTAAAATTGTCATTATAGATGGCAACCACGTTATAGTCATATTTGTTTTCGCCCTTGAGACTTAAGCCGATTTTAATTGTCTTTTTACCTAAAACAAATCGTCTCTTCTCTAATACTTCTGGATATTTTGCTCCACTAGAAAGCGTCAAAGTTTTGCCTACGTACGGAGTAAACTTCTGTTGCCGTTTAGCGCTCCACTTCTTCATAAAGGTATTAAGCATCTGCGACTTTTGTTTATTCCAGAGGGTTGAGTTTTTCTTTACTACTTCAGTCTTCTTATGTTTCTTCTTTAAAACTGGTTTGACCTTTTTTATTTTCCTTTTGGAACTAGTTTGTTTAACTTTTACGGGTTCATTCACATGAATGCCGTCTTTTTCAAAACGCATACTACACCCACTTAGAACTAATGCTAAACCAACTACTCCCACTAAAGCTTTTTGATTCATCTTTTTACTCCATTTTTCAAACTACTTCCATTATATCTAACTTATAACTAAAAAAATATGAAAATCCTCGTTTGCATTTGACAACGCTTACATAAATAATTATCATCTATTAAAAAGTATATATTTTTAAGGAGCAAATTATGAATTTAATGGCAATTGATATTGGTGGTACGACAATTAAGCTAGCCTATTGGAAAAATGGCCAGTTAACTAATGAGCATGCGGTTGATACCCCAAAGGATCTAGAAAGTTTTTATCAAGTATTAACTAAAGAGGTAAATCAAGCAAAAACTGCTATTAATGCAAAAGGAGTTGCTATTTCCTCTCCTGGTGCTGTCGACCAAAAAACTGGTATCATCGGCGGAACTAGTGCTCTACCTTATATTCACAACTTTAAAATTCAGGCCGAACTAGAAAAAAGATTTAGTCTTCCAGTCACGCTTGAAAATGACGCTAATTGTGCTGCTTTAGGTGAACTAGCTGCTGGTAGTGGACAAGGATGTAATTCCATAGCCTTCTTTGTAATCGGTACTGGTATTGGTGGTGCAATGATTATGAATCAAAGAATTTGGCATGGTGCACATTTATACGGTGGTGAATTTGGCTATATGATGATTGACAATGATCAGCTGTCTTCTTTAGCCTCACCTGTAGCTTCTGCCAAACGCTATAATGAACGAACAGTAAAGAATTTCACTGGCAAAGAGCTATTTGAAGCTGCTGATCAAGGTGATGCCATTGCTGAAGAAGAACGTGATAAAATGTTACATTCATTGGCTGTCGCTATTTTTAATATCCAACATAGTTTTGATCCAGAAAAAATTGTCTTAGGAGGAGGCATTTCTAACAATCCAGAATTATTGCCATTATTAAATAGTGTCTTAGCAAAAATCGTCAAAAAAGTTCCAGCTGCAATTATGCCTGATTTAGCACTCTGTCAATTGAAGAGTGAAGCTAATTTACGTGGAGCTGTCGCTAATTTCGAACAACAACATTAATAAAAATTTTGATTAAGCCTGATTTTTCAGGCTTTTTTTGTTCTCCTAATAAAAATATATACTTTCACTTTCTTTACAAGTAAAAATATACACTTTTACTTGTAAAGAAAGTGTAAGCGTTTACAGAGAGGGAGCAAATAATGACTGAAAAGCGCAAATTACCTAGCACCTTCTTCTGGGGAAATTCAGTTTCAAGTATACAAACTGAAGGCGCCTGGAATGAAGATGGTAAAGGTCTCTCAGTATATGATATTCGCGGATCAACTGCCAATTCGAGTGACTGGCATGTGGCTATTGATGAATATCATCGCTACGATGAAGACCTTGATTTGATTAAAGACATGAACATGAACATGTATCGAATTCAAATTTCTTGGTCACGGGTGTGTCCTGATGGAGATGGTGAATTCAACCAAAAAGGAATCGATTTTTACGATCGCCTAATCAATGCCATGCTTAAGCGCGGGATTGAGCCAATGGTCTGTCTTTACCACTTCGACATGCCACTAAATTTAGCCAAAAAGTATAACGGATTTATGTCAAGACACGTCGTTGATGCTTTTGTTAGATTTGGCAAGAAGATGATTGATCATTTCGCTGATCGCGTAAAATATTGGATTGTCTTTAATGAACATAACCTTTATTTCCAAGACGAAGTCTTCAACATCTCGGGCTATGAACATGGTGATCAGTCTTTAGACGACATGTACACCATCTTTCATCACACAATGCTAGCTCATATTCGGATTGCTAATTACATCCATCAGCATTACCAAGATGTAAAGATCGGCGGAATGTTAGCCTATCAACAAATCTATCCAGAAACCAGCAAGCCAAGTGATGTTTGGGCTGCTAAACAAGTGCAAGAGTTTTTAAACTTTAACATTTATGATGCGGATACTGGTCAAGGCTATTCGCCAGAGGTTTTACAATATGTGAAAAATCATCACATTCAAATGGACATTACGCAGGAAGACCAAGTAATCATGCAGAAAGCAAGTTGCGATTTTTTGGCTTTCTCCTACTACTCTTCTTGGGTAATTTCAGCTGAGAAAATTCCAAAGGGCGTAGCGCCAAACCGATATTTGAATCAAGGTGGTGTTCCAAGCAAATATTTGAAAACTAATGACTGGGGTTGGACAATTGATCCTCTTGGCTTTAAAAATGCCATTATCACAATGTACAATCATTACCACATCCCGATCTTCCCAATCGAAAATGGAATTGGCCTTAAAGAAACCTGGGATGGAAAACACATGATTGAAGATGATGAGCGCATTGCTTATCATCGCGAGCACATTAAAGCAATGAAAGATGCCATTTTCATTGATGGTGCGCAAGTTCTAGGCTATCTAGGTTGGGGACTCATCGACATCCCTAGTTCACATGGTGATATGGAGAAAAGATATGGTGCCGTCTATGTTAATAGATCAAACCATGATTTAAAGGATTTAAAACGAGTACCGAAGAAATCATTTTATTGGTTCCAAAAGGTACTTAAAGATAATGGAGATGAATTATAATGGCTGATCAAAAACAATCAAGCTTCGGTAAATTCGTTAATGCGAAAATTTTACCGCCAATTATGAAATTCGTTAATACCAAGGCCATTGTGGCCTTACAAAATGGTATGATTTATACTTTACCATTCATTATTATTGGTTCTATTTTCTTGATTTTGACCAATATCCCTATTCCAGCAGTTGCAAATGCAATTAATGCTTCTGGTTGGGGCGCTATTTTCAATCAAGCCTATACTGTTACTTTCAACGTTATGGCTCTTTGGGGTTCAATCGGTATTGCTTATATTTATGTTAAGAATGTAGGCTTCGAACCATTAGCTGGTGGTTTAACCTCATGTGCTTCATTCTTAATGCTGCAAACTTTATCAATTGCTAACCCACTTAAAGCTGCTTTAACTGGCGGGATCAATAATGGTCAAATGACTGGTAAAGTGGTCACTGAAAATATTGATAAGTTACCACATGCTTTACAGTCCTTCCTTGAAGCACCTGTTACTGGTGTAATTAACATCACCTGGCTTGGTGGTGACGGGATGATTGCCGCTATTATTGTTGGTTTAATCGTTGGTTGGGCTTACTCAGCAATGATGAAGAAAGGCTGGACAATTAAGCTTCCTAAGCAAGTTCCACCTGCAGTTTCTAACCAATTCACTGCGATGATTCCAGCTGGCGTAATTTTGATTGCCACGATGCTTATCTACGGTGCCTTCAATACCTTTGCTCATACTGACTACTTACAATGGGTTTACAACACTGTTCAAATTCCTTTGCAAGGTTTATCAGACTCATTTGGTGGTGCCGTTGCGATTGCCTTCTTAGTACCATTCTTCTGGTTCTTTGGTGTCCACGGTGGTTTAATCGTTGGTTCTTTAGTTGGTTCATTATTACAAGCTAACTCATTTGATAACGCTGAATTATACCGTGCTGGTAAGTTAACCATTGCTAACGGAGCTCACGTTGTAACTAACGAGTTCTACAACAATTTCATCAACTTAACTGGTTCAGGTATTACTCTTGGTTTGGTTGTCTTCACAGTTATCGCCGCAAGATCTGCCCAATTGAAATCACTTGGTAAATTGGAATTAGTACCTGGTATCTTTAACATTAACGAACCATTCCTCTTCGGGATGCCAATCGTTATGAACCCATTCTTAGCAGTTCCATTCTTCTTGACTCCAATTGTAGTTGCTATTTCTACTTACTGCGTCATTAAGTTCGGTATTGTTCCACCATTAAACGGAATGGCCGCCCCTTGGACTACACCAGCAGTTATTTCCGGATTCTTAATCGGCGGTTGGAAGATGGCCATTTGGCAGGCATGTACCCTAGTCATTTCAACCTTGATTTACTGGCCATTTGCTAAGAAATACGACAATATTTTGCTTAAACGTGAACAAGCTAATGCTGCCAAAGAAAATAAATAAGCGAGGTGCTAAACATTGAACAACAACGAAAAGATTGTTAACGAATTTGACCGCGATGGTCATCACTTCAAAATCGGCGTCAAAGCTGACGGTCAAGTATCAGTTTATTTAGATGATGAAACTAAAGCTCATCATGGTTACCACTTCCCTGGTGTAATCCAATTACCAAAAGGAATCGAAGTTGATGGTCAAATGATTCTTCGACTTCCAATTGACTGTGATGAAGCCATCGAAAATGGAATAAAGGAATTACAAGCTTAAAGTTGAATAGGAAAAAGAGATGTTACCTGATTTAAGCAACATCTCTTTTTTATCAGTAGACCATTCAGTAATGCTTTTTATGTGTAGAAAAAAGAATCTAAGCATATAATTAAATGTATAGATATATGATTTTAAAATAAATATTTTTAGTAAAGTTGGTTGATACAAATGGTAAAAGCTAAATATCTTGAAATCGCTAAAGCAATCGAAGCAAAAATTATGGATGGTACTTTTAAAAAAGGTAATCCCCTTCCCGATCAGCAAACTTTAGCAAAACAGTTTAACGTTAGTCGCTTAACTGTTAAAAAGGCCTTAGATGGGTTAGATCGAAAAGGCCTAATTTATAAGCAATCGGGACTAGGAACTTTTGTGTTAGGTGAAATTCCAATTAAGGAGGGTATCGATGCCCCTGCCAACGCTTTTATCGGTTTGCGGAACCAAATGGGTAAAGAACAAGTTTCTAGTAAAGTAATTCTCTTCTCTATTGAATTTCCTAACGAAAAAATTCAAGAATATTTAGATCTTAAGCGTAGCGAACCAGTCTATAATATTCGCCGCTTACGTTTATACAACAATGAGCCACTAACCTTAGAACATACTTATATGCCCGTTAAATTGGTCCCTGATCTGGATCAAGATATCCTCTTAGATTCGATTTATGACTACATTCATGAAAAGCTAAACTTGCAGTTTGGTCATGCTTATCGGCGAATTTCTGCTGTTAAGGCTGACGAATATGATGAAAAATATTTAGATGCTAAAAAAGATGATCCCATTTTGGAGTTACAACAAATTGTTTGGCTAACTAACGGTCAACCAATTGAATACTCTACTAGTAAGAATCGCTATGACAGAAGAAGTTACATTACTGTAGAAAATAATAGATTTTAGAGGTTCATAAATGAGTTTAAATAAAGATTTTATGTGGGGTGGCGCTAGTGCCGCTAACCAATATGAAGGTGGTTACGATGAAGGCGGCAAAGGCTTAAACGCAGTTGATGTCTTAACTAATGGTTCAGCCACTGAGGCGCGGAAGGCTACCTGGAAAACACCAGACGGCGAAGTTGGCACCACTGATTTACATTGGGGGCCTGGCGAATTTAAATTACCAGAAGGTGCTGTGCCACAATTAGTTGACGGTTACTACTACCCTAGTCATCAAGGCACTGACTTTTATCACCATTACAAAGAAGACATTAAATATATGGCTGAAATGGGCTTTGACGTTTTCCGTCTTTCAATGAACTGGTCACGTATTTTACCAAATGGTGATGACGAAAAACCAAATGAAGCAGGATTAGCCTTCTATGATCAAGTCTTTGACGAATGTGCTAAATATGGCATTAAACCACTGGTAACTCTCTCCCACTATGAAACGCCATTATCACTAATTCAACGTTTTGGCGGTTGGAAGGATCGGCACCTGATTGATGCCTTTGCCCACTATGCCGAAATTGTCATGAAACATTATCAAGGTAAGGTCCAATACTGGCTGACTTTCAATGAAATTAACGCCATGGATATGGCTCCTTACATGGGAGGCGGTCTAATTGATGGTAGTGAACAAAATCGTGCTCAAGGAGCTCACAATCAATTTGTTGCCAGCAGTAAAGCTGTCAAAATTGCCCATGAAATTGATGCTCACAACCAAGTTGGGATGATGCTGGCCTACAGTGCGATTTATCCTTACACTTGTGATCCTGCCGATCAATTATTGGTCATGAAGGCTAAGCAAGACATGCTCTTTTACTCTGATGTGCAAATGCGTGGATATTACCCTACTAGTCGACTAAAGAAATATGAACGTGATGGCATCAAGCTAGATGATCGTCCCGAAGACTACGAATTACTGAAGAAGTACCCTTGCGACTTTTTAAGTTTTTCTTGCTACACTTCAAACGTTGTTACTACTCATGCTAATGACGCTAAAGCAGCTGGTAATGTCAGCGCAGGTAATATTACTAACCCTTATCTAGAAACTAATGCTTGGGGCTGGGCAACTGATCCAGATGTCTTGTGCTTGGGCTTAAATGAGTTATGGGAAAGATATCATAAGCCTCTCTGGGTGGTCGAAAATGGCCTTGGCTGGGCAGATAAATTCGAAGATGGTAAAATCCATGACGATTATCGAATTAAATATCTTCGTGCTCAAATCAAATCAATGGAAGAAGCAGTTAGCTTAGATGGCGTTGACTTAATGGGTTATACCATGTGGTCAGCAATCGACCTGGTATCCAACGGTACTGGTGAAATGAAGAAGCGCTACGGCTTTGTTTATGTCGACCGTGATGATCGCGGCCATGGTTCACTCAAACGCTACCCTAAAGATTCATTCTATTGGTATAAAAAAGTCATTGCTTCCAATGGACAAGACTTAGCTTAATAAAATAATAGAGCCTAACTTTAAAAAGAGCTAGACTCTATTTTTTCAAGAAAATATAATGAACTTGATAAGTTTTATAGAATAGAGAGTAAAAGAATTGATCACAATTACACGACAATATAACTTTAAGGCGAAGGACTTTTTTAATTACTTAGAAGCTCAATTAGTACCTACGATCAAAAAAGCCCGCGGTAATAATCTTCCTGTGACTTTAACCAAAGGCACTAAATATGAAATGGCTGATGCTAAAGTAGAAATTACTGACTATGAGCGAAATAAGCTTTACGCGGCTCGCTTTCAAACACGTGGAATGGACATTGTCATTAAATATGTGACGGAAGACATCGCGGACGGTGTCAAAATCACCTTCTCCGAAGATATGCTTAGTTTTGATCGAGAACACCATGGTAAATTGCAAACTATGTTTTATAACTTCCAATTAAAAATGGGAGCTAAACGTGAATTGAAACGGATGGCAGATAATGTGTATGCTCATCTAGCCAATTAAAAAGATACGAAAAATGACTACAAGCTTAAAAATTTGTAGTCATTTTTATTTGTTAATAGTTAATAGATGTTAATTTTCTTCTTTAAGAGCACCGGATTTATATAGCTTTTCATAAAGATCAACCATTTCTCCAGCCAAGTCTCTAAAGGTAATTGCATTCATTAAATGGTCTTGGGAGTGCACCACAAGTAAAGTTACATGCATATGATCGCCTTGAGCTTCTTTAGTCAACATCCCTGTTTGAGAATTATGAGCTTCAAGCAAGGATTTATCTGATTCCTTTAACTTTTCACGCGCTCCAGCAATATCGCCTTTTTTAGCTAAGCGAATAGCTTCAAAAGCTAAACTCTTGGCATTACCACCATTGGCAATTAACCCCATCGCAGCCATCAAAGTTGCTTGTTCTTTTTCTTCTGGAGTTTGTTTCTTTTTTTCTGCCATATAATATCTCTCTTTCTTGTGTTAGCCGTTAATTAAGCTTTCAGCTTGCTTTAAGACCTTTTCGCCGTCCATCATGCCGTAAGCTTGCATGTCAATGACGTCTAAAGGAATATCCTTGCCATCTTTACCAGCACCCTTAACTTTGTTTTCAAAGTCACCACGCATGTAACTTACTTGAGGCCCAAGCAAGACACAGTCAATTTCTTCATTTTGAATGTGTTGATCAGCTTCTGAAGCTGGACAAGCAAAAATTTTAGCATCAATGCCATCAGCCTTTGCAGCTTGTTGCATCTTAGTTACTAAAAGTGAAGTACTCATACCTGCACTACAATTAAGCATAATTGTTTGTTCTGCCATAATAAAAATTCTCCTAAAAACGATTTTTTACTTGTTTCTTTACAAAACATATTATAAAGCGTTTGCAGATTACTGTAAACGCTTTTATAGACATACGAAAAAGGAAGTATATACTTTGTCTCTAAAAACCCTAGTCTTATCATGTTTATTCAAGGCAAATTTTTTATTAAGTTTTTTACATCAGCAACCGCTTTCAATTTTTTAACAAATTGTTATCATAGAGATAGATATATGTAATATTTTTCTTAACATATAGTTTCGAAAGGAGGCTAAGATGAGTCGTTATCGCGAAATTGCAACTGCTATTGAAAAAGATATTATTGAGAAAAAATATGTCGATAAATTACCTGAGCAATTCTATCTAGCTGACAAATATCACACTAGTCGCGTAACTATTGTTCACGCCCTAAAATTGCTTTCACAAAAGCATTTAATCAAAACTGTTAAAGGCCACGGGACTTATATTCTTTCAAAAGAAATCCCTAATATTTTTCTTAATTCAGGGACTTCAGAAAATGATGGCTTTACTAAACATATCAATGGTAGTGGTGTTGTCAGTAGCCATATCATTTCTTTTCAAACCCGTAAGCCTACTCATGATGAAGCCTGCGCGTTAAATATTAGTCCCAAAGAACAAGTCTATGATATTATTCGCCAACGCTTGCTTGATAACCATTCTGCTAAGCTCGAATATACAGTCATGCCAGTTACGCGCATCCCTGGATTAAACCGCGACATTTTACATCGTTCGATTTATTCTTACATTCAAGATAATTTAGGCTTAAAAATTGGTAAGGATGACCGTATTATTGCTGCTGATAAAGCTGATGCTTATGACATGCAGTATTTAAATTGCCGCAGCGATGATCCAGTGTTATGTGTCAAACAAAATG
The DNA here is from genome assembly GCF_004009905.1 of Lactobacillus xujianguonis. Taxonomy (GTDB): domain Bacteria; phylum Bacillota; class Bacilli; order Lactobacillales; family Lactobacillaceae; genus Lactobacillus; species Lactobacillus xujianguonis. Next base: position 32,942 of record NZ_ML136883.1, read on the forward strand.
CTTATTTAGAAGATGGAACACCTTTTGAAATTTCTGAATCACGTAATCGTTATGATCGCGGCGTTTTAACCGTTAATAATAGTTAACTTAATTTAAAAGTGAGGTTTATGTTTATGTTTTCAGCAAAAATGCCAAAGAATTTTTTATGGGGCGGTGCTGTAGCTGCTCACCAACTTGAAGGTGCATGGAAAGAAGGCGGAAAAGGTGTTTCTGTTGCCGATGTGATGACTGTTGGGTCTGCTACTAAGCCACGTGAAATTACCGATGGTGTTCTTCCAGATAAAAACTACCCTAATCACTCAGCAATTGACTTTTACCATCACTACAAAGAAGATCTTAAGTTAATGGCTGAAATGGGCTTCAAAGCTTTTAGAACTTCGATCGCCTGGACTAGAATTTTCCCTAATGGTGATGAACAAGAACCTAATGAAGCAGGTTTAAAGTTCTATGACGATTTATTTGATACTTGTCATCAATACGGCATTGAACCTGTCATTACCCTCTCCCATTTTGAAATGCCATTTAACTTGGCTAAGAATTATGGCGGTTTTACTAACCGTAAGGTAATCGACTTCTTTGTACGCTTTGCGGAAGTTTGTTTCAAACGTTACAAGAACAAGGTTAAGTATTGGATGACCTTTAACGAAATCGATAACCAATCAGCATTTAACAATGACTTCTTAATGGCTACTAACTCCGGTATTCTTTTCAAAGATGGCATGACTGACAAGGATAAAGAAGCTGCCATGTATCAAGCTGGACATTATGAATTAGTTGCCTCTGCCTTAGCGGTTAAGATCGGTCACAAGATCAATCCTAACTTCAAGATTGGTTGCATGATTAACTACTCACCTGTTCGTCCACTTACTCCATCAAGTGACGACGTTCTTTTAGCTGACAAATGGGAACAACGCCGTGACTGGTTCTCAGATGTTCATGTCTTTGGTGAATATCCAAATGCAGTTGAAGCTTACATCGAAAGAAACGGTTACCGTCCCGACATTACCGATGAAGATCGAATTGTCTTAAAAGAAGGTAGAGTTGACTACGTTGGCTTTAGCTACTACCAAACTACTACAGTTTCTAGCGAAAAAGTTAAGCCAAATGATTTAACTGATTTAGCTAAGGCTGTTGCTAAGAACCCTACTTTAAAGCGCAGTGATTGGGGCTGGGAAATTGACCCAGAAGGTTTAAGAATTGCTTTAAACCAATTACAAGATCGTTACCACAAGCCACTGTTCATTGTTGAAAATGGACTTGGTGCTTACGATAAGGTTGAAGACGGCAAAATTCACGACGACTACAGAATCGACTACTTAAGAAGTCATATCTCAGAAATGGAAAAAGCAGTTGAACTTGATGGCGTCAACTTAATGGGCTATCTGCCATGGGGTTGCATCGACTTAGTTTCAGCTGGTACCGGGCAAATGGACAAGCGCTATGGTTTTATCTATGTTGACAAAAATGATGCTGGCGAAGGGACTTTAGCGCGCTTACGTAAAGATTCTTTCTTCTGGTATAAGAAAGTCATTGCTTCTAACGGTCAAAATTTAGATAATTAGGTTAGTTATTCTGAATTTTAGAAAGGCCAAATTTATGAAAGAAATTTACTTTAATCACGATGGCAATATTGATGATTTAGTCTCTTATCTAGTACTTCTACAAGCTCCAGATATCAAACTATTAGGTGTGGGCGCTATTGATGCTGATGGTTTCATTGATCCCTCAGTTGAAGCTTGTCGTAAAATGACCGACTTATTTAATTTGCGTGGAGATAAGTTGGCAGTAGCTCGTTCTAATTCACGTGCCGTCAACCAATTTCCTCATGACTGGCGAATGGCTACCTACTCCTTCAACTATTTACCAATTTTGAATGAAAAAGGCAGTGTTACTACTCCTCAAGCTGAATTACCTGCCCATCTCGACATGGTAGAAAAGTTAAAGCAAGCCAAAGAACCGGTAACCTTAATCATGACTGGTCCACTGACTGATTTAGCGCGGGCACTTGATGCCGAGCCAGAAATTGAACAACATATTAAGAAACTTTATTGGATGGGTGGTTCACTTGATGGCCATGGAAACGTAGCAATGGTTAATGCTGATGGCAGTCAAGAATGGAATGCCTTTTGGGATCCTTATGCTGTTAAACGTGTCTTTGAATCAGAAATTACAATTCAAATGGTCAGTCTGGAAAGCACTGAAGAAATTCCTTTAAATGATGAATTAAGGCAACACTGGGCTAGTTTACGACGCTATCCAGCAATGGATTTAGTTGGACAAGGTTATAGCTTAATTATCTCTGTTCCAATGGCAGAATTATATCTGTGGGACGTTTTAACGACTGTTAGCGCCCTTTATCCAGAGGTCGTTGAAACTAAAAAAGCCAAGGCAACTGTCATTACCGATGGCTTGAGTGCCGGCAGCTTTAAACACGATGCAAATGGTCGTGAAGTTGAGATTGTAACAAAAGCTAATAAGGAGCTCTTTTTCAAAAAGATGGATGCTATCTTGGAGCGAACAAAATAAATATCGTAGTAAAAAAATCATCCCTGGTGGGGATGATTTTTATATTGCCTTAATATGCTTCTTAAATAAGATAACCGCAATCCACGCCGAAATAAAGGATGGTAACACGATTACCACCAATAAATTTGGATCTAAGAAATTCCCTACCCGAATGAATTCAGTAATCGTCGAAATTCGCTTAATGTTGGAAAAAATTGCTTGATAAACGGTCACGTAAATTAAACTCCATTGAATGTAATATTCAATCAATGTTAAAGTTGTCGTTGAAAATTTAAGCACATGTTTAACCATCCGCATGCCCCAATAAAGCAAAATACCAGATAAAATCACGAAAATTGCCAAAAGAAGAAACAGATTACCTAAATTAACATGGTCCCGATTATTCATCATCCAATAAGCAATGACAAAGAAAATTAAGAAATTAATTGTACTAAAGAAAATTTGCCCAATAAACAAGATACCAGCTTTAATCCACTGAAATCGGTTCTCTGAGCGAAATAAAACTAAGATTAGTGCAATTACCGCAATCGCTCCAAAAACGTAAGTGACCCGCATTTTTAACTTCTCCTTTACAAGAAAAAAGATAGGCGACGCACCTATCTTCTGGATTCATTTTATAGATCTTTAAACTCTATGTTATTTATTATAGGATACTCAGATACATTAGTTAACCCCTTTAAGTAAGAAGACTAGCATCTCAAGCAAATTTTTTATATAATCGGTTTAACAAATGAAAGGAAGAGAATTATGGGCTTAACTTTTGATAATCCAAATAACTTAGCGAAAATGCTTGATAAATTTGCGACTGTTCCTGACCCTAAAAAGTCACCAATGAACAAACACAAAAAAGAAGCTGAAAAGGATAAAAATAAAGACGATAAAGATAAGAAATAGAAAAAGCTAGGCTGCGGCCTAGCTTTTTTCATTAGTAAATTGCTTCAACTTGCTTTTGCACATCTGGGCTATTTATGAATTCGTCATAAGTTGTATCCTTCCGGCTCACGATTCCTTTTGGCCCTACTTCAATAATATGATCAGCAATAGTTTGCAAAAATTCATGGTCATGAGAAGTAAAGATAATCGAACCTTGATAAGCTTTTAAAGCATCATTAAGCGAAGTGATTGATTCCAAATCTAAATGATTAGTTGGATCATCCATAATTAACACATTAGCTGGTTCAAGCATCATACGTGACAATTGGCAACGAACCTTTTCTCCACCAGAGAGCACTTTGATCTTCTTCTCAATCTCATCCCCACTAAAGAGCATTCTACCAAGAAAGCCACGCAAGAAAGTATTATCATCTTGTTCTTTGTTGGCATATTGTCTTAACCAATCTAAAATTGTTAATTCATCATTGTTGAAATTGGCATTTAAATCGCGTGACATGTAATTAAAAGCCGTCGTCTGTCCCCAAGTAACAGTACCACTATCAGGTTTAACTTTACCAGCCAAGATATTCATTAAGGCAGTTGTTGCCAAAGTATTACGTGAAAGAAGCCCAACTTTATCACCTGGACGTACGATAAATGACACGTTATCGAGAATCTTTTCACCATCAACACTATACGAAACATTCTCGACTCTTAAGAGATCATTACCTAAATCACGGTGCAATTCAAATTTAACAAACGGATATTTACGTGAAGATGGCTTAATATCCTCAAGTGTAATTTTTTCTAATTGCTTCTTACGTGAAGTTGCCTGCCGGGACTTAGAAGCATTAGCAGAAAAGCGTGCCACAAATTCTTGTAGTTCTTTGATTTTTTCTTCTTTTTTGGCATTTTGATTGGCAGCAAGCTCAGTGGCAAGTTTACTTGATTGATACCAAAAATCATAGTTACCAACGTATAACTGAATCTTACCCCGATCAACATCACACATTTGCGTACATACTTGATTCAAAAAATGCCGGTCGTGAGAAACAACGATCACAATATTTTGATAATCAGCTAAGAAATTTTCTAACCATTCAACAGTGTGAACGTCTAACCCGTTAGTTGGCTCGTCAAGTAATAAAATATCCGGATTACCAAACAAAGCTTGGGCAAGCAAGACTTTAACCTTATCCGCTTCTGGCAATTCACTCATTAAGGTTTGATGCAACTTCTCTGGAATTCCAATTGATTGCAAAAGTTTAGCAGCATCAGCCTCCGCATTCCAGCCATCAAGTTCAGCAAATTTACTTTCTAGTTCAGCAGCTTTAACCCCATCTTCGTCACTAAAATCAGGCTTTGCATATAAGGCATCTTTTTCTTTCATCACCTGGTAGAGTTCATGATGGCCTTGAATCACAGTCTCCATTACTGTGAAATTTTCAAAGGCAAAGTGGTCCTGGTTTAAGCTGGACATTCTTTCATTAGGGTCAATATTAATCGTGCCAGTGGTTGGTTCAATCTTACCTTCAAGTAGTTTTAAAAAGGTAGACTTTCCAGCACCGTTAGCACCAATGACACCATAACAGTTACCTGGTGTAAATTTTAAATTAACATCCTCATATAAAGTTTTCCCCGATAAATTAAGACTTAAATCAGAAATGGTAATCAAAATGTTCATCCTCCGCAATTAAATATTCAAATAAGTATAGCAAACAAAAAGAAAAAAGCCATCTTAATTGAGATGACTTTGAAAAAATCTTATAAAATAATCTTTTACAGTATCTTTATAAAAAATTATTTGTTATACTAGTTGCCGGGTCTTATGTAATTTGTAAAGTCCTTAGATGCCCCAGCACCAGGTAGTTGTATCCCCTTCTACCTGGTTTTATTTTAGCATAAATATAACAAATGTTATAGTATTTTTTAAATTTATTTGAATTATTGCCTCAAAAATATACAGAGCCAAGTTATTAAGTTAAAATTGAATTAGTAATTATGACAATTTTTTGTTTTGAAGGTGATATTTTGTATCCTGATAACAATATTTTTTCCTATCTTAAATGGCGAGGCGATATTGACCTGGCTAAAGCACCTTTTAATGAAATTGACGCGCTTGTTTTAGCGGTTTTTTCGTATTTAGATCTACCTAAAATTGTCTCCTCTGGTAATAAAACGATCACCATTAGTGAGGCAGCCAAGCGTTACTTTGCACCTAATTATGATAATAACGATCATGTTTACTATCAACGTTTATTAAAATTGATGGCCGAAGCTGATCGCTTTAAAAATGCTAAACTTTCCAATTTTGTTAATACTTTAACTGATCAGACCCAATTCAGCGCGATCAAAATTCAACTTGAAGATGGGACCAATTTTATTTCTTTCAGAGGAACCGATGACTCATTGGTTGGCTGGAAAGAAGATTTTGAAATTAGTTTCAAAACCACGATTGCTCAAAAGCAAGCTAAAGAATATCTGGAAAAAATCATGCGCCACGATGACCAGCATTATCTCTTAGGTGGACATTCAAAAGGCGGAAATTTGGCCGAATATGCTGCAATTAATATTGAACCTAAATTCCGTAACCGGATTGATTATATTTATACCTTTGACTCACCTGGTATTGCTAAAGAAGTTGGTGCTCAACTACCAAGTAAGTTTTTACAAGAAAAGCTGAAGCGTTTTGTACCAGAATTCAGTATTATTGGTCGCTTGTTTGAACCCCAGACCATCAAACCAGTAATCGTCGACTCTTCTCGACCAGGCTTAGCTCAGCATGATGCTTTTTCATGGACTGTCAATGGTTCTCATTTTTCTACTGAAAAGCACCGTAATCCAAAAGCGAGAATTTATAATCAGTTGATTAATGATTGGATTGGGGATGCAACGTTAACTGAACGTGAAAGTTTAACTAATGATCTCTTTGATTCATTAGCAGCTAGTGGTTCAGACAAAATCAATCAGCTAAATAAAAACGGGTTTGGAGGCTTTGGAGCAATTTTATTTTCTTTAACTGGGTCCTCGAGAAGAACTCGTTTTGTCTTCGGTAGTTTATTCTCAGCTATCTGGCAAAATATTAAGAGCCACATCTCTTCGACTCTCTTTACAGTCGATTCAATTATTGGCTGGGTAATGCTGGTTTTAGGGATTATTTCCTTAACTGTTCCCCAATATGCTTTACGCGCATTTGGGATCTTAGTTGCTTTTGCAGGAATCGGCTACAGCGTTAAGCAGATCATTGATACTGCTCAATCTAAATTGCAAAATCGGCAAAAACGCTTCTTTATTGTCAGTTGGTTAATTATTTTTGCCCTTTCGGTAGCTTTAATTTCAAATAATCGTTTATTAATTTTTCTGGCACACTATTTCCTAGGTACGTTCTTAATTATTTACTCCTATATTCGGATCCGACAACTAATTTTACGTCGCATTAAAGGAGTTTTTCATGTAATTATTACAGCAATCGAGGCGCTAATTGCCTTTGCCTTAGGAATTATTGTCATTGTAAATCCGCAATACTTTACTAAACGCTCAATTGTCATTGCCGGAGCACTACTAATTGCTTATGGCTTCTTTAAACTGATTGGTGAAGTCTTCTTACAAAGAAAAAAAATACCGCGTAAACATCGTTAGACAAAATAAAAAGTTCAAAATTCACTTTCAGAATTTTGAGCTTTTTTAGTTGTCTAAACTAAACTTTAATTTAAATCAGTTAACCCATGCTTCTTCTTACTGATTATATAGAAGACGTAAGCTACCAAGGCAAAGAAGACGGGACCAAAGCCTGTCCAAAAAGCAGTGGCATAATGATGTTCTAGAATTGGTTGAACAACAGTGAAGATAATTCCCGTGCAAACAATAATTTCAACAAAAATAACTAAAGCCACTGTCCAACGATAGTTGGTAAAGACCCTAAACTTGCGTGGGTAGTCTTTTTCAAGAAGAAAGGAAAAGCACCTATCAAGAAAATATAAGGCGCTGTAGCGGCTACATTGCCCATATCAGTTAAAATTTGATAGAAATCTGTCGCTGCTTTACTACCAAAAGAAACAACTGCAATTAAGAGACAAACAAATATACTTTGTGCCCACATTGCATTGGCTGGAAAATCATGTTTATTTAACTTAGTAGCAGCCTTAGGCCACAGACGTGGATCAGAGCCCATAATAAATGATTTAATCGGTGAATAAAGTAAAACAAAGAATGCTCCTGTCATCCCCATTAAACCTGATAAAGCAATCGCTCTAACAAAAACCTTACTAATGACTAAGGCTGTAGCCATATTTAAATGCAAAGCAGTTCCCAGTGCTTTACCTAAAGTTCCGTAGACCACGTAAGTAATATTTCCTGTATTTGCTGTACCATGAAGGATATCTTGTTGGTAATTAACTGAGAAACCAGTCATAAATATCATCAATACATAAGAAATAATGGTAAATAGTGATCCAATGATTAAGCCTTTTGGGAAATCTCTCTCAGGCTTTTTCATATTGTTAATCACACCACCTACTGTTTCCATTCCGCCGTAAGCAAAGACCGCATATACAACGAAGGAAATGATCGTAATTGGTGTTTGAAATGCCTTATTAGGAGAAATGATAAAACTACTTAAGCCATTAATTGGTTGGGCTAACTGACCATGATTCATAATGATGATGACTAAACTGGCCAGAATGAAGATTGCATTCATGACAATCATAAAGACCCCACCAATTGAGGACATGATTTTAATTCCCGTCATCCCTCGCGAGGATAAATAAGTTGATAAGAGCATAAACAGAATTGCTAGAACTCCGATTAACTGTGTGCCATGCAAACCTAGGATTGACCAACTCTGGGTTGTATCTTTACCAAAGAGAAAAGCAGAGATCGTAATCCAAAGCCTTGAAGCACTGGATACTAACCATAAAACCCAGTTAGCTAGCCAAACAAAAGTCCCGATAAAGGCCCACTTTTCACCAATTGAGCCTGCAAGCCAAGAATAAATCCCACCTTGGGCATCGTGAAAAGCTGAACCATATTCAGCCATCATTAATCCTGCTGGGAAAAAGAAACAAATACCTGCAAGAATAAACCAGATAATTCCTGCATATGTCATTTGTTCATAAGAGACCGATACATTTCCAAAACCATAAACCGTGGTAATGATCATTAAGACCAAACTGGTTACAGTTAAATTTTTTTGTTGATTGTCCTCTTCCACAATTAAGCCTACTTTCCTAAAGCCAACTTTATCCTAGCATTAAGTTAGACTTATGACAGCGCTTTTAATATCTTGTTAAGAAAAAACGTTGTCATACGACAACGTTTTTCAGATTATTACAGATGAGCTTCAATCCAATCTCCTAGCTCTTTCACGTGAAGCTTAGTTACTGAACTAAAAGTTAAGACAGTTACATTATCATAACTTAAATCAAGTGTTTTAGCTAAATTAGCCTGCACTTTATTAACCTGACTCTTCTTAATTTTATCAATCTTAGTGCATACGACCAAAATTGGCAAATTTAAATATTGGGCGTACTCATACATAGCAATATCATCTTTGGTCGGTTCGTGACGACTGTCAACTAAAATAATGAGCCCCTGCAAGTTAGCTCTAGTCTCTAAATAGTCTTGAATCATCTCACCAAAGGCTTCTCTTTGCTTACGTGAGACCTTTGCATAGCCATAGCCAGGCACATCTACTAGATAAAATGAATCATTTACCAAGTAGAAATTTAGTGTTTGCGTTTTTCCCGGCTGAGAAGAGGTTCTAGCAAGATTTTTTCTCTTAAGTAGGGTATTTATCAAGCTAGACTTTCCCACGTTTGAGCGACCTGCTAGAGCAATTTCAGGCAAATCATCTTTGGGATATTGGCTTTCTTTGACAGCACTGACAGCATATTTACTATCTTTAATGATCATTAGTGGAGGCCTTTACACTTTCCGGTTTTTCATTATCTTCTTTCCGCGTTATTCTTGGCTGAGAATGACGCGTAATAACATCTTTAGTTACTTCTACTTCTTCAATATCTTTTTCACTTGGGGTCTTGTACATAACATCCATTAATGAATTTTCAATGATGGTTCTTAAGCCACGAGCTCCCATATTACGTTGAATAGCTAAGTCAGCAATGGCTTGAAGGGCACCCTCAGTAAAGGTTAATTTTACATCATCAAGAGAAAGCAACTTTTGGTATTGCTTTACCAAAGCATTCTTAGGTTCAGTCAAGATCCGAATTAGGTCTTTACTATTAAGCTTATCCAAAGTAGTAATAACAGGAATTCGGCCAATGAATTCTGGAATCATTCCAAATTTTACTAGATCACCAGTAGTTAAATAATGAGTCCATTCATCAGCATTTACTTTATTCAGTTGATTTTCAGCACCAAAACCTATTGTCTTTTTCCCTAAGCGATTTTTAACAATTTGTTCAATACCATCAAAGGCACCACCAACAATAAATAAAATATTAGAAGTATCCATTCTAATCATTTCTAGTTGAGGGTGCTTACGTCCTCCTTGAGGTGGAACAGAAGCAATGGTACCTTCCAAAATTTTTAACAATGATTGTTGAACACCTTCACCGGAAACATCTCTAGTAATTGAAACATTTTCAGCCTTCTTAGAGATCTTATCGATTTCATCGATATAAATAATCCCTCTTTGTGCTCTTTCCAAATCGTAATCTGCATTTTGAAGCAACTTAAGCAAGATATTTTCTACGTCTTCCCCAACATACCCTGCTTCAGTTAAAGTAGTTGCATCAGCAATAGCAAACGGAACATCCAATATTTTAGCAAGAGTCTGAGCTAAATAAGTTTTACCAGATCCAGTAGGCCCAATTAAGGCAATATTGGACTTTTGCAATTGCGTAGACGAGTCAACGTCCATTTGTCCAATTCGCTTGTAGTGGTTATATACAGCTACTGAGAGGACACGTTTAGCTCGATCCTGACCAATTACATATTCATCCAATTCCTTTTTTATTTCCATTGGCTTAGGTAAATTGCGGGCTTGTTTAACAGAATCTGCTCGCAATTCATCATCAATAATTTTCTTGGATAAGTCAACACATTCATTACAAATGTAAACACCGTTACCGGCAATCATTTTCTTGACTTGATCTTGAGTTTTACCACAAAACGAGCACTTAATCTCTTCTTGATCTGTAAACTGTGTTGCCATAAAAACATTCCTCCTAATATCTACAGATTTAAGGTTATCATAAAATACACAATAAGAGAAAAATTTAACACAGAAAAATAAAAGGCGACTGCTTTACAGTCGTCTTTTGATTGAAAAACCAAGTTTTAGTCTAGTTTAATTACTTGTCAGACTTCTTGCTTTCCTTTTCTTCTTTAACTTTTGATTTAGCTACTTGCTTTGATTCGTTAGTAACTAAGTCCATAGCCTTACGTACAGTAATGTCGTGAGTCAACATGTCATCACTCAAGGTGTTACGAACCATCTTTTCATCCATGTTGTATTCAGCAGCCAAGTCCTTGATTTCCTTATCAATTTCATCCTTAGTTGCCTTAAGGCCTTCTTTAGCTACGATAGCTTCAAGAACTAAGTTAGTCTTAACTCTTTCTGCAGCATCCTTAGCAAATTGGGCACGTAATTGTTGTTCGTTAGTATTGGTTAACTTGTAGTAAGTTTGTGGGTCAATACCTTGACGTTGCATGTTACCTAAGTATTGGTTCAATTGAGTGTCAACATCTTCTTGAATCATTGCATCAGGAATTTCGTCGATCTTAGCGTTCTTTACAGCACCTTCAATAGCTGCTTCTTGAACTGCATCCTTAGCTTCTGCTTCTTTTTGACTCTTCAAGTTCTTCTTGATCTTGTCCTTTAATTCATCAAGAGTTTCCACTGAGTCATCAACGTCTTTGGCAAACTCGTCATCTAACTTAGGAAGTTGCTTTGACTTAACTTCGTGAATCTTAGTTGCAAAGTGTGCTTCTTTACCAGCTAAATCCTTTGCACCGTAATCCTTAGGGAAAGTTACTACTACATCAACATCATCGCCAGCTTTGTGACCTACAAGTTGGTCTTCAAAGCCTGGAATAAATACGTTTGAACCTAATTCAAGTGAGTAGTTTTCTGCAGAACCACCATCGAAGGCCTTGCCATCAATAGTACCCTTGTAGTCGATAGTTACAGTATCGCCCTTTGCTGCCTTGCCCTTCTTAAGAACAAGTTCAGCATTTTGTTCACGACGCTTGTCAAGTTCAGCATCAACATCCTTAGCGTAAACACGAGTGTTTTGCTTTGGAACTTCGATACCCTTGTATTCACCTAATTCAACTTCTGGTTGAACTGAAACTGTAGCCTTCATAGTCCAGTCCTTACCCTTATCCATTGATACAGGTACGATTTGTGGTTGGCCAACAGCTTCAATCTTAGCTTCCTTAACAGCTGCTGAGTATGCATTTGGCAATACTAAGTTCAAAGCATCTTCATATAAAGCTTCTTCACCGTAGTATTGATCAAAAATAACACGAGAAACGTGACCCTTTCTAAAGCCAGGAACACGCAAATTCTTCTTTACTCTTCTAAAAGCTTGGTCTAAGCCTAATTTGATTTCATCTTGTGAAATATCAAAAGTAAGTTCACCGGTAGTCTTACCGGTCTTTTCCCATTTTACAGACATTAATTAAATACCTCCAATGTCAAATTTGAGTTTGCTAGTTTGCTACTTGCATACTAAGTTATCTTACCTTAAACGGCAACAAAAAACAAATTTTGAGCAAAAAAAGATGTACTTCTTAAGGAAGTACATCTCTTTTTCTATATCGTTAGAAATTAGTCAAGGATTTCAGTAACCTGACCGGCACCAACGGTACGACCACCTTCACGGATAGTGAACTTAGTACCCTTTTCGATGGCAGCTGGCTTAATCAATTCAACAGTGAATTCAGTGTTATCACCAGGCATAACCATTTCAGTACCTTCTGGCAATTCAATTTCACCAGTAATATCAGTGGTGTGGAAGTAGAATTGTGGACGGTAGTCTGAGAAGAATGGGGTGTGACGGCCTCCTTCTTCCTTCTTCAAGATATAAACTTGGCCCTTAAACTTCTTGTGGGTTTGAATTGAACCAGGTGCAGCCAAAACTTGACCACGAACAACTTGGTCACGGTCAATACCACGAAGCAATACACCAACGTTATCGCCGGCTTCACCCAAGTCCAAAGTCTTGTGGAACATTTCCAAACCAGTAACAACTGACTTAAGAACCTTGTCTACCAAACCAACGATTTCAACTTCGTCACCGACCTTAACAGTACCACGGTCGATACGACCTGAAGCAACTGTACCACGACCAGTGATAGTAAATACGTCTTCAACTGGCATTAAGAATGGCTTATCAGTTTCACGTTCTGGAGTTGGGATGTATTCATCAACGATGTCCATCAACTTGATGATTTGTTCTTGAGCTTCCTTGTCGCCTTGTAAAGCCTTCAAAGCTGAACCACGAACAACTGGAATATCGTCACCAGGGTAATCGTATTCAGTTAACAAGTCACGAACTTCCATTTCAACCAAGTCGATAAGTTCTGGATCGTCAACCAAATCACACTTGTTCAAGAATACAACGATGTAGTTAACACCAACTTGACGAGCAAGCAAAATGTGTTCACGAGTCTGTGGCATTGGACCATCAGTTGCAGCAACAACCAAGATAGCACCATCCATTTGTGCAGCACCGGTAATCATGTTCTTGATGTAGTCGGCGTGGCCTGGAGCGTCCATGTGAGCGTAGTGACGATTTTCAGTTTCGTATTCTACGTGGGCGGTGTTAATAGTGATACCACGTTCCTTTTCTTCTGGTGCAGCATCGATTTGTGAATAATCTTCAGCTTGTGCCAAACCTTTTTCAGCTAAAACAGTAGTAATAGCTGCAGTTAAAGTAGTCTTACCGTGGTCAACGTGACCAATAGTACCAATGTTTACGTGTGGCTTAGTTCTAACGTAATGTTCTTTTTCTGCCATTAAAATGACCCTCCTGTAATTTTGCAAGAAGTCCGTTGAGATAAGTTAACGGATAATTCTCTGTTGAATATTGTACTACTTTCATCGGCAAATGCCTAGTATAAAATGCTAACGCCATGCCTTAATGAAAATAACCTTAGCTAATTATACTAAATCCTTTCAAAAAGTAAACCTTTTTGCCTAAAATTATTGCGGTAAATTTTGATAAATTTTTTCAAGTAGCTCCTGATGGCTTCGACCATTTTTTGTTTCAAGAAAAGAAACCAGATCACTCGTAAAACTATCAGGATCCTTGATATAGCTTGAAATCATTGGATAAAGACTACCAAAAATAAGATTTGCCTCTCCTAACATTAGTGGCAATTGACTAGGATTATTTCTAAATTTACTACCTAAAGAAGCAATCACTTCTTGATAAATAGTATTTTTCTCTAACAAGACTGTTTCAGCAGGAATAAAAGCTTGCATTTTTCCAATAACCCAAACTTTGACTTCTTCTGTAACGCCTAGACGAACCAAGTCTTCGCAAATTGCTAAACGAACCGCAAAATTTTGACTTGGATCTAATAATAAGCTTTGTGCAAAAGACTTAAAATTAATCAAGTTTAACTTCAATAACTGTTCATAATCAAATTGACTAATATTCTTCTGCCGCTTAAATAAATCCATAATCATCTTTTGATCTTGGTCACTAGCTGGAGTTACTTGAAGTGGGGCTTTACGTCCACTAACATGTTCTACTTGCAAAGCCTCAATCAAAAAATGATTTGCTGCTAAAACATTGAAATATTCTAAATAAACTTGCTGGTCAGAAAAAAGATCAGGTTCTTCCTTAATTAAGGTGTAGGCCTGATCTTCTTGCTTATTACGACAATATAAATCACATAAACGCAAAACAATTTGCGTATCGTGATGCATTCTTAGAGCTTCTAATAAGTTCTGAATGGCACCTGTTAAGTTGTGATTCTTTTCGTTTTCTTCAGCAAGTTTCATCAAATTTTCTTGACTTAATGAAACCATACTTATTCCTTATTTTCTTTACTCTTCTCAACTACTTTTTTGCCCGTCTTATTTACATCGACTGGATGGCGTGATTTACGTCTATTCTTATGATTAGTAGTTGAATGGGACTTTTTAGGAGCTGATTCCTTATTATCATCAGTCTTGGCACTCTTCTTTTGCATTGCCCGATGACGATTTTGATTTACTTCCATCACTACCGGTAAGACTACTGGACGACGGTTAGTTTGCTTATACAGGAACTTCTCCAAGTCATTCCGAATATCTTGTTTAAGTTCACTCCAATCGAACTTTTTATGTTCAAAATTATTTGCAATTGCCTTTTTAATAATTTCGATGGAGTCATTCATCAACTTATGATTTGCTTTAATATAAACAAATCCACGGCTTGTTACTTGTGGTTGGGCAATAATCTTTTTCTTTTTACGGTCGATCGTTACCACGGCAATAAAAATCCCGTCATCTGATAAAATTTCACGATCCCGTAGAACAATATTACCTACATCCCCTACACCGGAACCATCAATCATAATATCTTCGCCAGGAACTGGATCAGATAAATAGAAACGCTTTTTCTTAAAATCGTAATTATAGCAATCACCGTTCTTGGAAATAAAGATATTATCTTTATCCATACCAGTTTTTTCGGCAAGATCTTTATGAATTTCCATTAAACGATATTCACCAATTACTGGGAACAAAAACTTAGGCTTCAAGGTATCAATCAATAATTGCAAGTCTCTTCCCGTAGCGTGTCCGCTAGTGTGCTTATCACGGCCTAACTGAATGACAGTCCCGCCGGCACGGTAAACCATATCGCTAGTTTCTGCTACCATTGTTTCCACTGAATGAGATGGTGTAGTAGCAATAAAGACTAAATCACCTTTATGAATCTTAATCATGCTATGGCGCTTAGTGGCCATTTTTTGTAATGAGTTTAATGGTTCACCCATCCGACCAGTCTCCAAGATAACAGTTTTATCATCTGGGGTAGTCTTAAGATCCTTAACTCTCATTAATAAGCCATCTGGGACTTGTAAATAGCCCAGCTTCATTGCTGTACGAACGATTTTAGCAACATCGCGACCAGTTAATAAAACTCTGCGTCCAGTTGCATGGGCAGCATTCAAGACTTCTTGAACACGGTTTAAATTAGAAGCTTTAGCCGCAACAATAATTCTCCCTTTTGCATTTCTAAACACATCAGTGACATAGCTACCAATGCTTTGCTCAGATGCGCTTGGGAACCAGGCTTCAGCATTTGAAGAATCACTAAGTAAAGCCAAGACATTCTTAGTCTCAATTTCAGCTAAGCGATCCATATCAGTGCGGTAATTTGGTGCAGCTGATGGATCAAACTTGAAGTCACCAGTATAAACAATTTCTCCAGCTGGTGTATGAACGACAATTCCTAATGAATCAGGTATTGAGTGGGTAGTATGGAAGAATGAGATGCTAGCATTTCTAAAATCAATTTCAGTATTAGCATCAATCACGTGGAAAAGACTATTTTTAATCTTTTTATTTTCACGTTTTACTTCAATTTTTGCCAATTCAACGGTTAATTGTGAACCAAATACCGGAATATCATACTTGCGCAAAATATATGGTAATGCACCAATTGAATCGGCATGCCCATGAGTTAAGAAAATTCCAGCTACACGATCTCCATATTGTGCAAAGAAATCTAAATCGGGAATCACAACATCAATTCCGAATAAAGAACTATCTGGATACTTCAATCCTGCATCCAAAACAAAAATTTCATCATTAACTTGAACTGCGAACATGTCTTTTCCTTGCTCACGTACGCCGCTCAAAATCATTATCTTAATTTGATCAGCCATATTAATTCCTTTTCTACTTGTAATATTTTTATTATTGAATTTTTAATTTTATGGATCTGACGATCACAACGTAAATACAATCTTATTTGATTTTAGCATAAACAGGACCTAATTGACAAAAACAAAAAAGCCAGTCCAAACGGACTGACTCTTAAATCATTTAAGCTAAGACTAACGACGCAAACCTAACTTCTTGATCAATTCACGGTAACGGTTAAGATCGTTCTTTTCTAAGTAACGAAGTAAGTTACGACGGTGACCAATCTTCTTAAGCAAACCAACGTATGAGTGGTGGTCGTGCTTGTGACTCTTCATGTGGTCAGTTAAGTTGTTGATGTCAGCAGTCAAAACTGCAACTTGAACTTCAACAGAACCAGTGTCACCTTCGTGGGTTGCGTATTCTTTAATGATTTCGTCTTTTTTTGCTTTTGAAATAGCCATTTTATTCACCTTTCAAATACTAAAACAATTGCCATTAACAACGTTTATCGTCAGGTGTGAGCGTATAAACAGCGTTAATGGTTCAACAACATCTACTATCATACAAATTATTTTTTTAAAAAGCAAGTACAAATTACCTTGCATCAACCATGATTCTTAAGTATAATCAATTAAGTAAAATTTAACGACTAATGGAGGTGAAATTTCATGCCACAAATTAAATCAGCTATTAAACGTGTTAAGACTCAAGACGCTTCCAAAAAGCACAATGCTGCCGAAATGAGTAAGTTAAGAACTGCTGTTAAGAAGTTCAAGACTGCTGTTGCAGCTGGCGAAGAAGATGCCTCCAAGTTACGTTTAGAAGCAGAAAGTGCTTTGGATAAGGCCGTATCAAAGGGCTTAATTCACAAGAACAAGGCTGCTCGTGACAAGAGTCGTATGGCTAAATTGTCTAAGTAATTGACGAGATAATCTAAAAAGACGGGAAATCAATTGGTTTCCCGTCTTTTTTTATACATTTAAAACAAACATTTTCAAGAAATTATCAGTTTTATAAGTACCATTTTTGTAATTGTAATCTAAATCAATTAATTTGGCTAATAATTCTTGCAGTTTTTCAATCGTAATTCTATTCTTTAAAGCCAGCTTAACTCGGTACGGATGAATCCCTAATTCTTTGACAATTTGCGATTCATTTCTACCCCTTTTGTTCAGAATCTTTACAACCAAAAGAATTTCTAACTGATTTTCAAAAACTGCAACTAATTGAATTGGATTAGTCCCCTGGCGTAATTGATCACTTAATCGCTCAACAGCTTGCCGATAATTATGTTGCAAGGCATTTTCTAAAATTGCAAAAATATTTTGGGCTAGTGACAAATCAACATTTTGTTCAACGGACTTCTCAGTAATCTTCCTATCTATAGCTGCCATCTTCAACTTAGCGTAATTACTCAGAATTGTATCCATCACTTGATCACTGCGCTCTACCAATAGTTGCAAAGCCGACTGCGTAATAGTATAACTTTCAGCTTTAATAATATTTTTGGTAACCGCAGCAACTTCATATGGACGAATTGCTGGCTGCACTACATTAAAATTGGCTGTAATTATTTTGGTCAATTTTTTCCGACGATCAATTTTTTCATAAGAAGCAACAATAACGACAACATCTGTTAATTCTTTTAAGTGTGAAAAAATGTCTTGCAATTTTTCAATTTGTTTCTGATATTTTTTTGGCACTTTGGCTGTTAAAAAGAACGGATTTTTTACGGTAATAATTTTCTGACTAGAAAACAAGCTTGATTCTGTTAAAGCATTAATTAACTCGTCTAAGCCATCACTTTCACAATCAACCGTAACCTTTTCTAAATCTTTAAAGCGTTCATCTTGAACGTATGACCGCGCTAAATAATTGTTTAAAAATTCGTCATCGCTCCAAATTAAGGTATGCGCATTGGTATTAGTGTTTTTAAATAAAGAAATTAAATTCATTCATTTTCCTTTCTGACGAAGCGATTAAAACTAGTGTGATTGAATTGATCATAATACCAGCTAATCATACCACAGTCTTGTGTTGAGACCCACGGAATATTTTGCTGACGCAAAGTATTTAAAGTTTCTTGATGCGGGTGCCCAAATCGGTTATTGCGACCGGCAGAAATAAAAACTAATTGCGGCTTTAAAGCCTGAAGGAATTCTGGATTCGAAGAAGTTTTACTCCCATGATGCCCCAATTTAAAGTAGTCAGCATGCAACTGATATCGCTGCATTATCTGCTTTTCCCCTTCTTGTCCTAAATCGCCAGTAAATAACCACCGCTTATGGGCTACTTCGAAAGTTAAGGAAAGTGAATCCTCATTCTTCCCCTCTCCCGGTTTAAAAGGATAAACCACTTGAAAATTAATTTTGGGTTCCTTCACCTGCATCCCTGCGATTAATTCCACCAATTGGGTATGTTTAACTACCCCATCAACTCTTTTCTTAAAAGAAGGATTTTTAATTAATCCTTGCGCCATAAACAACTTATCAACCTGTACTTGCTCTAGTAACGGGCGGACGTCACCAACATGATCTGCATCTTGATGTGAGACAAATATGCCATCAATTTTATTAATTCCTAGCGCTTTTAACAAAGGAATAGTAATCCGATTAACTTGCGGCGTTTGTTTTTTCCCTGAAAAATTTAATTTTCCCCCGGTATCAATCAAATAAACTCGCCGCGGGAAAGGAGTGGTAATCAAGATACTATCACCCTGCCCTACATCAATAAAACTAACTTGTCCTTTTAACGGACAATGAATCATCACAAAAAAGCTGATATATAAAGTAACCACTGCTCCTAACCAGCTATATTTGATTTTTTTAAGCAGTTCTTTTTCGTTTAAGTACATTAAAAAGCAACTAGTCACTATCAAGAGTAACAGACATTGCCACCACGTGATTTTGCCAAAGGTTACTAAACCTAATTTAGTGTGCGAAAGCTGACCAATTAACTTTTCAAAGAATAATAAGATATTTTCTAGATATTCGCTTAACTTAGGCAAAAGACTAAAGCAAACCAAATTAATAAAAGTAATCGGTAAAACTACCCAATTAAAGTAAGGCACGACTAGTAGGTTAAAAATCACCGTTAGAAGATTTACTTGAAAGAAAAACAATAGTAATAACGGTGTCAAAAATAAATTAAGCGACACAGCTTGCCCAAACTTGGAAAATTTGCTGGTCAACTGTAATCCTAAGGCTAACACATAACTTAAAATGGCCCCGATTCCCATAAACAGCCGCGGATAAAGGCAAAGGTGAAGCAAACAAGTTAAACCTAATATATCGATCCCTGCCATTTTAATCTTTTTAAATTTACTAATTTTACCTAAGACATAGGTCAAACTTGCACGCACAAAACCAGCTTGGCCATCACTCAAAAGAATTCCCATCGTCAATACTATTAAACACAAAATAAAGGCCTTATCTTCCGTAATTTTGAGATAAAAGCATAAACTGCTAACTACTAAGGTATAAATGCCAACATGTAAGCCTGAAATACTGAGTAAATGAATCACGCCTAAATCGCGATAATTATCAATCACTTCTTTATTATCAGGTGAACTATTTTCAGCAAGAATTAACTCACTAGCAAAAAAACCTAATAAACGTGGCATTTTTCTAAAAAATTGTTGAAACTTAAAGCGAATTTGGTGAATTTGATCTTGCCAAGTAATTGATTGTGGCAGCAAGCGACAACTTTTAAATTTGATTTTTTGCGTAATTCCTTCGGCTGCATAATAAGCTTGATAATCAAATTCACCTAAATTTGTCGCTGGATCAATCGGACCCAGTTCTCCTGCAAAATGACTAGCAATTACTGTCTTACCGGTCTTAAAGAGTTCTTCTTGACTGGAATCAATATTACCTGAAAGCAAAATCTTTCCTACTTCTGAATGACCTGTTCCGGAGAGCCAACCATCTGTTACTTTCACTTCATCTGGAAAAATTTTAACCAGTGTTTGATCCGATAAGACTGTTAACTGATGAGGCTGTTTAACTAACCAGGTCTTGGTCAAAAAGATCGCAGCAATTATTAATAACAAGGAAAAATTTTGATATTTAAACAATATTAGTAGTAATAAATACCCTAGCATCATTAAGACAATAATTTCTTGTTTAGTTGTCTTTACTTCAAAAAAATAAAATGACGCAGCTACAAATAATAATGCCGTTAAGAACCAAAAACCAAGTTGATTAAAACTATATTTCCAATTGATCTTTAAGCCCTGCAAAAGTCTTCTCCCCAATACCTGAAACTTGCATCAAATCTTCAATTTTCTTAAATTGACCATTTTGCTCTCTGTAAGCCACAATTTGTTCTGCCTTTTTCTCACCGATACCATTTAATTTTTGTAAATCAGCAGCTGAAGCAGTGTTTAAATTGACCTTTTCGCCCGTAGTACCACTTGAAGAATTGGCTGCCGATGAATCACTTGCGGAATTAACGGTCGTTATATTATCTACCTTTTCGCCTTTAAAAGGAATATGAATCTTATCTTGATCCTTAAGAATAATAGCTCGATTAATCGCTTTAACTTGTGCGTTACTTCGCAATCCACCAGCTGCTGCGATCAGTTCGTCTAATCTGGCGCCATTTTTCAGAGTATAAACTCCCTCATGCTTTACCGCTCCTGAAATATCACAGGTAACAGTCTTACTCTGACTGCTATTTGCAACATTATCAGTTGAGCTTGAACTTGTTCTTTGATCACTTACAGAACTTGATTGAATAGCAGTCTGCATGAAATTATCATTATTAACCTCTTCTTTTTGATTTTGATGTAAGAAAACTGCTCCAATCAAAAGTAAAACTACAACAATTAGAACCAACTTTCGATTTTCGCTAACAAATTTTTTGATTTTTTCTAAATCCATAATTTCTTCCCCCTAACTAATAACTACGCAAAAAAGGCCTAGAATTTTTTTCTAGGCCTAATATTTTTATAAATTTAAACTTTCTTAGGATTTTATAGCGCTTATTCAAGTAATTTAATGCATCATCAAAAGTTTTGACTGGCACAATTTTCATCTTGGAATGGATCTGCTTGGCAGTTCTCTTGGCTACTGCATAATTACTTTCAGACTTCTTAATTCCAGTATGATCACTTGGAGCAAAGAAAACTTCTGCTCCAGCTCGATCAGCAGCGACAACTTTCTTATCAACTCCGCCAATCATCCCTACTTGCCCCAAGACATTAATCGTCCCAGTGCCGGCAACCTTATGGTTTTTGGTCAAATTACGATGGGAGAAAATTTCATAACTTTCCAAGGTAAACATCAATCCCGCCGAAGGACCGCCGATTTCACCCACATCAATCTTCAACTTAGGTTTAGTAGTTACTGTCGTCCGCTCAACTAACTGAATACCAATGCCGTTACGTTTACTCCCTGCTAATTTTACAATTTTACCAGTAAAGTTCTTCTTTTCATTATTGCGTAAAACTTCAATTGTAACTTTGCTTCCCGGCTTTTGCTGATTTAAATAAGACATCATTTCTTGGGTTGAACGAAAGCGTCGATCATTGGCGCCTAAAACTGTATCGCCAATTTGCAAACGATGACGAAAACTAGAATTTTTTTGTACATTCATCACATACACGCCATGATAATTAAGTTTTGGTTTTAAACCAGCTTTTTTAGCAGCATAATAAATCGCCGTTTGCTGGGAAGTTTCCATGTACCAATTTTGCAATTCTTGATACTGACTACTAGTTTGACCAGCTAATAAATCTTTACTTGGAGTCCGAGTAGCAAATTTTTGCGTATAACTCCACAAATACTCCAAAACTGAAGCTGGACGCGAAGTAATACTTACCGTTACTAAATATAAATTCATTGGCTTTTTAGTTTCAGACTTAATAAATTGGCCAACCGGAACTGATTCTCCAGGTCCTTCAATAAAATAATCAGTTGGCCAAGAAAGTCCAATTGCAAGTGCCACTAGTATAAGTATTCCAATTAGCCAGCGATAAAACTTCTTTTTACCTTGATTCTTATTATTTACCATCTTTTTGCCTCAATTTAGCTGTTAAAGCTGCCGCGGCTTTTGCCGGTAAAAACTGTGCTATTTCACCACCAAATTTGGCTACTTCCTTGACCATACTTGATGCAATTTGGCTATTTTCGGGATTAGTAAACAACAAAATGGTCTGCACATCTGGTGCTAATTGATTATTTAATCCTGCAATTTGCTGTTCGTATAAGAAATCCTGACTGTTTCTGACGCCTCTAATCATTGCTTTAGCATTTAATTCATGTGCAACATCAATCGTCAATGCATCAGGTCGACTAACAGCAGTTACATTTGTTAGCCCTTTTAAAGCATCTTGCGCCAAAACTAGCCGTTCGTTAGCTGTAAAAAGATATTTTTTATGAGTATTGGTCATTACCACTAAATAGACGTGATCAAAAAGAGTTGCTGCTTTTTTCAAAACATCAAGATGACCATTAGTTATGGGATCAAAACTTCCCGGAAAAATTGCATCTGTCATGATCGTTATTCCTTTTGATAAATTCGCACAATAGTTTTACCTAAATGATGCTGCTTTAACAATGAAAAGCCACTAACTTCAGGTAATTCTGTCTGATCGTCGGTTTCAGCAACAATTATTGCTTGCTGATTAAGTAATTGTAGGTCCAACATTTTCTTCATATCAGCTGCAATCTTTTGCTTAGCATAAGGCGGATCTAAAAAAACTAAATTAAACTTCTTACCTTCTTCAGCAAACCGTTTTAAAGCGACACTACTTGGCATCTTATAGACGCTAAAAGATTCTGGAGCTCTAGTTAAAGCAACATTCTTTTTGATAATTTCAACAGCTGCATAATTGATATCCACGAGTGTCGCATGTTCACAGCCACGAGAAACAGCTTCAATTCCTAAAGCTCCACTACCACCATATAGGTCTAGTACTTGTCCACTCTTAAAAAATTGTCCCAAAGAATTAAATAAAGATTCTTTAACTTTATCACTGGTTGGACGAGTTTTTCTACTCTTTAAAGTAAATAAATTACGTTTGGCAAATTTCCCTGAAATAATTCTCACTTCAATAAGTCCTCATTCTTCTCTTGTCTGCGTTGTATTTCCTGCTCTGCTTCTTGAGCCATAGTGGCAATTTGCGTCTCAATATGACTACTGCTTAAATCAACTTGGTCTTTTTCAGAAAATTCTGCATATTTCACAAAATCTAACTTGCGGATTTCTGCTAATTCTTGTTTAGCATTTTCTTGAGTAACGTACACAATGCAGTACTTCATCTTTTTGGAAAAATAAACAATATCGCCAAATCGACGTAATTTATACTGATCGCTAGCATTTTTTAGGTAAATTACTAAACCAGTGCGTTCAGTTAAGCCTGCACTCTTAAGCTCTTTATTAATACTCATGCAACATTATCATCCTTTGCTTGCTTTATTTTTTCATTAGCTGAAATATTTAACACTAAGCCAATACATGCCGTTAAGACAATCATGGAAGAGCCACCATATGAAACAAACGGTAAAGTAACCCCTGTGATTGGTAATAAACCTAGCATAGCCCCAATATTGAAGACTGACTCCGTAAAAATAATGGTGGTCACACCAAAGCAAATTAAAGCATTATATTGACTAGTTGCTTTAATGCCTACTTCCATGATATTCCACATTAAATAAAACAACAAAAATACCAGAAAACTAGCACCAACTGCGCCTAACTCTTCAGCTGCAATTGATAAGATGAAGTCAGTATAAGGCTCAGGCAAATATCCTCGCTTTTGCATACTATTACCTAGACCTACACCAAACAAGCCACCATTATGGATGGCATAATAAGAATTAACTAACTGTGCGCCACCTTTTCGCTCTAAGGCAAAGGGGTGTAAAAATGAAAGTAATCGCTGAAACTGATAATTATCTTGTAAAAACTTAGGATTTAACTTGATTACCAGAAAGAATACAGCCAATACTCCAACTACTATTGAAATTAACCAGAACAACGCTAATTTGGTTGGAACTCCAGAAACCGAAAACATAACTAGAGCAATCATAAACAAAATTGCTGTCCCACCCAAATCTGGCTCGACAATTACAAGTGCCATCATGAAACCAGTTAAAATGGCTGGATGAGACAAGTTTTGCCAAACATGACCATAAGTAAATTTACCATCACGTTTATTCAAAACATACGCTAAGTAAATTACCAATGCCAATTTAGCAATTTCTAGTGGTTGCAAGTTAATAAATCCTAAATTAATCCAACCTACAGCACCATTAACTGCCGCACTGGATCCGCGAAAGAATTTCATCAAAACCAAAAAAGCTAACAGAATTAAACTGATTAGTAAAAACCATAAAACAAATTTTTTATTTCTAAAAACTTCTAGCTTTAAAGCGAAAAATGGGCAACCAAAGCCAAAAAAAGCGACAGCTGCATAAATTGCTTGACGTACACCATAAAAATCAGGCTTGAATCCATTTGTTAACAAAATAACCGAACTAGCTGAATAGACTAAAATAATCCCGAAGACAACTAGGAGCAGATATGGTATTAAGATATTTAAATTTAAGTAATGTAATTTTCGTCGCATCAGTACTTGCTCCCTTTGCTTAATAATATCTTTTTTATTATAAAACAAAAAAAGCGTCACTTCTATCGAATGACGCTTTAAAAATCTATTATTATTGACGATTACGTCTCTTATCAGCCTTTTGACGTTCTGAAGTATTCAAAATCTTCTTACGTAAACGAATTGATTCTGGAGTTACTTCACAGTATTCATCATCGTTCAAGAATTCAATGGCTTCTTCCAAAGTCAAAGTCTTTGGTGTCTTGATTGCTGCTGCGTGGTCCTTACCGGCAGCACGGGTGTTAGTCAAGTTCTTACCCTTGGTTACGTTAACTGCGATGTCTCTTTCACGACTTGATTGACCAACAATCATTCCTTCGTAAACTTCAACACCAGCGCCAATAAACAATTGACCACGTTGTTCAACTGATTGAAGTGAGTAAGTAGTTGATTGACCTTGATTAATTGAAACCAAAGCACCATTACGACGACCTGGTTCCCAGTTTCTAACAACTGGTTTGTATGAATCAAAGGTGTGGTTCATAATTCCGTAACCACCAGTTTGTGACATAAATTCGTTGTTGTAACCAATCAAACCACGTGATGGTACTAAGAATTCAAGACGAGTTTGACCATTGCCAGTTGGTTCCATGTTTTGCATGGTACCCTTTCTTTGTGAAAGGGAATCAATAACTGAACCAACATATTCATCTGGGGTATCGATTTGAACAGCT
The DNA here is from genome assembly GCF_004009905.1 of Lactobacillus xujianguonis. Classification (GTDB taxonomy): domain Bacteria; phylum Bacillota; class Bacilli; order Lactobacillales; family Lactobacillaceae; genus Lactobacillus; species Lactobacillus xujianguonis. Next base: position 58,461 of record NZ_ML136883.1, read on the forward strand.
TCAAATGGTTCACACATGGTGCCGTCAATTTCACGATAAATAACCTTAGGACGTGAAAGTTGCAATTCGAAACCTTCACGACGTAATTCTTCAACTAAGATTGAAAGGTGAAGTTCACCACGACCAGAAACAGTCCAAGCGTTCAATTGATCAGTTGGTTCAACTTTCAAAGAAACGTCGGTCCGAGTTTGACGGATTAAACGATCTTCAAGTTTCTTAGGAGTTACTTGATCCCCTTCACGACCTGCAAATGGTGAGTCATTAGCAACAAAGTCCATTTGAAGAGTTGGTGGATCAATCTTAAGAAGAGGTAAAGCTTCAGGTTGTTCTGCGGAAGCAATAGTTTCCCCAACATAAATATCATTAATACCACTAATGGCAATAATGTCACCAGCTTTAGCTTCTTTAATTTCGTTACGCTTTAAACCAAAGAAACCAAATAACTTAGTAACACGGAAGTTTTGAGTTGAGCCATCACGCTTCATAACAGTGATGTTGTCGCCAACTTTAACTTTACCACGGTAAATACGGCCGACACCGATACGACCTACATAGTCATCCCAATCAAGCATAGTGATTTGGAATTGTAATGGTTCGTCGGAATTGTCGATTGGGGCTGGAATATTTTTGATAACAGTATCAAAAATTGGATCCATCGTGTGTTCTTGCTTAGCAGGATCTTCATCATATGAAGAAGTACCGTTTAAAGCAGAAGCATAAACAACTGGGAAGTCAAGTTGTTCATCGTTGGCACCTAATTCGATGAAGAGTTCAAGAACTTCGTCTAAAACTTCCTTAGGACGAGCACCAGGACGGTCAATCTTGTTTAAAACAACGATTGGTTTAACGCCAGCTTCCAAAGCCTTCTTCAATACGAAACGAGTCTGTGGCATTGGACCTTCGTAAGCATCAACTAACAAAAGTGCACCATCAACCATGTGCATGATACGTTCTACTTCACCACCGAAGTCGGCGTGTCCTGGCGTATCCAAGATGTTGATCGTTGTACCCTTATACTTAACAGCAGTATTCTTAGATAAAATGGTAATACCACGTTCACGTTCAATGGCATTTGAGTCCATGGCACGATCTTCCAGATCCATGTGTTCTGGTAAAGTATCGGATTGCTTTAACAATTGGTTAACCAAAGTAGTCTTACCGTGGTCAACGTGGGCAATAATAGCGATATTTCTAAGATCGTCTCTTCTTTTTTCTGACAAAAATATTCCTCCCCACTCTTCAATAAAAAAACTGTGACTTGGTCACAGTTTCGGTAGCGCGTCTTCACGCCTTATCGAAGTGCTTCATAATCTGTATAGCTACGTTGATTGATTTTACCACCTAACTATGCGCTGGTCAACGCTTTAGCGTAAATTATCTTTATTATAAAAATAAAGTTTTAAAAATTCAGCATTCTTTTTCTTTTTATGGTAAAAATGTATTAAGAATAAAAATTTTCTTCCAAAGGAGTAATTAAATTGATTTTAATGAAAAATATTACCCGCGACGGTAATCCTGTTTTGCGGAAAGTTGCACAACCTTTAGCTTTCCCATTGAGCGATCACTATCAACAATTGGCAAAAGATATGATGGAATATTTAATTAATTCCCAAGATCCTAAGATCGCTGAAAAGCACCAATTACGTGCTGGTGTTGGTTTGGCTGCTCCACAAGTTGGCGAAAGTGTCCAAATGGCATCTTTGCTTGTGCCTGATGATAAGGGCAACATTATCTTTAAAGAAACTTTTGTTAATCCAGAAATCATTTCTGAATCAGTACGCCAAGCCTGTTTAAGCGAAGGCGAGGGCTGCTTAAGTGTTGATAAAGTAATTAACGGTTACGTTCCTCGTCCTGATAAATTAACCATCCACTACTTTACAGTTGATGGCAAAGAAAAGACTATTAGATTAAAGGACTATCCAGCTATTGTTGCTAGCCATGAAATTGATCACTTAAACGGTCACCTTTTCTACGATCGCATTAACAAGGAAAACCCATTTGATCTTAAAGATGACACAATCGTTATTTCCTAAAATTTTTAAACACTCAAGTTAACAGCTTGAGTGTTTTTTTATAACAAAAAAGCTGCCGGATGACTGGGCCGACAGCAAATGGGAACTAAGAAGATTGAAGAGACTTCTTGTATAGTGAGCAAATGAGTTTTAAAAGCCATTTACTACAAAATCATAGTATCGCGAATAGAGATTAGAGTCAACAAAAGCGAAAGTTATTTCTTAAGGTTTGGTTATTTTAATCATGCTATTTTAAATATAGTTCACAATATGATAAAATAGTATTTAACTGCTGAGTATTTTTTGAATATTCACATTGAGAACGTTTTTTACAATTTAATAAGGAGATTATTTACTATGATCTACAAAGTTTTGTACCAAAAAGACAAGATTGTTAACCCACGTAGAGAAACAACTCAAACTCTTTACATGGAGGCAGACAACCAAGTCCAAGCAAGAAAGTTGGTTGAGGACAATACCCCCTATAACATTGAACTCATCCAAGAATTAACAGGAAACTCTCTAAAATACGAACAAGAACACGCTGATTTTAAATTAACGTCGTTCGATGAGAAGTAATTAGAGTGCGAATTAAAAATAATGAAGTAGCCGTTTTCGCCATCGGGGGTTTGCACGAAATCGGTAAAAACATGTACTGTGTTCAATACCAAGATGAAATTATCATCATGGATTGTGGAATTAAGTTTCCAGAAGACGACCTCCTAGGTATTAATTACGTCATTTCAGACTATTCATACCTAGTTAAAAATCGCAAAAAAATCAAGGCGTTAGTAGTCAGTCACGGACATGAAGACCATATTGGTGGGATTCCTTTTTTACTTGAAAAGATTCCGGAAATCTCAGTTTATGCCACTCCTTTTGCCCTATCTTTAATTAAAGGTAAGCTAGAAGAACACGGCATTTTAAATACAACTGAATTACATGAAGAACATGAGGATACAGTTTTAAAGTTTAACAAGTTAAGTGTTACCTTCTTTAGAACTACTCACTCAATTCCTGATACTTTAGGAATTGCAGTTCATACTCCACTCGGAGCAGTTGTCTTTACCGGTGACTTTAAATTTGATTTGACACCAGTCATGGATCAACCTGCACCTGATTTCCAAAAAATGGCTAAATTAGGTGACGAAGGTGTACTAGCACTTCTTTCAGATTCAACTAACGCTGAAGTACCGCAATTTACCAAGTCTGAGCGTTTTGTTGCTAAATCATTACACGATATGATTACCGGGATCAAAGGCAGAATTATTTTTGCTACTTTTGCCTCTAACCTTTATCGGGTATCAACTGCAATTCAAGCAGCAATTGATACTGGTCGTAAAGTTGCTATTTTCGGTCGTAGTATGGAAAATGGTGTCCAAAACGGGATTGATTTAGGTTACTTAAATCTTCCTGAAGGTTTGATTGTCGACGCTGATGAAATTAACCATACTCCACCAGAAAAAGCCATGATTTTATGTACTGGCTCACAAGGTGAACCATTAGCTGCCCTTTCCAGAATTGCCAATGGTACTCACCGCCAAATCAGTTTACAACCAAACGATACAGTTATTTTCTCTTCCAATCCAATTCCAGGAAATACACTTAGCGTTAACCATTTAATTAACAAGTTAATGGAAGGCGGCGCTAATGTCATTCATGGCCGAGTTAATAATGTCCACACTTCTGGACACGGTGGTCAAGAAGAATTGAAGATGATGGTCCGCTTGAGTAAACCAAAATATATGATTCCTGTTCATGGTGAATACCGGATGCAAGTAATTCATACAGAATTAGCTCAAGAAGCAGGTGTACCTGCAGATCACACCTTCGTTCTTAGCAACGGTGAAGTTGTTTGTTTTGGCCCTGAAGGCTCTCGGATTGCTGGCCACATCCCTGCCGGAGATGTCTATGTCGACACATCTGGTACCGCTGATGTTGGCAACGTTGTTGTCCATGATCGTCAAATCCTATCTGAAGAAGGTTTAGTAGTCGCCGTGGCAACCGTCGACTACAAACATAAACGTGTTTTGGCAGGTCCTGATATTCTCAGTCGTGGCTTTGTCTATATGCGTGAATCAACAGATTTAATTAGCCAAGCTCAAAAGCATGTCTATCACGTTCTCAGAAATGAAATGGCTAAATCTGATAAACCAAAAGATAGTGATATTCGGAAAGCAATCATTGAAAATCTCTCAGACTTTCTTTATTCTAAGACCGAGCGACGACCAATGATTTTACCAATGATCATTGAAAAGAAATAAAGTATTGAAAACCCGCAAGGGTTTTCTTTTTTTGAAAAATTCAATTATGAAAGTAACAAGTCAATTAAACATTTTTCTTAATCCAATTTCTGGTAACGGTAAGGCTTTACAAGTCTATCGCAAACTAAAACAATTATTGCAAAAAGAAGAAATCCAATATCAGACTTATATTGGACCCCATCCTAATAGTCTGTATACAAGAGTTCAGGAATATGCGGCTAGTCCTCACCCTGCTGAAGAAGTTATTGTAGTCATTGGCAGAGATGGTACCTTTAATGAAGTATTAAATGGCCTAAAGCATTCACCGCGACCAAATTTGCCCTTAGCCTACTTACCGGCTGGCTCAGGTAATGACTTTGCTCGTGCAGCAGGACTAACAACCGACCCACAAGAGTTTATCAAGCGAATCAGCCAAGCAAAAACTGTCACGGTAGATTGCGGCAGTTTCACTTATGCTAGTGAACCTGAAAAGCGCCATTATTTCGTTAATAATTTTGGTATTGGTTTTGACGCCTATGTCGTTCATTTAAGTAACAATCAAAAATTGAAAAATGAGTTGAACCACTTTCATTTAGGGAAATTTATTTACGGTTTGAATATTCTAAGCGTTTTGCGTAAACAGAATACCTTCGCTGTAACCATCAAAACTGCAGAAAAGAGCTACCATTATGGAGATGCCTACTTTGTTACCACCACTAACCATCCCTACTTTGGCGGAGGAATCGCTATTTTACCTAGTGCTAATATTGAAAGTCATGTCTTAGATACTGTTGTGGTCGAAAAACCTGGTTTAGGAAAATTTATCCGTTTATTTGCCAAGCTATTAAAAGATGGCTCTCATGTTACCGATCCCCAATTTCATGATATTCAAGCTAAAGAAATTCATGTTGAGACCCATAAACCACAATATCGTCAAATTGATGGTGAAGATGGAGAAAGAGCTAGTTATGCCGTTACTTTTAGAATTGATCACTTTAATTTAATCAAATAAAACAAGGGTTGAAATAGTTCACGTTGACTATTTCAACCCTTATTTTTTATCCAAGATAAGAAATTGCTACTTGTAATTGCGCCAAACGAATAACGGCCTGCGCTAAGCTATCTTCATCAGTGGTAACAGAGATGGTACAAGTCTTTTCATCAAAATCAAAGCCTGCACCAAGAGCAACGTTTTCTGCAGTCTGATATAACTCTGGATCGGTTTGACCAGGATCAAGCTTAAACAAAATGTGACTATCATCACTAACTTGATATAATGACCCAACTTCTTGAACGAAGCAATAAACTGTATCACCATAAGCATCAATCTGTGTCGTGGCTACTTCATAGGAATCCTCACTAACCCTTACCACCTCAGTATGTTCAGTCACCCAGTTACCTATGTCAGATTTAATCTGAACTGCAAGCTCATCTTTTCTTTCCATCTTTACCTCACAAATAAAAAGCCGCCATTTGAGACTAGGCGACTTTGAAGAAACATATTATGTAACTGTATGCAGGACAACCCTACATACCATATTTTATCTTACTCAAAATTTTGCGCTAGTCAATTCTCTCTGGTGAAAAGTGCCTTTAAAGCCACGGCCTGATAATAAGGAATTAATTCTAAGCCATCCTCTTCTTCTAACTCAATTTGCTTTAAAACATCATTTAGTTCACTGGGATCTACTTGCGGATATAGACGCAAAAACTGCTTTCGAGTTATACCTTGAGTGCGAAAACCATTTTTAACATAATTTTCTGGCGCAATATCAGTAAAATCTTGCAAATCATAGTAAGGTTCACCATTTTTGCCAAAGTATTTGATGACAATACGTTTCAATTCAATAAAAGCACCTAACTGATCGGCCATTTTTGGAAAAAGTTTGGCTAGTTCAATAATAGTTTTGCCATCCTTTTTCACTTCGGCCTGATTAGGATGTAACTGCTTCCATTCTTCTCTCACTGCACCACGATCAGGTCGCTTAGCAATGATCGCTTCAATACGAGCAAGATTTGTTTGCTTTTGTTTAGTTTCTTTGCGCCATTGTAATTCGCCAACCATTTGCCGATATTGCGGCGGAAAAGGCTGTTTAAGAATATTCCAAATAAAATACAACTTGTCAGTCTCATATTCTTCTAGATCTTGATCGCGCCAGCGAATTTCGCTATTTGACTTCATTTCTACCTCCTTTGCATTAAGATTGGGGTTAAACTTTGACTCTAACACCTCATATTTTACACGTTTATCTTCCCTAGATGGATCTAAATTTAAATTTCTTAACCATTAAGTTAACAATAAGTCACAGAAAATTCATATTTTCTCTCTATTCTTTAAAGTGAATAAGAAAGGATGATATACTTTGTTGCATTTTTTATTAATTGGCTTATCTGTTTTTACTCTTGCACTCACCGCTTTAAGCAAAGCTATGATTCCTGCTCCTGTTAAAAATAAGAAATAATACGCGTGGTGCTAGTTAAATCGTTCTAAACAATAAGCCAAATTATAAGCTAAAATTGCAATTTCCAACCGGCTTTGAAAGCCTATCAGACTACGTGCTCGATTGTTCTCGGCATTGTAATAGGTCA
>NZ_ML136884.1 GCF_004009905.1 Lactobacillus xujianguonis
CAAGAACTTTTGCTCTAGCAGCTTTTCTTTAAGCAATTGATAAAGCGGCTCTAAGTAGTATTCTGTGGATTTAGTCTGCCAGTTAATAATATCTTGGCGCGTCACTGGCAGCCCCATTTTTTGCCAGTCGCTTTCTTGACGATAAGCTAGCAGTTTCAATTCATACTTTTGATAGAGAGTATGAGCAATGATTGAAGCTGAGCCGTAACTGTGAGCTAGCGGTGCTTTAGGTACCGGAGCCTTGACAATCTTGTCACTTTCATTGCTTAAGCTGCAGTGCTTACATTTATAAGCATGCTGGACATGATCCAGATGTTTGATTTGTGCTGGAATAAACAGCAGCTCTTGACGAACTGATCAAGAGCCAATTTCCTTCATTTCCTTTTGGCAGTCAGGACAAAGCAGATCTTTGCCAGTTAACTGGTGGTGAACTTTTTCGCTGGTAAAAGCTTCTAAGATATTAGCTCTCTTTGCTTTGTGTTTTCTTCTGTGATAAGTGATTTCTGCAGTTTCAACAGGGAAGATCCTCATCTTCGTCACTATTAGAATTCTCTTCATCAAATAAACTGATTTGTCCTGATAAAGGAGTTTGTTCTGATGATTTGCCGTAAAGCTTTTGTGTTAAATAGGCTACTTGTTCACGCAAAAGGGAGATCTCTTCATTTAAGTTATTAATTGTGGTCATTAAGCCTTGAATGATTTCATCTTTGGTTTCAGTCTTAGTCATTAGGATCTCCCTCTCGTTTTTGGATAATTTAAAGCATACCAGAAACGCACGCAAAATCAATAGAAATTGCGTGCGTGCGTTGTTTTTATTTTTGGCTCAATACAGAAGCCTTTCATTAGCCAGTCTACTTGTTCTGGTGATAAGGCTCTAACTTCGTCCTGATTGTTCGGCCAGCTCATCTTGCCATTTTCGAATCTCTTATATAAGAGCCAATAACCTTGACCATCCCAATATAAAGCTTTAAAGCGATCGCGACTGCCGCCACAGAAGATAAATACCTGACCGGCAAAGGGATCTAAATCAAATTTATCTTTAACTATGGCGGCCAAGCCATCGATTCCGCGCCTCATGTCAGTTCGACCACAAACAACATAGACCTGTCCTAGGTCATAGAGGTTAATCATGATAAAACCTTACTCAAAATCTTGTTCAGGATATCAGGATCAAGGGAACTATATAGAGTGAGCTCAAGATTATTCTTTTTTAAGCTGAGCATCAAGTTATTGCGTGGTGGACGTGTCTTTTTAGGCTTTTGTGGATGATCTAGAGCCACAATTGGCTGCTTCTTTTCAAGCATATTCTTTGCCTCCTTAAGTCTATGAGATAAGAATAGCCGAAAAATGGGAGCTAAGAAAGATACTTCAGTTTTTTACGCTTACTTTTCAAGTAAGTCCTTAGCATCTTCAATTGCTAATTTGTGAGTACCAAAACTTAATTTCATTTCATCTTTCAAAGCTTCTAACATTTTAATTACCTTCTTTTTTAATTCCTTATCATTTCTCTTTGCACTTATATAATAATACGATTTATTTGTTGTGTGAAGCTAAGAATCGTTGATATAACAGTGTTTTTAGATATCTATACGATTATATAAAATAACGCATTTTTCATTGCTATCATATTTATTTCTATCTTTATATACAATCAAAAGCTTCAAAGTATATAACATAAAGGTCAAAAAATCGATAAGATTTATACTTTGAATCGAACTTTGATCAAAAAAATGACAAAAAATTTTTTTAATTTTTTATTTTTCTATCTCTGTATAGAATATAAACGAAAAGGCAGTAAACAGCTTGTTATAGCTGTCTACTACCTTTTTACGTATTTCTAATTATATTTAATTAGTTGTTTTCTCTTGAGTATGACTTAACATCGACATCAATTTCGTTGATAAAGTCATCAAGACTCTTAGAAATTTCTTCATCAGTACCGTAACGACGTACGTTAACCTTGCCTGACTTCATTTCTTCATCACCTAATACCAAAGTGTAAGGTACCTTTTGAGTTTGTGATTCACGAATCTTGTAACCCATCTTTTCATTTCTGTCATCAACTTCTACTCTGAAGCCACGTTTAGCAAGTTCTACACGAACCTTTTCAGCGTATTCACCGTGAGCTTCATTGTTAACTGGAATAATTTCAGCTTGAACTGGAGCAAGCCAAGTTGGGAATGCACCCTTGTAAATTTCAGTTAAGTAAGCAATGAATCTTTCCATAGTACCAACAATACCACGGTGAATCATAACTGGACGGTGTTCTTCACCATCTTTACCGACATAAGTTAAGCCGAAACGATCTGGAAGCATGAAGTCAAGTTGGATAGTTGACATGGTTTCATCGTTACCCAAAGCAGTCTTAGTTTGAATATCAAGCTTTGGACCGTAGAAGGCAGCTTCACCTTCAGCTTCAACGTAGTCAAGGCCAAGGTCATCCATGGCACCCTTAAGCATCTTTTGTGACTTTTCCCACATTTCGTCATTTGCGAAGTACTTGTCAGTGTTCTTAGGGTCACGGTATGAAAGTCTGAAGTAGTAATCAGTAATATCGAAGTCCTTGTAAACGTCCATGATCAACTTCAAGATCTTGGCAAATTCAGTTTGAACTTGGTCAAGTGCTACGAAAGTGTGACCGTCGTTCAAGGTCATTTCACGTACACGTTGAAGACCTGACAAGGCACCTGATTTTTCATATCTGTGCATCATCCCAAGTTCAGCAACCCGAAGTGGAAGATCACGGTATGAACGAATGTGGTGCTTGTAAATTTGAATGTGTGAAGGACAGTTCATTGGACGAAGTTCAAGCATTTCGCCATCACCCATGTCCATTGGTGGGAACATGTCATCACGGTAGTGTGCCCAGTGACCTGAAGTCTTGTAAGCATCAAGGTTCATCAATACTGGAGTGTAAACGTGTTGGTAACCATCGGCAACTTCACGGTCGATGATGTAACGTTCTACAACCCGGCGAATAGTAGCACCCTTTGGCATCCAGTAAGGAAGACCAGCACCAACCTTAGGATCAACGAAGAAGAGGTCAAGGTCACGACCGATAGTTCTGTGGTCGCGTTCCTTAATTTCTTGACGACGCTTAAGGTCAGCTTTCAAATCACTTTCCTTAAAGAAGGCAGTACCAAAGATTCTTTGAAGCATTGGGTTTGATGACTTACCTAACCAGTAAGCACCGGCTACTGACAAAAGCTTGAAGTGCTTAATCTTACCAGTGTTTGGAAGAAGTGCATCAAAACCAAAGTCAACAAAGTCGCCAAGCTTGTAGGCATCAACAACATCGCCTTCTTCTTTAGCAAGAAGAGCGGTCTTGTATGGATCATCTTTGTATTCATCTTCAAGATCAGACTTAGAAACGCGAACGTGTTCAATCTTTTCACCGTTCTTGATGATCTTTTGCATTGCCTTTTCAAGTTTTGGTAATTCACCAACCTTGATTTGATCATCTTTATCAGTGTCAACATAGAAGCCGCCTTCGTCAGCAACATGTTCACCTAAACGAAGAGCTGAATATTCACTCTTAGCAACTGCTTCGAAGACAAAAGCAGCACTAGCACGTAAAACGTCCAAGCCTTCTTCATCCTTGTCAGTTAAGATAGCAACTTCGCTATCTTCGTCAAGTTCATAATCAAGTGGTTCAACTTGACCATTAACCTTACCAGCAACTGCAGCTTTTCCAAGAGAAGTTGCAATCTTGTGCGCTAATTCAGCAATCGTTAAGCTTTCTTCAAAATCTTTCTTTGAGCCATCAGGCAAAGTGATTGAAAAACTCATAGTTTCCTCCAGAAAAAATATAATAAAAAATCCCAGTGCAATACTGCACTGGGACGTTAATTAGCGTGGTTCCACCCAAAATTCAGACTAGCGTACGTCTAGCCTCTCTTAGGACTGATAATGGTGTCCAACCTAAATAATCTATTTTGGGGAAGAAAGAGTTGGGGTTCACTTCGCTGAAAAGCTTCCAGAACTAGGCCCTTCTCTCTGAATGAAGTAAATCATGTCTCTTTCATTAACTGATATTATACGCCGTCCTAAATGCGAATCAAGCCCTAATTTGAAAAATTTCGCCGATCGGGGCCAGAAACGATCACTTCTTTTGCCAAGAACTTTACTCGTTGCATAAGCCGTGCTGCTTTGACGGGGTCAATAGCATTGCGCGTTTCTTCAAAGTGCTTTTGTAAATCTTTCATATCCATATTTGAAGAAAAGAAAGTTGGCAAAACATTGTCCATTCTAGCCTGCAAAATTACACCTAAGACGTCGTCTCTTGACCATTGACTTAAGCTTTCGGCACCAATGTCATCTAAGATTAAAACATCACAAGTTGATACTTTTCTAATCTCATCTTGCAAACTGTTATCGTGAAAATGGCTTGTTAAACCAGCGATAAAAGTTGGAACATGCAAAAAGACAACTGTCTTCCCCAAAGCAGCAACTTGGTTAGCCAGACCAGCTAACATGTAAGTCTTACCTACGCCAAATCCACCTGAAAGATAGATTCCTTTTTGATGGGGATTTTTAGGATACTCTTTGAGAAATTTTTCAATTAAACCAAAGGCTTCTGAACGATTATCGTTAATATCAATTTCACTTAACTTCACATCGTGTAAAGCTTCTGGCAAATCAATTAACTGTAAATGTTGTTTAGCTGAGCGGTCACGATCTTGTTCAACTTTAGCTGCGGTAGGTGCATAACGCACATCAATCGCATTAGTATTGATAAATAATTCTGGCTGATAACCGGCCATGACTTTATCAGGATTGCGCTTTTGCAGGTAAAATTCATACAGGTTAGACATGCTTTTCTTTATCATTTCGTTATTAATTTGATTGTGATGTGCCTGTAAAAACTTTTGAATTTCAGGATCTTTTACTATTTCATCACTGAGTCTAGTTTCAGTACCTAAATTTCTTTTTTTGACGATTTTTTTAATAACGTCTCCAATTTGTTGCATGATTTTTCACCTACTTCATCCCGCTTTGGTCTTCCAAATTCTTGAAGAAGTTCTTTAAATCTTCAGAATTGACGCTTTTATCAACTGTGGCCTTCTTCTTGCTCCAATCAGTACCTTTCTCAACCCGCTTCTGTGGTTGATACCGTTGCTTAGTCCGGTTAAGAGCTCGCTTATCCCATTCATCAATATGATCGATCGCATCTTTAGAAGTCGTCACCTTATGCTGCAACCAATCATTAGCAATCCGGTCGGCTAAGCGATTAGTGAGCACTGGACTATATTTCAAACAGGCATAGATCAAAACATTAATTAGATCTGATGGCAAGCCCCGTTGATTGCGTAAATTATAAATAATCCGCTTTTCATCAGCACTGGCATAGCCACCTTTTTCCTTCTTAATTTCATATAAAAATTGGGCTGGTGACTTGCTATTTGCCGCTTGCAGTAATTGCTGCTTTTCTTGTGACAATCCGCGCGGCATTTGCACATTATGCGGCCGATTCTGCTCAATTTCTTGCTGCAGATCACGTCGAGCATGAATTGCACGGTAATTTTCTGCAATTAAGCGCGCAATAGCCTTCATGTCCAATTGGTTTGAGCCATGCAAGCTGGGCAAACTTTCATCAACAAATTCTTGTTCATTCAAGCCATAGGTCTTCATCAAATTGCGAATCTGACTCTTATGCTGCTCAACTTCATTAGGATTAACCTGATACATGGTAAACTGCTGCTTTAAAAAGCCCCAGTTAATATGATCATCTTGATTAAGCTGGGCCCGGCCAACATCAGCTACTTGGTTTTCATTAGCAGCTTCTAAAACATCAGTTGAAGGACTAATTGCTTCATCATCTGGCAAACTGAAAACTTCTAAGAACGAAGCAGAAATGTCGCGGGCATTCTTAACTTGCTTTTGCGTCATCTTAGCCTTTTTAGCAAAATAATGGCTCAAGCGATGAAAGTCACTTTCACCAACTTTTTCTTTTAAAAGGCTAGCTAATAAAGCAGTTGAAAAGAACTCTTGGGCTGTCTGGACTTTTAACAAGCGAAAAACTAAAACCTTGGTCACTTCATTATCCACTAAGAAAGTCTGCACTAAGCCGACACCTTCCAGTTTATGCAAAGCCTGGAAAAAATCCTTCAAACTGCAGTCGAGTTGCTCTTGCAAAGCATAAATTCCACGTGCATCTGACAAAATTTCATACGGATCATAATCCTGAATCAAAGTTTGATAAAAAGCCACAGCAATGGCTCCAACTAGCGGTTGATACAGCTTAATCAGAATCTCTTGATCTTGTGGAAAAAGTTCAATCTGATTGGCGACCAAAAAAGGCTGCTTGGGATTGGCTGTCTCAAACATTAATTATTTTCCTTCCCGCGTTTAGCCATCATGTCTTCCATTGTCTTCATGAAGCTGGACATATCCTTAAATTCACGGTAAATAGAAGCAAAGCGAATATAAGCAACGTCATCAATGTTAGCTAAATCTTCCATGACAAAATCACCGATTTTCTTGGAGGTGATTTCACTGACGCCTAGCTTTCTCACTTTGTTTTCCACATCGTCAACTAAGTGTTCAAATTGCTCACTGGTAATTGGACGCTTTTGACCTGCGGCCATCACTCCGTGCAAAATCTTCTTACGATTGAATGGTTCACGGGTACCATCATTTTTAATTACTAATAGTGGCGCGGTTTCCACTCTTTCAAAAGTGGTAAAACGAAAGCCACAGTTTTCACATTCACGCCGCCGTCTGATAGCCCGGTTTTCATCACTTGGACGAGAATCGATTACCCGAGAGGCATTTTGATGACAATTTGGGCATTCCATAATTAAACCTCAGCTTCTATCTTCAACAAAACTTCTTCTAATTTACTCTTTAATTCTTCTATTGTACCAGTATTAAACACAACATAGTTAGCTTGAGCAATTTTTTTCGTTAATGGCATTTGACTATTAATTCGCGCCAAAGCTTGGTCTTGACTCAAATTATTGCGGGCCATCAAGCGTTTCAGTTGTAATTCTGCTGGCAAGGCAATCACTAAGACTTGGTCACAATACTCTTGCCCGCCACTTTCATAAAGAGTCGGCGCATCCACTACTATTAGTGGAACTTGGGCTTTTTTGGCAGCAGCGATTCTTTCTTGAATTTTGCGGTAAATCCACTTATGCGTTAGCTGATTCAAGCGCGCTAATTCTTGAGGATTATTGAATACTAGCTGTCCTAGTTTTTTTCGATCAATACTGTGATCTGCCTTTAAATAGGCTGGGCCAAAGACATCTTTGATCTCCTGCCATAAGACCTCACCCGGCTCCATCAACTGATGCGCCAGGAGGTCACAATCAATAATCGGAATTTGCTTTTTTTGAAAAAATTTATCAGCGGTGCTCTTACCAGTGGCGATCCCACCTGTTAATCCTAACACTAGTGTCATTAGTAACGTACCTGACAATGCGGACAAAAAGTAGTGCCACGCCCATTAACTTTAATCTTTTCAAACTTCGTGCCGCAGACTGGACAAGGCTCGCCCACATGCCCATAAACCTGCAATTTATTTTGAAAACCGCCAACTTCACCGTTAGCATCCAAATAAGTATGGACAGTCGTCCCGCGCAAACGAATGGCTTCGGCAATAATTTGATTAATATTGTCGTGCAGTTCGCGCACCTTAGCGGCTGGGATCTTCTTGGCTACACTTAAGGGATGAATTTTAGTCCGCCATAAAACTTCATCCACATAGATATTGCCTAAACCGGCCACAACTGTCTGATCAAGCAGCGTATTTTTAATATTCTTCTGCTTGCGGCTTAAGCCTTGCACTAAATAAGCAGCCGTAAATTCAGGACTATTTGGTTCATAACCTAATTTTCCAATTCCTGTTGTTTCGCGTTCGGTCCCGGTTAAAATTAGCTGCATCCGGCCAAATTTACGTACGTCATTATAGCGCAGCGCTGTCCCATCCGTAAAAATAAATTCCACATGGTCGTGCTTGTCTTTAGGTGCATCCGGTGTTGTTAAATGATATTTACCTTCCATGCGCAAATGGGACACAATCGTTAAATCATCGCTTAATCTAATCAGTAAATATTTGGCATAGCGGTCAATGTCGAGCACCTTTTTACCTGGTAATTCATTGACAAATTCTTGATGATCGGTAGCTACAATCTTGGGATACCATAACACAACTTTAGCAATTGTTTTTCCCTCAATTAAAGGAATCAAGGTTCTACGAACTGTTTCAACTTCTGGCAGTTCTGGCATCTAATCACCTACTTTGCATCATACCAATTATGGCCCCAACCAGAGTCAGCAACTAATGGTACATCCAATTGAACAGCTGATTGCATAACTTCAGGGACGATTTTCTTGATGGTTTCTAATTCATCCTTTGGCACATCAAAAATTAACTCGTCGTGCACTTGTAAGACCATCTTGGTCTTTAAATGCACTTCTTCCAGTTCCTTTTGCATATTAATCATCGCAATCTTAATGATATCAGCGGCTGAACCCTGAATTGGTGAGTTGATGGCAGTTCTTTCCGCAAAGCTGCGAACATTAAAGTTCTTGGCATGAATATCTGGCAAGTACCGTCTTCTGTGCATAATTGTTTCGGCATAGCCTTTTTCACGTGCTTCTTGCACAGCCTTATCCATATAATCTTTAATCTGTGGATATTGTTCAAAGTAATTGTCGATAAACTCTTTAGCCTGTTTACGTGAAATGCCTAAGTTCTTTGATAAACCATAATCAGAAATCCCATAGACAATTCCGAAGTTAACCGCCTTTGCATGCCGCCGCTGCAGCGGTGTCACTTGATCGGGAGAATCCAAATGGAAAATCTTCATGGCCGTATGGGAGTGAATATCGTAACCGGTCTTAAAGGCTTCTTGCATATGTTCATCCCCAGAAACATGAGCTAAAACTCTCAATTCCACCTGTGAATAATCACAAGAGAAGATATAGCCATCTGCTTCAGTCGGCACAAAGGCCTTTCTGATCTGCTTACCCTTGTCAGTTCTGGTAGGAATATTCTGCAAGTTAGGATCAACTGAAGATAAACGTCCGGTGGCGGTTAAAGTTTGTAAGTAACGGGTGTGCACCCTGCCATCTGGCTGAATTACATCTAATAGGCCCTTAACATAGGTTGATTGAATTTTAGCAATTTGCCGGTAATCCAAAATTTCATTAATAATTGGACTCTTAGTCTTCAATTGATCAAGAACTTCGACTGAAGTGGAATAACCCGTCTTGGTCTTCTTAACAGGTGGTAGACCTAACTTTTCAAACAAAATATGACCCAATTGCTTAGGCGAATTCAAGTTGAATTCTTCTCCCGCTTGACTATAGATCTTATCCTGTAATTCTTTGAGCCGGGTGGCAAAGTCATTTTGCAGTTCCATTAAGGTAGTTGGTAAAACCTTCATCCCTGCGATTTCCATCTTAGCTAAAACAAAGGCAACCGGAATTTCAATATCATCGTACAAACCATCTTGTTCATGGTCCTTTAACCGCTTTATCAGTTCCGGCTTAAGCTTTTCAATCACATTAACTTTCGCTGCTAAGTGCTTGAAGAATTCTTCATCTTCTGGCACCGCCATCTTCTTACCCTTGCCGTAAACTTCCAGATCAGTTTTAACGCTATATTCACCATAAAGGTGCGCAATTTCACCTAAATCGTTAGAGTTATTTTCATTATTAACCAAGTAAGAAGCTAACAACATATCATAGTCCAAGCCGCCAGCGGTAATTCCTAACCGGTGCAAACCAACATAGGTCCGCTTTAAGTCAAAGACATTCTTCTTGATAGTCTTATTTTCCAAAATTCCCTTTAAAGGCATTTCTTGCAATAAAGCAATGTCTTTAGCAACATAAACTTTTCGATCAACTTTAAGGGCAAAACCGACAAATGGTGCTAAGTGATAGTTGTCTCCTAGCATCCCTAAATAGAAGGTAATTTCTTTAGCTTTTAAATCAGCTAGTTCTTGGCTATTATCTTGAGTTAATTCGACATATTGATATTCTTCAGCCCCAGTTGTTTCATCTTGGGCAGCCGAATCTTGATTAAGTTCAGCTAAAAACTTCTTAAAACCTAACTTTTCATAAAGGGTGCGCAATTTTTCATAGTCAACATCGCGCTTAACTGTATCTTCTAAAGTTACAGTAACTGGGGAATCATGATCAATGGTGGCTAATTTTTTAGCTAAAAAGGCCTTATCCTTATCATTGATCAAGTTTTCCTTGAGTTTGGACTTCTTCATTTCATCCACATGCTCGTATAAGTTTTCCACAGAGCCATATTTTTGAATTAATCTTGAAGCAGTCTTAGGACCAACTTTGGTAACGCCAGGATAATTATCAGAGTTATCGCCCATCAAAGCCTTCATATCAATAAATTCGGTTGGCGTCACCCCGTTAACTTCCTTCATGTGCTCTGGAGTATAGTCTTCGGTATCGCCGACACCATTTTTGGTAATCATGACCGTCACCTTATCAGAAGCTAATTGAGTTAAGTCGCGATCTCCAGTAACAACGGTTACCTTGTAACCTGCATCTTCACCCATCTTAGCTAAAGTTCCGATAATATCATCGGCTTCGTAGTTCTTTAATTCATAACTAGTGATGCCAAGATCAGCCAATAATTCGCGAATCACTGGCAATTGTTCTAATAATTCGCTAGGCGTCTTTTGCCGGCCACCCTTATAATCTTGATACATCTTAGTTCTAAAGGTAACTTTACCAGCGTCAAAGGCAACCAAGACATTAGTTGGTTGCACCTTTTTCATAATGGCATCAAGCATATTTTTAAAAGTATAAATTGCATTCGTATGTAAGCCATCTGGACTAGTAAAACGATCGAGTTGACGATATAAAGCGTAAAAGGCACGAAAGGCCACTGAGTTACCGTCAATTAAAAGTAATTTCTTTTGTGCCATCTTTTTCCTCTTCTAAATAAAAAACTGTTAAATAAGTACGTCCCTATTTTAACAGTTTTTCGATTATTCTTTTATTAATTCAAACCTTAATTAATGAATTTTTACTGATCAAGTGGTGCCAAACCTAAATATTGAAACGGTGTCCGAGTTAAATAAGCAGCAATATAGCGTCGCATTTCAGCTGGAGAAAGCTCATCGTTATAGCGAATTAATTGCAAGGCAACACTAAGAATATTAGTGTCAAAAATTCCTAAAACCATTTCTGGTGGCAAACTTTGCTCTCGAGCTAAAATTTCACGATAATGAGGATTCAGTTCCTCCATTCTAATCGTAAACTCTTCATTAGCAGCAGCTACTAATTGATTGAAAAAATGGATATCACCGTTATCAGAAGTCAAGATCTCTAATTGTTTCTTGTATTTTAATAAAAACTTGATTGTATTAACAGAAATATTTTCTGCCACTTTTACCAATTCCGGCTGTGTCAAAATGTGGTCAATCCCACCAACTGCTTGTCGATCCTTTAAAAGAGCTGCTTTAAAAGCGGCCAAAACTTCATTTTCAACCGTTAATAAGAGGTCCCGGGTATCTTTATAATATTGATAAAAAGTTCGTGAACTAATCCCTGAAGTAATAATGACATCTTTAACTTTAACTTCGATAAATGGTGTTTTCTCCATACAGGCCAGGAGTGCCTTTTTTAAGTTATCTTGAGTAGTTTGTGTTCTAATATCCAAATAGGTAATCCTTTCATACTTGTATTCTGTAAAAAGTAAAAAAATATTTTACCTAGTATAAACGATATTTTGTTTTTTATCAAATTGTGCAAGTTCATATATTTTTGTACGTAAACTTTTTACAATAATCAATGTAGATGATAAATGATACAGATACAAAGGAGGAAGGATAATATGATGCTGACCGCAAATGAAGATTACCCTTCTAAAAATCTACACACGACTTTCTCACTTTTTAACCTCAAGGATGAAAAAGAACGTGAAGTGTATGGCTTTCTGCAAGAATTTCAAAAAATGACTTTAAACGAAAAAATTCTCCATCCCTTCAATGCTCTTGCTCATCTAGATCAATTGTATCTTAGCTTTATTTCAAGGCGCGGGAGACAGCTTGCAAAAGATTTGATCTTCAATCAGCAACTTAGTAAGAAAATCTTTGACTACCTTTTGCAGCTTACCCGCTCCTATTTAAAGCAAAATGGGGCCATAATTAACGAAGAAAAGATCTACCGCAATTGGCACTTGTTAACGAGTTTAAGCTTGCCAGTTATCAGCAAAGCAATCCCGTTTAAAGAAGAAATTGTGGAAAAACAGATTAATAATTTTCTCGAAAGCCCATTTTAAACACAAAAAAGATCTCTTCAGCTGACTACTGAAGGGATCTTTTTTTGCTTGATTTAGCTTTTAATTAGAGCAACTTTTCAAAAGCGTCTTCATATTTAGGAATGTCACCGGCACCCATGAAGACAATTACTGAATTACGATTCTTAGTTAAGTCAGCGATATTATCTAAATCAATGACTTCTGAACCAGGAATATTCTTGACTAAGTCTTCACTTGAAATATCACCATTAGCTTCACGAGCTGAAGCATAGATTGGCGTGATATAAGCCTTGTCAACATCACGCAAAATTTCTTCGAAGTCCTTTTGGTACTTCTTAGTTCTGGAGAAAGTATGTGGTTGGAAAACAACGACTAACTTTTTATCTGGGAACTTTTGCCGAGCAGCTTGAATGGTAGCCCGCATTTCGGTTGGGTGGTGAGCGTAATCATCAATAACTGCAATGTCGTCAAAATCTTTTTCACTAAAGCGACGCTTAGCACCTTTGAACGTTAATAAGCCATCTTTAATATCAGCCATTGGTACCTTTTCAGTATAAGCAACAGCAATAACAGCAGTGGAGTTTAAAATACTGTGATCACCGAATAAGTGAATTTCAAACTCACCTAAATCTTCACCATGAGCCAAAACATGGAATTTAGAACCAGTAGTTGATTTTTCAATTTGGGTAGCTTGGAAGTCGTCAGTATCATTAAAGCCGTAAGTGTACTTAGGAATATCTGTCTTAAGGCTTTGAAGACGCTTGTCATCTCCCCAAACAAAGAGGGCCTTCTTAGTTTGATCAGCAGCAGATTGAAAGGCGCTGGTGTAGTCAGCTTGATCCTTAAAGTAGTCTGGGTGGTCAAAGTCGATGTTAGTCATAATTTGGTAATCTGGGTGATATGCCAAGAAGTGACGACGATATTCATCAGCTTCATAAACAAAGAAGCGTGAACCTTCAACCCCTTTACCACGACCATCACCAATTAAGTATGAAGTTGGCGCAACTTCACCTAAAACGTGAGACAAAAGACTGGTAGTTGAAGTCTTACCGTGAGTCCCAGAAATGCCAATTGAAGTGTGCATTTGTACGATTTCTTCAACAGTATCTGGGTAAGACTGCCACTTAACGTCTTTATCAAGGCAGGCTTTAACTTCTGGGTTATCTTCTTTGAAGGCGTTACCCTTAACGATTACTTGTTCATCGTTACTCTTGATGTTAGCGGGATCGAAGTTTTTAACTTCAATGCCTGCCTTTTCAAGTGGAACTTGTGTGAAAGTGTACTTTTCAATATCACTACCGGCAACATTGTAGCCCAAGTCATGTAAAAGAAGAGCTAGGGATGCCATACCAGTACCTTTGATACCAATGAACCAAATTTGTTTATTCTTGTCTAACATTTATCTTCCCTCGAAACTTTAACGTTTTAATTCGTTAACTATTTTACCATTGTTTGTTATAAAAGAATTTTAAAAATAGAACTTGATGCCATCATTCACACTATATTGTATAAAATGTCCCATTGTTTTATAGTGAAAGCGTAGTCAATAGATATAGGAGGACCACTTTATGAAGAAAGTGAAATATATAAGTATAGTATCTGCTGCTCTTTTAGCAGTATCACCGGTCGTAGCTTCATCATTTAATTCAGCTGAAAGTCATGTCGAAGCTAAAACTGTTAGAAAGGCGAAAAAGACTAAGAAAAGAAAGTCTTCTAAACGTATTAAGAATCATTTCACCTATGCGAAAGCATTTGGCAAGCACAGTAAAGACCCAATGATTGAAAAATATCAAAAGTTCTTGCTGAAAAAGATGAATCAGCAATATCATAAAAATAAACAAGATAATTTAATGTACATTGCTAAAAAGAACACTAAACAGTATTATCTCGACGAAGTGGAAGAAAATGAAGATGCATTTGATGCTATCTCAGCAGATAAAATCAAAAAAGGAGATGAGGATACTTTAGGGCCTGAATTGTATGAGTTTAAAAAAGGTGATCTTTATGTTACTAAGGGTAGTAGCATTTTCAAGCCTGAAGGAACACGGATATATAGAGCTCCTAAAAATATGGATAATGATTATTTCTACGTAGATCGTAGCGGTGATTATGTCTATTATCTAAATGTTAAAGATGTCAAAGTAGCATTATACAAAGATTAGTTTGATTAAAAATCCTGCTAGTAATTTTACCCTGATATTTACTAACAGGATTTTATTGTGCCCAATACTTAGCTTTTTCTGGTTCTACTTGTTGTAATCTACAGTTTTCTAAATAATCATCAATTCCAGCTCTAAAATCTTTTTCAAGTTCTTTAAGGTTCCTACCTTCATAAGAAATAATTGTATTTTGTAAACCTAAAACATGGCCAAAAAAGAAATCCTGCTTCTCTTCAATATTTCCCTGATATCCTTTATACGTTAATGATTTCATTAAATGTCCCCCTACTCTTCATTATTATTCAAATTTTACTATATATTTAAGCTAACAAAAAACTCCCTAGTTTTTACAACTAAGGAGTTTCTTTATTTACTTTTATTTTTCTGTAGCAAAATCAGAGAACTTTAACAGAATCTTTTTGCCACCATGAGCAGGAATGAGGTAATATCTGGTCTTTTGATTACTCTTCCATCCCTCAGCAGGATAATATCCTGCTTTATGCGCCCATTTTTGATAGACAGCGACACCTAAATAATTCTTATCGTTATCATAAGCCTGGCGTGCTAAATTCAAGACTTGTTCCGCCTCGATTGGCGTTAAATTATTGACATCTTTTACTTTAACTTTTGCACCCTTTAAATTTTTCTTAGCAAAATCAACTTGCCACAAGGCTTCTTTTACAGCAGCTTTAGTTGCTGTTTTATCACTAGCAATCGTTTTTGCATTTTCTACTGCCTGATCATACAAACTACGATTTACCCAACTATCTAGACGATACTTGACCGAAGCCTTCACACTATCTACATCAGAAATTGCTGTAGTGAGGCCCTGCTTCTCGCTACTTGTTGCTAAGGCACTATCTGCCTGAGCTTCCGCCTTTGTATTGCTGGTCTTGAGCTTTTGGCCGCTAATATCTACATCACTTGCTTTGACATAAAGATTACTAATAGCTGTATTCTGCCGTTCATCTTCAGCTCCTGCTTGATAGACTAAAGAGTTTTGCACATGATAATACAATTCGGCTTGATTATCTTTTGCGTTCCAAAGATAAAGCTTCTGGTTAACCGCTAATTCATCTCCAGCAAATTTGTTTTCAACTTTTTCGCCATTTACATTATAAAAAACAGCTTGATTTGTTTTAAAGTACACAACACTATAGCGCAAATCATAGTAATCTTGACTTTCAAGATACTGCTTAGCTAAAGTTGGGCCGTTATCAATACACCAAACATAAGGAACATCTGGATTCGTCTCTTCATAAAGTCCGGTATCAATGTAGATCGGATTCTTACCAGCTTTGACACGATAATAGGAAGAAGTATAATCACCCATTCCAATTCTAACCATTTGGTCAGCTGTTACAATTTTACCTTTAATCGGACCTTTGGTATACAGAGTATTACCGTTAATGGCATTCACATTATTAGCTCTTAGATATTTGTTTTTGCCAATCTTAAAGTAATAATTACCCTTAATGCGATAATTTTTAATTGAACGAATATCATTATTATTTCCACTAGTTACGTAGAAATAGCGACTTGACTTCTTCTCAACTTTACCAACATATGGAACTAGTTGACCTGCTTTAATAACTTGGCGTTGACGTTGGCCGCGAGAATTATAAACTGCACTATTTTGAGAGATGAATAAGACGCCTTTGCCATTTACTTTAGCAATTTGATCACTTTGAACATAGGTATTCTTCCCGATCCTGTAATAAGTAAAAGGCTTGCGATAATACTCATCACGAACTCCTGACTTAATCTTAGTATTAGCAATTAAATAAGCCCGTTTGCCTCGAAAAGTCTTCAAACGCTTACCATTTTTATCATAGATATAAGAATTATGGGTAAGGACATAGGTGTTACCGTTCATCATATAAGCATTATCTTGCTTTAGATAGCCACCATGACCTAAATAGTAATAATTATCTTGATTAATTAAATATGGTGTTGCTGCACTTGCGTAGACTACCTTATCTCCCTTGGTTAAAATCGGTTGCCCATTGAATTTATATTTCTTAATTTTGATTCTTTTATTGGCGCTAATAAACTTACCCTTTTGTCTGACATAAGGCATTGTAGTTTTATCATAACCTTTGTGCAGGGTAATACTTTGGGCCTGAACCGTTTGGCTAGTTACTAAGCCCATTGAGATTGCCGCAAAAACGGCTGCTGCACCAGATAAAATTTGATGATTGAGCTTCATTTTTTGCTCTCCTTAGTTTTTACTTAATTAATTCTTGCTGGTTTCATTACACCTTTGATTAGTCAGTAGCAGCCTTCAAGCTAACAAAAAACTCCCTAGTTTCAACAACTAAGGAGTTTCTTTATTTGCTTAAATTATAAAGTGATTTCACCACTAGCGATTAATTCGTCGCACTTGGTTGGTTCAAATTCTGCCCCAACTTCAAAGCTATCAGGAACCACCATAATTCCACGCTTTTGTGGTGCGTGTGGCAAACCAAGTTCACGTGCTGAGCAAATCATACCGTATGAATCAACGCCGCGAAGGTCACCAGGCCAAATTTGGGCTCCGTTTGGCATCAAAGTACCTGGAAGAGCAACAACAACTTTTTGACCTTGAGCAATGTTAGGAGCACCACAAACGATTTGGTGTTCTTCACCGTTACCTACTTCAACAGTAGTTACGTGAAGGTGATCTGAATCTGGGTGCTTTTCACAGGTCTTAACGTAGCCATAAACAAGCGTTGGCTTGCCGTATGCTAACTTGTCATCAAAGCCAACTTCTGCCAGCTTCTTGTTAAGTGCAGCAAGTTCATCATCGCTCAAAGTAACCTTACCATTTGGCAATTTGTCATAATCAATTAACTTATCAACATTGAAAAAGTTGAATCCAATTAAGTTACCTTCTTTATCAGTAACTCGAGTTACATCATCTTTTTCTTCAAATTCACTTCTGCCGTTGTCTTGACCCAAGATAACGATCAAAGTATTTGGATAAGCTTCTTTGTTAATACTAGTGATCATTTCGTAAAATCTCCTTATTTAGTCAAGTGACCGCAAGAAATCCTCAACTTCTTGTTTAGTTTTGCGATCCTTATTTACTAGTCTACCAATTTCTTTGCCATCTTGGTAGACAACAAATGAAGGAATTCCCATAATCATTAATTTTTTTGCGACGTCCATTGAGCCATCACGGTCGATTTGGTAGAATTTTGCTTCTGAAAAATCTTTTTCAATTTCAGGCAAAAATGGATCTAAGAAACGGCAATCTGGGCACCAAGTTGCTGAAAATTCTAAGACAACGCGGCCTGATTTAGTAATTTCATTTAATTGGTCTTCTGTTAATTCTTTAATCTTTTCCATAATTTTATCCCTCATTTTCAACTTACTATTTACAAGTATTTTAATGATTAAAAATATATTTTACAAGTGCTATGCTTCAAAACTTGCATGCAATGCATAAATCGGATTACCCTTAGCTGCAAACTTATGCTCATACTCAGTTTCAATATTCTTTTCGATAATTTCTGGCTTTTCATGGTGTAAATCAACTGAAACAAAGTCAAAATGCATCCCGAAATTATTTAAGCTTTGCACAGAATATGCAAACAGACCTGCATTATCAGTCTTAAATTCAATATGACCTTCAGGCGTTAAAACTTGTTGATACTTAGCTAAGAAGCTCTTGTAAGTCAATCTGCGCTTTTCATGACGAGTCTTTGGCCAAGGGTCACTGAAGTTCAAGTAAATGACGTCAGTGCTGTTTTCTGGGAAAAAGCAGTTGATGTCAGCGGCATCCCCACGCAAGATTTGCAAATTATCTAAGCCCTTTTCCAGCTTTGTCCGCAAAATAATACCAGCAGCTGTAGTTTGCAATTCCAAAGCAACATAGTTTTTATCAGGATTATTTTCTGCCAAAGTGGTAATGAAATGTCCCTTACCAGAACCAACTTCAATTTCAATCGGATGATCATTACCAAAACGTGCTTGCCAATCAATCTGCTTTTCTGGATCAGGATTTTGCAAGACACTTTCTGGATGTTCGTTAACAAGCTTCACAGCCCAAGGTTTATTTCTTAATCTCATTCGTTTAATTCCTATCTTCTAATTTTTTGTTTCTTAACTCTTACTGGCAAATAGCCGTAATTGATAATCATGGTAAAAATAAACAAAACAGCAATACTTAGCCATAGATGGGCATCAATTGGCAAAACAATTAACCAAAAAATGCTGATTAAGAGCCATTGAATTATTAAACCCAAGTTTAGAACTTTAACTAAGTCTTTGCTCCGGTTATCACGAATAATGGGATAAACGCGGTACATAATGTTACTGTCAAATTCGGTGGCCATTGGCAATAATTGGTAAACCGTCAAAAAGATTACCAAGCAGGACAAGCCTAAAGCCCAGCGCCAATCTTGCACTAACCAAGAAATTAAGATGGCGAAAACCGTCATTCTTACCAGCAAGTTCAAGTATTCCGGATTTCTTAACAGTGATCTGCGGTATAAGAACAAGTTGGGGTTTTCCTTAGCAATTGATTTTGGCAACAGAAAATCAAGATACTTTCTGCGCTTGATCGTGACTTGCTTTTCAGCTACATCAGTAAACATACTGAAGATGCTGTAAACCCGGTCTTTTCTTGCCTTTTCACTTTCAACTGCATAGCGCCAGTCAAAGACACCCTTATCCTTTTTAGCGCCTAAATGCGTAATAACCATTAAAATAATGACTTCAATGGGATAAATATATGATCCTAAACTACCAATTAATAAGGCGGCCAAAGTAATCACTAAACTTAACCAATTAGGAGAATTGTAGTAAAAATACAAATTCTCTTTTTCAATTAAGATCATGACTGCTTTTAACAGGATTGTTCCAATCAA
Source organism: Lactobacillus xujianguonis (assembly GCF_004009905.1). Taxonomy (GTDB): domain Bacteria; phylum Bacillota; class Bacilli; order Lactobacillales; family Lactobacillaceae; genus Lactobacillus; species Lactobacillus xujianguonis. The sequence continues at coordinate 19,251 of NZ_ML136884.1, forward strand.
AATTAAAGCATATGACCAGCCCGGAATTCCTGCCTTAATCGTCGCAAACGGAAATAGAATCCCCCCTAACAGCACAATCAAGATCGTTGGCAAAACTAGACTGTACTTGATCATTGGTTTGAGGTATTCATCCATTTTTTCATCTTGGGTGAATAAAAATTGCATATCGGCAGCTTTTAACAAAGTTACTAAATGACCTGTCAATAGCGGCAGCCATAATAAAAAGCCCACTAATGGTTTGTAAAACCATAAATTATTGGGGATCACTTTCATGGCTTGCGCATACCAGAACATCAAAGCCCCGAATAAAAAGATCAAAGCTAAAATAAAAAAGTCATTGAAAACCAGCGTTAAATATTTAACTGATTGTTTGAGATTTTCGTTCAGTCGTTTTTTCGCTAACTCACGCATTGCCATTATCCTCTCTATTCAAAGCTAAATAGAGCTGGTCAAATGGATCATCTGGCTTTAAGCCATAATGCTGGCGAATTTCTTGCAAGCTGCCAATGACTTCGATTGTACCGCGGTTTAAAACAGCATAGTTTGAAATAGCCTGTTGAGCATCTGCTAAAACGTGTGTCGTCATTAGCACCATCTTGTCGTTAGCAATTGCTTGCTTAATTAAATCAATTAAGTTGGCCACCGCCAAAGGATCAAGACCAGTAAACGGTTCATCAATTACGAGCAAACTCGTATCGGCTAAAAAGGCGGACACGATCATCACCTTTTGCCGCATCCCTTTTGAGAAGTGAATTGGCAACCAATCCAGCTTGTCATCTAACCGAAACATCTTTAACAATTCATGCGCCCTGTCCCATGACTTATTGGCATCAAGTCCATAACTGAGCATGGTTAATTCCAAATGTTCCTTTAACGTTAGTTCTGGATATAAAACCGGTGTTTCTGGAATATAGGCTACTTGTCGTTTAAATTTAGTTGGCTGCATGGTTAAATTGACATCATTAAGCAAAATCTTGCCTTTTTGTGGTCGCAATAAACCCAAAATATGCTTAATGGTCGTTGACTTACCGGCACCATTTAAACCGATTAAGCCTAAGGCTTCACCTGGCTTAATTTCTAAATTTATGTCTTTGATCACTGGAACACCAGTATAGCCTCCAGTTAAATGTTCAATTTTTAATGTCATTTTTCGTTTCTTTCCTTAGTAAACTATCATGTTTTATAATATCATGGATGTAAGTAGAAACTAAAGTCTTACAAGTAAGAGGTAGATTATATGGAAAATTTAGAAAAAGATTGTTTATTCTGCAAAATTATCCGCGGTGAAGTTCCAAGCTACACTGTCTTTGAAAATGACGATGTTAAAGCCTTTTTAGACATTTCTCAAGTTAACCCTGGTCACACCTTGATGGTTCCTAAGAAGCACATCGTTAACTTATTCGACTACACCAAGGAAGATGCACAACGATACTTGCAATATATCCCAGAAATTGCCAATGCCATTAAGAAGGCCTTCCCTAACGTTACTGGTATGAACATCACCACCAACAATGGTAAATCAGCTAACCAAGTGGTAATGCACTCCCACATTCACTTCATTCCTCGTTTTGAAGGCGACGGCTTGAAGTTAATGACCCGCAATAATGCCGACAAATATGACGAAGAAAAATACCAAGAAGTCGCTGACAAGATCAAGGCACAATTTTAAGGAGAAAAAATGAAAAATTTCGGTTTAGGATTATTCCTTGGCGCTGCGGCTGGAGTTGCTCTTTCTTTAATTAAAGATGAACATGGTGTGCGACTTGGTCAACCTTTGAAGGAAAATATCGCAGGGATGCAAGACGCTGGTGAAAGCTTAGCTGATGGTATTGCTAAAGCTAAAAAAGCTAGCCAAGAATTAAGCGCCAACTTACCTGCTGCTGAAAGAGCAGTTAGTGATATTAGTGATGATGTTAAACATTATCAAAATCACATCGCTCCTAATCTTAAGGAAATTAACTATCGCAGCAAAAAAATTCAAAGAGAAGTCGAATCAACTGATCAAGAGCAAAAAAATAGTTAAGAAAGTTTGATTTTTTTATGAATAATCGAATTTTGAAAAAACTTATGCCCTAAATTATGTTATATTAGTTGACAGTTACTTAATTACTAAGGATGTGGAGAATTTATTTTTATGAAAAGTTATATTAAAAAAGCAGCTGCAGTAATCGCTGTAGCTGGTATTGCATTATCCGCAACCGCTTGTTCTAAGAGCGGCGATAAGACTGTTGCTTCTTACAAGGGTGGTAAGATCACCCAACAACAATACTATGATGAAATGAAGAAGTCACAAGCAGGTCAATCTACTTTGGCTAACATGATCATCAACCGTACTTTGGAAGAACAATACGGCAGTAAAGTTTCTCAAAAGAAGATCGACAAGCAATACAACAACTACAAGAAGCAATACGGTTCTCAATTTAGCGCTGTTTTGCAACAAAATGGGATGACCCCATCAACTTTCAAGCAAAACTTGAAGACTAACCTGCTTTCTGAAGCTGCTTTGAAGAGCGTTAAGAAGATTTCTAAGAAGCAAGAACAAAAGGTATGGAAGACCTACCAGCCTAAGGTTAAGGTACAACATATTTTAGTTGCTAAGAAATCTGATGCGCAAAAGATTATCAAGCAATTGAAGGCTGGCAAGAGCTTTGCAAGCTTAGCTAAGAAGTACTCACTTGATACTGCTACTAAGAACAAGGCTGGTAAGTTGCCATCATTTGACTCAACTGACACCACTTTAGATTCAGCATTCAAGACTGCTGCCTTCAAGCTTAAGACTGGTGAAGTTACTGAAACTCCAGTTAAGTCACAATCTGGTTACCACGTAATTAAGATGATTGATCACCCAGCTAAGGGTACTTTTGCTTCACACAAGAAGGCAATTGATGAGCAAATCTACGCTTCTATGGCTCAAAACCAAGAAACTATGAGAGACGTTATTGCTACTGTTTTGAAGAAGTCTGACGTTTCAATCAAGGATAAGGACTTGAAGAATGTCTTATCTGCATACGTTTCAACTAACAGCTTAAGTAAATAATTCCTGATTAAGGAAGAGAAATAGCTTGGAAATAATTTCCAAGCTATTTTTTTGTACACAAAAAACCACGTGCCCATTTTAAACACGCGATTCTTCTAAAAGATAAACCTAATTTTTGATGGATTTGTTGGAATGATAACTAAATCAAATCCTTCCTCCAAAAATAAGATGTTGCCACTGATCTATGGCTGCTTAGATCGCACGCCGTTATGTTTATCTGTATTTTCAACCTCAGTGGCAACGCTAAAATACTTGTCTCACTTACAATCTCACTTTTTATTTCGTAGAAATAAATACTAGCTTATAATATTAATACTTTTTCCTACTCCACTTCCATCGTAACATGGACTAGGAAATAAACAAGTGTGTCTTTATATAGGTCTTATCGATAAATAAGCACTTTATGTAAATGGAGGACCAAAAATGACCTTATTTCACCAAAATTGGCAAAATAAGGTCATTTTATTTATCTTTTATTCCAAATGCCGTGAATTATCTAAAGCCTGATCATCTTTTGGCCGGTAAAATCTCCGTCCATCTTGACTCATTATTGGCTCAGTAAATGTCCCCTTCTCAGTATGTTGCAGAGCATTAGTAATCGCATAAACTGCCGCATCCAAATCATCAATTCGGTGCAATAATTCGGCTTCCAATAATTGTGGCAATTTCGGTGAACCATATTCAAACTTACCATGGTGAGACAACACCATATGTCTCAGCAAAAGCAAATCTTCAGAATCAAGATCTAACTTCAATTCTTGCGCTGCTAGCATGATTTGCTCATCAATTAAAACCAAGTGCCCCACCATATTACCGGCTGGTGTATATTGGGTTGCTGCTGGCCCTGTTAATTCTAAGACCTTGCCCATATCATGCAAAATGCAACCTGCATACAGCAATGACCGATTAACTTGGGTGTAATTATCAGCTAATCCTTTCGCATCCCTCAGCATTGATAAAGTGTGAAAAGCTAACCCGCCGCGAACTGCATGGTGGTTACTCTTTCCTGCCGGATAATCAAAGAAACACTTGTCCCATTTCTTCAACAAGTATCTGACAATGCGGGTCCAAGTCGGATTCAAAATCTCAAAGACATACTTGTTGATCTCTTCTTTCATATCCGGAATCTTCTCTGGTGCCGATTTAACAAATTGGCTCAAATCATAGCCTTCATCAGGCCCCACTACTCTCATGGAGTAGATCTTAATCTGCGGGCGACCTTGATATTCTTCACGTTTGCCATTAACTTCCACAATTGAACCAGTACTGAAAGTGGCCGCATCTTGATTAGTTGCATCCCAGAAATTACCGCGAATCTCTCCAGAACTATCCGAAAACTGCAATACTAAGAACAATTTATCATTCTTCGTATGCCGCAATTGTGAATTCTTAATCATCAAGACTAAATCGAACTCTTCGCCATCGTTATAATCTAATAAGCGTTTAAGCATTTGGCGTTCCTTTCTCAAAAAACATCGGCTCAATCCCAATCTCATCAACTAAATTGCGTTGCGCCGTAAAAATCAACACTTGATTGTTGGCACTAATCTTTTGCAACAATTGCTTAATATAACCCACTCGTTGATCGTCAAAGTTAACAAAGGAATCATCGATCAAAATCGGTAAATTGATTTGATCTTTAATTTGTTCAACAAAAGCTAATTTCAAAGCAAAATATAATTGTTCTGCCGTTCCCCGTGACAGATACTTAACTTCCCGCTTCTTACCATCAAAGCGAGTCACCGTTAACTTCTTATCTAATTCTAAATCAACATAGCGCCCACCGGTTAATAATTGCAAATATTCTTTGGCCGCCTTTAGCATCTTTGGAAAACGTTCGTTAGAAGCTAAATCAAGGGCACGACCAATCCACTTGGAAGCTAATAAGTTAGCCAAATATTCTTGGCTGGCCTGCATTAAGCGTGTTTGCGTATTAGCTAAATCTTGCTTAGCGGCGAACACGTTACTTGAATCAGCTAAGTTAGTCAATTTGACTTGCACCTGGGCAGCTTCTTGCTGTAATTGATTGACTTTTTCTTGCTCAGTCGCAATCTTACTTGCCACTTGGGCTAATTTTTCCTTTAAACTAGCTGGATCAACTTGCTTTAACTGCGCCAAGTCATCATGCAAGTTATATTGCAAACTCGCAACTTGCGCTTGAAGTTTAGCTTGCGCTAAAGACCCTTGATAGCGTTGATCATATTCCGTCATGTCTTTAACTTGGTCTTTAGCCAAAACGGCTTTTAGTTTCAAGCCTAGTTCTTTTAATTCCTGCTGCCCTTGCTTTAAGTTAAAGGCTAAACTTGCCTTTCTTTCAGCAACTTGTTGACTCCGACTAATTCTGTCATCTAATTCGGTCATTGCTGCTAATAAGCTGTTAAAATCTGCTTTTAAGGGCTCATTCAGCGCTTCTTCTAATTTGGCGGCTAATTGACCACATTTAGTTTCAATTTGCGTCAGCTGCTCATTATTGGCTTCTAGAGCCTGCTGCTTCATTCGGTATTGACTAACTTGATTAATTAAATTATCAACTGACAAAGAAGCAGGATCCAAACCATACTTTTTCTGGAAACTTTGGTATTGTTGCTCTACTTGCTTTTGGGCTTTTTGCGCCTCTTGGACTACTTGGGCTTGATTCTTATTTTGGTAAAAACCATAACCAGCTACTGCAACACCAGCAATTAATAAAATTAGGCCTGTGATGCCGCTAGTGAACAATAAAATCAAGCCTACGACTGCAATGACGGCACCAATTAGTAAGAATAAATTATTATTGCTCTTAGTAGGAGCTGTAACTCCTGCTTTTTCAGGTAAAGCGCGATAGTCACTAGCTAAAGTTTGCAAATCAGCCTGACTAAGCTTTAGACCAGCAGCCAAATCCGGATTAAGAGTAAGCAGTTGTTGTTCTTCGTTTTTGAGCTGCTTTTCTTTTTGCAGGTCAGCTTGATATTCGCTCTGCCATTGTAAGAGTTCTGGCCGTTTTTGCAGTAATTGCTTTTCAGCTGTTAAATCTTCAGCACTTGCTAAACTGGCAGCTTGTTTTTCTAAATTAGCCAAATTAGCTTGCAAGTTCTTGCCTTGTGCCTGCAAGCTTTGCGCCTCTTGATAATTACTGCTAGTGAACTTCAACGGCTTAACTTCAGCCTCTAATTCTTGCAACTTGTGGTAACTTTGAAAACTCTTCTGTAAGTTTGCTAATTGGCTTTGTTCTTTTTGCTCAGCTGCTAACTGCTCTTGCACTTGTTTAAGGCTAGTTTGCTTGGCTGTTAACTCAGCTTCTAAACTTTCATAATCCTGATACTCATCTTCAGCTTCAGCAACCGCTTCACGTTTAGCACTGACTTTTTTTAACAGCTGATTAACCTGCGGCTTTTTCCCTGTCTTTTTAAACAGTTGTCCTGCTTCTTTAGCAAAATCATCCCGCAAAGCTAAAAGTTTGCCACTGTCAGCGGCACCCAAATAATAAATCCGCTCGAGTAAATCCGCTTGACTTAAGCTAGCAACCTGCCCCAACATTTCTTGGTTAAAAATAAAACTATCAGCATAAAAATTACCATCAATCTTTTGCAGTTGGTCATAAAACAAACTTTCTGGCACAACTTGGCCATCTTTTTTGACAGTTAAAATTCCCCGCTTAGTTTTATCGCCTTTGGCCCATAAACGTTCTAATTCAAATTCACTGCCATGTTCATCTTCAAAAAACAGCGAACCACCCATCGGTGAAACATGAGCCAAAGGTTTGTAATCTTCAAAAAAAGGTGACGAATTTGACCGCAGATAAAAGCCAAACATGACTTGTTTAATAAAAGCAACCGTTGTACTCTTACCCGCCTCATTTTCACCAAAGAAGACATTTAATTCCGGACTAGGCAGATTAAAAGTCAAATTCGAAAGCTGACCAAAATTGATAAACTTAATTTTCTTGAGTCTCATCGTCAATTCCTTTCAACTTAGCGGCTAATTTTACTTGGGCTAATTCCTTTACTGCCTGCAAAAATTCTGGTTGATCAGCGGCTTGCGCAGTCAATTCATCCTTTTTAGCCCAATCTTTGATAATCTGCTTAAACTCTTCTGGGGCAAAAATTTCATCAGCAGCTTGATTAAAGGCGGCTTGGTCATGATCATTTAATTGCAATTGTTCTTGCTCTTTAAAGCGCACATCAACTAATTGCGAATCAGCCGCTAACTGCAGAGAAAGATTTTGCCAAAAGTCGCTATCAGTAATTAAATCAGTTTCTTCTTCGGTTAAAAAGCGCGCCCCAAGTAATTGCAAACTAAAGTAAGTAGTCTGCTCTGCCGTCAAACTAGCTAAAATTTTGGCTTGTAAATCAGCTTTACTTAAACCTGCCGTCAATTCTAGTTGCACACTTTGCCAAATAATGGGACTAGTGGCATAAAAATCAATTTTTGTCTCACGACTAGCTTCGTTAACTTCACCTAAATAGCAACCTTTAGGGCCTAATTCATTAATATGGCGACCTTGAATATTACCGGGATAAACAATTAACGGCTCAGTACTTAAAGTTCGGCGAGCATGAATATGACCTAAAGCAAAGTAGTCATAATTTAACTCCTGCATTTCTTGCACGGTAAACGGTGCATAGACGTTTTGACTATTCGTACTAGTCTTTTCCTGGGCATGCATCATACCAAAGGTATAGTTAGCGCCCTTTTCAGGAAATTCTGGCAATTTATCACTGGTAATGTGATTGTTTAAGTATGAAAAGCCGACCACATCATAAGTAAAACCAGTTTTGGTCGTAAAAGTTACTTGCTCAACCTTTTCATCTGGTCCTAAGAGCTTAAAGTAAGGACTCGGGGTAACTAACAATTCTGAGCGCTTCATATGATCGTGATTACCAAAAATCATGACCACTTGAATCTGCGCATCGGTCAGGCGCTTGATTTCTTGGGCAAACAATAGCTGACTGTGGGGACTGGGATGATTGGAATCAAAAGTATCCCCAGCAATTAGCACGAGGTCAACTTGCTCACTTAAAGCTAAATCAACAATTCGCTTTAAAGATTGGTTAGCAGCATTATATATTTGGTTAAAGGCTTTAGATGGCAAAAAAGATAGCCCACGGAATGGACTATCTAAATGCGCATCAGCAAAATGAATAAATTTCATCTGACTAATTATTTTCTGAGATTCTTGTAAACATCGTTAATTGGAGCAGTAAAGGTCTTTTGTAAGTCATCAATTAACTTGTAAACACCTTGTTCTGCAGTCAATAACTTCACAATATTAGTGTCCTTTTGAACTTTGGCATTTAATGAAGTGTAGTCATTTTCAAGTTCATCAGTAATTGGAGCACCTGTTTGTTGAGCATTTATGATTCTGTTTTGGATATCGTCCATTTGTGCAAACAAATCACGACTAGTTGCATCCCCTTCAACACTCTTAACTGCTTCTTCCAAAGCAGCGTATTCAGGGGTCTTCTTCAAGTCTTCTGCTAATTGATTAGCTGAGTCATAAACGTTTACCATAAAAAATATTCTCCTCTATTTTAGTTGCCAAAAAGGCCTTTTAAGCTATTATACCATTCATTCAACTTTTCTCCGGCAGAACCGAGACCTTTTTCTAATTTATCGCCTAGACCATTAGTCCAGTCATTGCCAGAGCCATTTTGGTTGATAATTTGCGTTGGCGCTTTCTCTTTAAATTGCGTTTGCGCCGTGTAAGGTAAGATGCCTTCCATCTGTGCCTTATATAGCCGCGTTACCTGCGTTTCTGAAACTCCATGCATGAAGTGGTCCTGATTGGTCCGGTCAAAGCCCACCCAAGTTGCTAAGACAACATCAGGGGTATAACCAACAATCCACTGGTCTTTGGTACCAAAGCCATAGGAATTAGGAACTTCCGTTGAACCAGTCTTACCAGCCACGCGGTAACCATTAGGTTGAGCTGAACGCGCCGTCCCGTTAGTAAAGACACCTAACATCATCGTTGTCATTTCTTTTGCGGTACTTGAAGAAATGATCCGGTGCGTACCAGTATTATTATTTTGGGCTAAAACATTACCACTGGCATCAGTAATCTTCGTAATGAAGTAAGAGCTGTTAGGTAAATTGCCATCATTAGCAAAAGCACAGTAAGCTCTAGCCATCTGCCGAGGTGACACCCCGGTGGAAACCCCACCCAAAGCTAAAGCCAGGTTTTGATCTTTCTTTGGCACATTGATACCAAAGTTTTCCACCGATTGGACACCCTTGTTTACGCCAATTTTATCCAGTAACCAAACCGCTGGCACATTTTTACTTTCTGCCAAAGCTTGATACATCGGAATCGTGTTGGAGTATTCATTATCAACATTATGTGGTTCATAATGATTCTTACCGAATTTTTGTAATTTGTTAGAAAGCGGTGAATCATAGTGATAACCATTCTGCAAAGCTGGTGCATAAACAGCTAGTGGCTTCATGGAAGAACCTGGCTGACGCTTCATTTGCGTTGCCCGGTTATAACCACGAAAGACATGTTTACCACGCCCACCAACCACGCCGCGCACCGCACCAGTTTGAGGATCCATAGCAATACTTGCCCCTTGGACTTGCGTGCCATCAGCGGCATTATTAGGAAAGAGCCAACTGTATTCAAAATTAGTTTGTAAAGATTGTTGATAATTCTGATTCAGAGTGGTGTAGATCTTCAAGCCCTTGTTCATCACGTCTTCCTCTTTTAAGCCATAACGATTAATTGCTTCATCAACTACGGCATCAAAGAAGTAAGGATAACGATAGCCATCTTTGCTCTTGAAAGTATTTTGCAAAGTTAAGCCCTGCCTTGAAGCAGCTTTAGCCTCACTATTGGTTAATTTACCATTGTCTACCATCAACTTTAAGACCATATTTCTTCTTGCTAAAGCATTGGACATATGATCAATTGGGTTATAGAAACTAGGATTGCGCAGCATCCCTGCCAAGGTGGCAGCTTCACCTACCGTCACGTCACTGGCATTTTTACCAAAGTAGCGACGACTGGCGTCTTGCACGCCCCAGACCCCATTACCAAAATAGGCATTATTGAGGTACATCGTCAGGATGTCTTTTTTGGAATAGACGTGGTTAATTTCAATCGCAAAGAACAGCTCCTGCAATTTTCTTGAAAAAGTCTGTTGTTGCGTCAGCATTGAATTTTTAGCTAACTGCTGCGTTAAAGTTGAGCCCCCACCAGTAATCTGACCGCGGTGAATAATCAAGCTTAACCCAGCTCTAGCCATGCCCTTGATACTGAAGCCGGGATTTTTCCAAAAAGTTCGGTCTTCGGTTGAAATCACGGCATTCTTAATATTAGGGGAAATCTTATCATATTCAACAAAGCTCCCCTTTTGCGAATAAAGTGAGCCTGCCTTTTTCCCTTTATAATCATAAATCGTAGTGGTCGTCGAAAGGGCTGCTTTTAAATTCGAAATATTCGAAGTTTTAACTTTAATTGTATAATAAGTACATGTTAGCAACGTAATTGTCAACAAAATCAAAATAATCCAACGACCGATAAAAAAGCGGCGATCAATGCGGCGCCACCAACTAAGTTTAGGTGCGTCGCTCAGTGGATTATTTGAATGTGGTTGTCGAAAGTTTGGCATACACATAACTCCTTTTAAAACATCTAATATTTTATCACATGCCAAACGTATGATTTAGAATTTACTCAGATTTAAGAAAATATCAAGAATATGGATTACAACTTTAAGCTCATTTATTCCCAAGATTTGCCAGCAATGGCAATTAGTGATCTCTTAAGAAAATTACTAATTCCGCGCAAATGGCGGCATTATTTAAGAATTGAAAAAAATATCAAAATTAATGGTGAGTACCGCTATTTCAATGAAGCAGTACTTCCAGGAGATCAAATTGAAATCACGCTTGACCAAGTCGAAAGCCAGCAACAAGATTATCCGGCTAGTGCAAAATCACCAGATATTATCTATGAAGATGACAATTTATTAATTATCAATAAAAAGAAGGGCCAAAAAACTCACCCCAACTTAAAAGAAACTGATACGGCCTTAAACGACTGTGCCACTTACCTTGGTCAAGCACCTTACATTGTGCACCGTCTCGACATGTTAACTGGTGGCTTATTATTAATAGCTAAAAATCCCGCAGTCGTGCCAATTTTAAATCGTGAATTAACCAGTAAAATTTTTCATCGCGATTATTTAGCTAAAGTTGATCATGCCGATAACTTAAAAGACGCAGGAACGATTGATGGAGCAATTGGACAAGATCCTGCTGATCAAAGAAAGAGAATGATCACATCAAACGGATTACATGCCGTAACGCACTATCAAGTCTTACAGAGAAATGAAGATGGGACCGCGATTGTTAAATTGACCCTAGAAACTGGTCGAACGCATCAAATCCGGGTCCACTTAGCCTCTTTGGGCACCCCCATTGTAGGAGATCCTCTTTATAATCCAGAATTTGCCGGTGAAGAGCTAGCACTTGAGGCTTACGAAATCTCGTTAATTAAGCCCTTTTCTTTTGAAAAATTACGAGTTAAATTACCAGAAGACAAAATTGCTTTATAAAAAGCAAAAAATCGTTGATTGAATCCTAATAATTTCAATCAACGATTTTTTCGATCTTATTCTTTTTTCTGCGGCACAAAGAACAAAGCCAAGAATAAATTAATAATAATCAAAATGAGTAGCACCATAAAGGTCCATTTCGAGCCAATAGCCGTGCTATTACCAGCTGCTTGCTTTTGTGTGCTAAAGCAATTAAAGTTCCTGCTAAAGCTGTTCCCAAAGCACCAGAAAACTGCTGTAAAGTGTTAAAAATGGCATTACCCTCAGCATGGTTAGCTTTACCGATAGTTAACAAACCACTAGTCATCAAGCTACCAAAGCACATGCCGTAGCCACCATAGTAAAGGACATAAAGTAAGACGATTGCTAAGTTACTAAGCGGCGCTAACACATTCATTAAAATTAAACTTGCTAAACTAGCAATCACTCCAACAATAATTGGCAGCCGCGCTCCTCTTTTATCTAACAGCTTGCCAGCTACTGCCGCCATCACGGCATTAACGATCGCGCCAGGGAAGGTAATCCAACCAGCTAAAGAAACTGAGCCGTGATTCACCATTTGCACATAGATTGGGAAAATGAAGCCGAGTGCTAAGGTTGCAATTTTGGCAAAACAATAGGCAATTAGTTGCATGCTAAAGCGAAGATTTTTAAATAGTTGTGGCTTAATCAATGCCTGTTGATCAGACCAGAACATTTTCAACCAAATTAATAAACTAATAATTCCTAAGGCTAAAAAGCCTAGGACTGGCAGTGAGAAAAACTGATCTTTAGCAATTCTGGTAAACCCAATCATTAAGCAGACTAAACTAATTGCTAAGGTTAACCATTGGCCATATTTAAGGCGGACTTTTTTCAGTGGGTTGATCTGCTTGATCGAGTAACTACCTGTGAACAAACTGACTAGCATTAGTACTAGTGAAATAATAAAGATCCAGCGCCAATTCAGTGCGTCGGTAATTAAACCGCCAAAGACTGGTCCGAAGGCAACAGCGCAGGCCGTAATCATCGTTCCGATCCCCATCATGAAGCCTAATTTTTCCTTAGGAACTTCAGCTAAGATGATGTTGTACATTAACGGTAAACCAATCCCGGTACCAACGCCTTGCAGAGCTCTTCCGAGCAATAATAGGTCAAAGCGTGGTGAAAAGATATCGATAATTAAACCCAAAGTAAACAAAGAAACGCCCAGGATGAAGATCTTTTTGGTCGGAATTCTTAACCTGATCTGCGAGCTAATCGGCACAATGGTCGCAATGACTAACAAAACTAAGGTATTCACCCATTGTACTTGATCAGTTGTAATGGCAAATTCTCTGGTTAAGATGGGAAAAGTTACCGTTGTAGCAGTTTCATCCAAGATCCCAAGAAAGGACAGCATCCCTGCCGATAAAATCGCCAATACTAAGCGTGGCGTAATTTTTTTAGTCATGTTCTAACTTCTTTTCTATTTTTCCTTTACAGGCAAGCGGATGATGGTTTTTAAGTTTTCTCGCTTAGTCCGTTGTGGATTCGATAAGTAGATTTCGTGGTGTCGCCGCTTTTCTGAGAAGTCTAAAGCTAAATTGTTGGCCTTGATAAAGTCATGCATTTTAGCAATTGTGGCTGGTTCAGCGTCATAATCACCAAGATGCATAATTTGGACGCATTTACCTTCTGTCATTGTCAGTAACTTAACTGGAGCAAAATTTAACCCCTTCTTAGCTGCAGCTTCCTCTTTAGCCCAAACCAAAACTTCAAGAGTAACAAAATCGGGCATCCGAATACAAGAAATAAAATTAAACTTCTCCTTATGGGCATAATCGACTCCGGAAACACCAGCTTGCCACCAAAAGCCTTCCAGCGGCGGCACTACAAAGTCAAAATAATTTTGAATTCTGTGTGAGCCTATCTTACTCATCTTAATCGTGTAAGCCAGACTATACAACAATTGTAACTTCTGCTGGTAATCGCTATCGACCTGATTGGGATCCCCATGCCCTTGAACTGCCAAGAAAGTCATCGTTGGTACTTCAACAATCTCGGGCTTTTTGCCGGGACGGTAAAATTGCTTTTCTTCTTTTTTAAAATCGTAAGCCATGCTTGCCTCTATAATTGATGAAACTTAACTGTTTGATTTTTGAGGGAAATTTTTTTCACTTCAAAGCCGTACTCAGGTAATTCCTTCTTGTAACGTAAGAAAGAGTGAGCGAGGGGCACGTTGCCAAATTTTGCGATTTCATCAAAAGAGAGTTCAAAATCGCCACTCTTGTTGTTCTTAAGATATTGCCATAATTGATTGTATTTGCTCATGATCTATATCCTTTCTAATAAGCACTTTTATTCTGGCCAAAATAAATCATCCAGAGTCTTACCTAGTGCTTTACAAATTTTGATACACAAATTAACCGAAGGATTATAATTTCCTTTTTCAATTGCTGAAATAGTCTGTCTTGAAACATCTACTTTCTTAGCTAATTGTTCCTGTGACCAATCTTTACCAGCACGCGCAGCTTTCATTCTAAGGTTCTTCATTCTTGCTTCCTGCTTTCGCGCCACATCATTAACAAGCTTAAAGCACCAATAATCACTAAATAAGATCCCATCATTATCGTTGGAAAGATTCTATCATTCCAACCGCTAATGCCTAATAATATGCCAGCTATTAAAGCTAACCAACTAGATGATTTTTTGCTTTTTTCATTAAAAGCAAAATAGGCACCATGCAAGATATCATATACACTAACTACTAAAACACTCAAAAAAATAGTGGCAAGGTAAATAGTTGATTTATTAGCGGCATAAAAGCTAGTTTCTTGTAGGCAAAAAGCTACTAATGAAGTAATTAACAAAGTAAAATAGCCGTACTTATAGCCACGATTGCGAATTACATCTTGCCGTTCATCATATTTTTTAGTGTGAGAACTAATACCGGTAATGCCAATTATTACAACCAGTGCTATGCCAAATATAATTCCTAATGCCGTGAAATTCATTTCTTCTCACTCTTTTCTATTTCTTTATTTCATCCACATTGTAAAACTCAGCTCAGTCAATGTAAAGTTTACTTTACATTATTCTTGCATAAATATCATAACGTAAAAAAAGCATCCCATGCAAGGGATGCTATCTTACTTATTCACTTTGACTTACATAAACCTGATGACTACGAGGAAATTCACGTTTAAAAGCGGCATTTAGTGCATGTTTAGCCACATTGTCAGCAAGTGGGAAAACAGTTTCCGCATTCTAATAGCCTTGCTCGGTTAACTTCATTTGCTGGCCATTGACTTCAATAGTTAATGATCGATCTTTCTTTTTGGTTAATAGGACGACTTTTCTTTGCTCTTTACTTTTCAATAGTTGCTTCATTAATGATTTTGCTTGTTTAATTGGAATTTCACGCATGATTACTGTCCAACAATTCTTTGGCTCTTCTTAAAATTGGCAATTCTCTTGCCGTAATCAATTTTCCTAGTTTATCCTGAGTAGCTCTTTCATATGCTTTTTCGGCTTCTTGATAACTCAATTTGACAGTTGATAAATGAAACTTTTCTTGTTCGTCCTTAGTTAAATGCTTCTCGCCAAAAGACAAAGCTTGAACAAGATAATAGTTATTGAGGTTATGCCGATGAATGACATTATAATAGTCACTTACCACACCAATTTTGGTGATAATTTTTACTTGTGCACCTAATTCGTCTTTTAATTCACGTTTAAGGGCAGATTCTAAATCTTCTCCAGCTTCAACGCCACCACCAGAAATTTCGATCAAAGTAACTTTACCAAACTCATCATCACGCTGAGATGTAACAAAATAGAAATTCTTCTCCTTATCAAAGACAATGGCTCGTACAATCTTTCGATCATGATCAATGTAAGTTAATGGCCATACATGATCGGTTAATTCAAGTTTAAGTTCTTGCATCTTTGCATCCCTCAATTAAAGTGATTTTCTAATTTATATTCTTTAGCTCATCATACAAAAAATCATGCTACCACAAAGTAACATGATTTCCCACTTATTTCGTTTAGAGGTCTAGTATTCTTAATATTAATGAACCGTATTCCAAGATACCGGTACCGAAGTTAAACCACTCAAAATACTTCGTTTACTGCCATGAATAAAATCACTAACTGGTTTTGGAGCTTTAAAATGGTGAGTTTGAATATACTCAGTAATTTGGTAACTTAATCTACCGTAAATTGTTTGAACAGCCTCACCTTTTTCTGCTTTGTCAATTGCTTCATCAAAAATTTCAATCAACTCAGCATCATGTTCAACCTCAGGTGTAAATCTAACTTCTTCAAGCGCATTTTTAAATGCCATGATATCTGGTGAAAGTTCTTGGTTTTGTTTTTTGTTAAACATTGTTATCCTCATTGTACAAAGCAATAATAATTAATTTAGCGATTAATATTAACAACGTCTTTATTGTCTAACTCACACAGCTTTTTCAAATTATCTGACTGTGGACTATATTCGTAAAGCTCGCTGGGATCCAAAATCCATTGATTTATCTGCGTAAAGATATAATAATGACCATCTATTTTAAATAAAGTCAGCTCAGTAACATTCGTGTGAACTTTTCTTGTAAAACACTTAAGCATTTTCCAATAGTTATTATCATTAACTCTACGCTTATTTTGATCATACAATGGAACTTTTTTTACTAATTTAAAATGAACAGTTTGGTTTTTAATATACGTATCAAAAACGCGCTCAACTTTGCGAGCATCGAACTTGATCTTTTCAGCTTCTTTAAATTTATGTTTACCATGAATCTTTTTAATATTTCTATTGGCAAGCACATCATAATTCGAAATCTTTTTAGTCTTAGCTGCATTCTCCTCATCATGTTTTACGGTTTGAATCCGAGCAACAACACTGGTGTCACAGTGAGTTTTGATAAACCATGTAATGCCAATTCCTGCTTTTATAAGTACTAAAAGAGTACAAGCAATAATAAGTAATCGTTTTTTATTCATAATAAGAAACTATTCCCTAAGTATTTTCACGTATTCATATTCTAAAATCAAACTTATTAAATTTACCCCATTTTGCCAGCATATTTACCAAATTTTAGACAAAAAAATAAAGCCTAGCAAAATCGCTAGACTTTATCTTAATTAATAATCAAATGATTACTCTTCGTTTAATGATGAACGGTCGAATGAAGCATCTTTGATTTCTTCATCGATAGTCTTAGTACCTAACCAACCGATCATTTCCTTCATAGCTGCAGTGATTGCTTCAGTACCTGGCAATAACAACTTACGTGGGTCGTAACCCTTGTTAGCCTTGTCAAGGTCCTTGTTAGCTTCGATGTATTCACGAGTAGCTTTTTGGAATGCTAATTGGAATTCAGTGTTAATGTTAACCTTAGCGATACCAAGTGAAATAGCCTTCTTAACTTGGTCTTCAGGAATACCTGAACCACCGTGAAGTACAAGTGGAGTGTTAGGAACAGCTTCAGCAATTTCCTTCAAACGGTCGAAGTTCAAGCCTTTCCAGCCTTCTGGGTAAACACCGTGGATGTTACCAATACCACAAGCAAGCTTGTCAACACCAGCAGCAACGAACTTCTTAGCGTCTTCAACAGAAGCTAATTCACCGCCATCGGCACCTTGGTTTTCACCAATCTTACCGATTTCAGCTTCAACAGAAATACCACGTTCGTGAGCTAACTTAATGATTTCCTTAGTCTTAGCCAAGTTTTCTTCAGTTGAAAGCTTGTGACCATCAAACATAACTGATGAGTAACCAAGAGCAATACATTCCTTAGCTGATTCAAAGTCACCGTGGTCCAAGTTCAAGATAACTGGAACTGAGATGTTCATTGAATCCATTTGGTCAGCTACCATGTCCTTAACGAACTTGTAACCACCCATGTACTTAGCAGCACCAGTAGAAACTTGGATAAGTAATGGAGTTCTAGTTTCTTCGGCAGCACGTAATTCTGCACGAGTCCATTCCAAGTTGTTAGTGTTGTAGGCACCTACAGCGTAGTGGTGCTTACGAGCTTCTTTAAAGATTTCGTTACCGTTATCAAAATAAGCCATTAAAAATACCTCCTAAATATCTTACATGCATATTGTACCCTAATTATGGGATTATGAACAATCTTTCACAAAATGTAAGCGTTATTTTTTAATTTTCATTATTTTTCAACTACATTTCCTTAGGAGCATTGACACCCAAGAGTCTAAGTGCTTCAGTCAGAACAATTGAAGTTGCTTGAACTAAGGCCAGACGAGCGCCGATCTGATCATCCTTAGTTAAGATCTTCACGTTTGCATAGTATTTATTAAATTTCTTGGCTAAATCAAGCGCAAACTTAGCAATGACCGATGGTTCAAACTTGTCAGCACTTCTGGCAATAATTCTTGGGAAGTCTGCTAAGTCTTTAGCTACAGCAAAAGCCCATTCATCATCTAAGGCAAAGTCACTATCACTTGGCTTTTCCCCCATGGCAGCAGCTTTACGTAAGACACTTTGAGCACGAGCATTAGTGTATTGAACGTAAGGACCAGTATCCCCTTCAAAGCGCACAACTTCTTCGAGGTCAAAGTCAAAGTTGTCTAAACGGTCATTCTTTAAGTCATGGAAAATAACTGCACCAACACCAACATCATGAGCAACTTGATCTTGGTTTTCAAGCTCAGGGTTCTTTTCTTCGATTTGCTTCTTAGCAAGAGAAACGGCATCCTTCAATACTTGATCAAGGAAGACCACATTACCCTTTCTAGTGGATAACTTCTTTCCGCCTTGAGTAATTAAACCAAATGGTACGTGGTGAATTTCATCAGACCAATCATAACCCATCTTCTTGAGCACAGTCTTAAGTTCAACAAAGTGTTGTGCTTGTTCGTTACCGACAACGTAAAGCATCTTAACGAAGTTGTATTCCTTCATCCGCCATTCAGCAGCTGCCAAGTCACGGGTCAAGTAAATTGAAGTCCCATCGGATTTAACAATAATAGCTGGATTTTCATCAGGTCCCATGTCAACAACTTGGGCACCACGTGATTCATGAAGCAAACCTTTTTCCTTCAATTCGTCAATCACTGGTTGCATCTTGTCATTGAAGAAGGCTTCACCATTGTAAGAGTCAAAGCTGACGCCTAATTCCTTGTAGATGCGTTTGAAGTCTTCAAGTGAAACTTCACGGAACCATTTCCACAATTTAACTGCTTCTGGATCTCCATCTTCAAGCTTCTTGAACCATTCACGACCTTCATCATCAAGTTCAGGGTTTGTTTCAGCTTCCTTGTGGAAACGAACATAGTAATGGAAAAGATTCATGATTGGATCTTTCTTAACGTCTTCTTCATTACCCCAGTGCTTGTAAGCAGCAATCAACTTACCAAATTGGGTACCATAGTCACCAAGATAATTAATCTTAATTGGAGTATAACCTACTTTTTCCATCGTCTTAGCAATGGAATTACCAATTACAGTTGAACGAAGGTGGCCCATTGACATTGGCTTAGCAATGTTAGGAGAAGACATATCGATTGGAACATTTCCTTCACCCAATTTTTGATCACCGTAATGGTTCTTTTGGCTCAAAACATCCTTCAAAGTCAAAGAAACTAACTTTTCATGATCAATGGCAAAATTAACGTAAGGGCCAACTGCCTTAATACTTGCAAAGTCATCACTACTTAACTTTTCAGCAATGCCACTTGCATTTTCAGCTGGGTTCTTGTGCAAAGTTTTAGCCAAAATAAAACATGGAAAAGCATAGTCACCCATCTTGGCATTCTTAGGACGTTCAACTAAGGCAGCGATTTTTTCTTTTGGTAAATCAACTTGACTAGCAATTAAGTCAACTACTTCTTTTTTAAAGTCCATGGTATTTCCTTTCATAAAAAAAGTCTCTTCCTACATTACCTGTAGAAAGAGACGAGTTCTTACCCGCGGTACCACTCTAATTGATACAAAGTATCCGCTTATTTAATGATCGATTTTTAAAGATTAAACACGCCTTCATTATTCCCTGTTATCTATCTCACACCAACATAGACTCGCTAAGAACAGCAAATAATTACTACTTTTAATCTGTTGACGCAATTGATTATAGCAGGAAAAACACTTAATGGCTACTATTCATCTTCAATTATTACTTTAGTGCCGACAGGAACATTTTCCATCAGCCATCTAGAATCAGGCACACTTAAACGAATGCAGCCATGGGAGCCTTGGGTTTTGCCAAGCTTTTTAGCTTCTTTCATGTTGTAAGTGCCATCGGCCTTAGTTGGAACGGAGTGGAATAAATAAACATTAGCATCATCTGGATCCCAACTAACCCAATTATTGGCCCCTTCATTTAAACCTTGGTTAAAGAAACTATCGCCGCGACCTTCTTTAATTTCAAAAGTACCAGTTGGCGTATCAGATTTACCGTTCTTGTAAACTCCACCACTAGCAAGCATCGTATAAACTACGTGTCCGCGCTTAATCACATAAACGCGATTGCCTTTTAAAGAGACGCGTAAAACCAAGTCCTTGGCCTTGCCTAACTTAGGATATTTTTTCTTCTCACTCGTTTTATTCCAGCTGCCTGCCGGACGCAGGTCTTTTGGATCTGGATAGGGCCGGGCTGCTTCGGCAACACTAAGGTGTTTTTTCTTGGGCTTAACTTTGGTTTCTTGGGCTTGATCTTGATGAGAAGTGGTTGGATTACACATTTTTGCCAAACCAACTAATATTAAAATAAAAGCTATTACAGTTAAAATTACTGGAATTTTTTTCTTCATGCACTATCTCACCTATCGGTTTTCCACTAACTGTCAACCAATTGTGGATAACTAAAAATATCTTTTTTATCTGTTAAAATTTTAACATTTTTCAAGTGAAGTCGCATACTTTTTCATGATTTTAGGCAAACTTTGAGAAAGCGCAGTTGGCTTAACGACATAATTGTCCTCATACAACTGATCACCAGCATAAGAATGTAAATAGACAGCTGCAAGGATGGTCTTTAAATCCGGTCCAAATTGGGCAATCATCCCACCGACAATTCCAGCCAAAGTATCACCCATTCCACCAGTAGCCATTCCTGGATTACCAATTGGATTGATAAAGACACTTCCATCTTCACCATAAACGTGAGTATGATTCGATTTCAAAATTAAGGTGACATTGCCTTGAGGCACTAATTGCTTAAGCGCAGTTAAATTGGCTTGATCGGTTTGAAACGGAATTCGTAATTGACTGACTCTTTGCCATTCCATTTGATGTGGGGTTAAAACCAGATGACCGGCATTACTTGGTAAGAAATTTTTATCTTGGGCAACTAAATCAAGGGCACTGGCATCAAGAACCACGGTTTGTTTAGCTGTGACATTTTCTTTCAGGATCTTGAGTAGTTGCTGAGCCATCGTGCTCATCCCTAAACCTGGTCCGCAAACAATAACATCCATCTTTTTAATCAAAGCTGGTAAACCCTTATCATGCCAATCAATAAACATTGCTTCGGGATCCCGCGCATGTAACGCTGTCAGATTAACTGAATGCGTCGCCACTGCGGTTAAGCCGGCGCCCACATTAATGGCACCCTCAGTTGCCATAATAATTGCTCCACCATAATTATCACTACCACCGATTAATAAGATTCGGCCATAGTTACCCTTATGTGTGGCACTTTTTCTCGTTTTGATGACTTCACTTAAAATCTTTTCACTAATTTCTGTTGGCATTCTACTTTACCCCAGTGAGCCAGCGCCAAATTTTGACAAAAATGTTGATTTGTTCATTGCCACTTAAGGCTTTGGCTTGAGCTTGCATCCCTTTAGGCTGAGTTAATGAAACTAATTTTTCATTGCCAGACTTAAATTTGAATTCACTAACAGTTTGCCCCTTCTTAATTGGGGCATTAATTGTTTTCTTAGTCAAACTAGCGCTAACTGCTTGACCATCAACCGGATTCCAAATTGTCGTTGCTTGTTTTAAGCCAACGTTGGTTTCAAGATTTTTACCATCAGTTACGTGAATTGTACGGGCATGCTTGAAGGTTAAACCTTTTTGCAAGATTACTGGTTGATATTTGCTAAAGAGCCAGTGCATTAACTTTTTGGTTTGTTCAAAACGAGCTGGATCGGTACCATCACGGTGGCGTGCTCCCATTACCACAGTAATAATGCGGCCGCCGCGGTGATTAATCGTTCCGATAAAACAAGCCCCAGCTGCGTCGGTAGTTCCAGTCTTCAAACCGTCAACTTGTAAGCTAGGATCATATTGTGATAAGCCCTTAAGCATCCAATTGAAGTTAGCCATTTTAGTCTTAGAGTTGCCATCTTTAAAAGTTAAATGAGCAATCTTAGTGGTGTTTAAAACAAATGGGAAATCATCAAGTAATTTTTGACCAACGATCGCCATATCTTTAGCAGACATAGTATTTTCTGCATCTTTACTTACGCCTGGATAAGCATCTTTACCTAGACTACCATTAGGTAAGCCACAAGCAGTGTAAAGCTGAGCATCATTAATGCCCCACTTCTTTACCTGTTCGCGCATCAAATTGACAAAGTTTTTCTGTGAACCAGCAATGGTTTGACCAAGTAACATCGCTGCCCCATTTGCTGATTCAATTAAAGTTGCTTGATAAAGTTGCTTAATGGTATAAGAATGCCCCATCTTTAACGGCACATTGGAATAATCAGGATTATTAGCTACTTTAACGATCGCCTTAGTTGGTTGAACTTTTTGATCCCATGTTAACTTATGGTTTTTAATCGCGTTTAAAGTTAAATAAACTGTTACAAGCTTGGTCATTGAGGCAATTGGTAAAGTCTTTTCTGCGTCTTTGGCATATAAGACTTGACCAGTTTGACTATCAATAGCAATGGCTGACTTAACATTTAACTGTAATTGATCTTGCTTATAGGTGTTTAATGAACTGGCTTGAACTGGTGCGCTAAAACCAGTAGCAGCGGCAAGAGACACTGCAGCCAAAAGAACTGTTAATTTTCGTTTGAAATGAAATTGTTTTTTCATTGATAAAATACTTCCTTAAATGAATTATCGTTTAATTCTAAAGTTTTATGATTACATTTTACCAAATATTTGGTATGATTATTAGTGAGTTCCAGATAACTCTGCCCCGATGGCGGAATTGGCAGACGCGCAGCGTTCAGGTCGCTGTTCAGGTGACTGAGTGAAAGTTCGAATCTTTTTCGGGGCATTAGTTAAGGCTAGTCGGAAGACTAGTCTTTTTGTTGTCTCATCATATCTTTAGCAGTATAATTAAAATACGATATGAGGTGATTGATATGAAAAAGAGATTGACTAAATCACAAAATAAAATTGTTAGTGGCGTGTTAGGCGGAATTGCCAACTACTTTGACTGGGATCCAGCCATTGTGAGAATTGTTGGGGCAGCAATTATTATTTTCTCTGGTTTCTTCCCGGGATTAATACTTTACATTGTTGCCGCAATTGTGATGCCCGACGCTGATAGTCGCGACAACACAATGGATGGCAGTTTTAGAAAAGAATAATTATAAGAAAAAGGCTCAGCAATTTTGCTGAGTCCTTTTTAATGCGACAAAATATGTTTAATTATTATCCTTAATGCCTAAGTCCTTGTAAGCTTCTTTCTTAGTGCTTTCAAGTTGCTTACTTAAGTTTGAGTATTCATCTTGAGTTAAGACTTTAGCATTTGAATCGTCTAATGATACTTGGCTTGCAGCAACTACGACACGCTTATCATCCTTAGTAATTGCAAAATAACCGTCTGCCTTATTGCCACCATTAGAGAAAATACCTGGGATCTTGTAAATAACAGTTAATTCTGTACCAATAGGCATCTTTTGAATATCTTGTGAAGTCTTACCGTCGCTATTAACTTCAACGTAAGAAGCACCATCATTAGTCTTTGCTGAGTAGCTCTTCATTTGGTCAGTAATAGCATCAAGCTTTGATTGCCATTCATTTGCCTTAGCCTTCTTAGCTGCATTTTCAGCTTCGATCTTTCTAGCGTTCTTGTAAACAACTGACTTCTTGAATGAAGGTGCCTTTCTAGTTAACTTAGCATCCTTAGCCTTAACAGTTAAAGCTGAACCCTTAAGGCAGTAGTACTTAGTGCCCTTATAGTTGAAGTAGAAAGCAATACTGAAAGTCTTAGCTCTCATGTAAGCTTTCTTACCGTTAGTCTTATATCTAACAACCTTAGTTACCTTGGTTACATTCTTGTCGAATTTTGCAGTATAAGCTGGAGCATTAGCTCTTACAACTGCACGACCATATTTATAGGTCTTCTTGGCTTTCTTAGTGGCAGCTTGAACTGGTTGGTTATTAGCGTTAACTAATGCTGCACCGGTTCCGCCTAATAAACTTACTGCTAATAAAGCTGTAAATAATTTATTTTTCTTCATTTGCCCATCCTTCTTTTTTCAATTACATATTTGCCATTACCTAAATGATAACCCATTATAAGTTTTTGTACAAAAAATACATATTCACAGCTAGTGAAACATAATTACTATTTATACTTTTACGCCTCAATCGCTTTCATCTTTTGCTTTTCAGCAATTATAAATCTGTATTTTGTGTAACTACTATTCTTATGCTATGATAAGCTATTTTACACAGAAACTATAGTCCAAAAACATTAATCACATCATTAGTAAAAATTACTGAATTTTAACTTTTCTCTTTTATTTACGTTTTTCTGTATTTAGTGTACAATATGGGTGGTGGAAGAGATCACACCGTGATTAGCTTATTAGTAGCCAATCCTACTAATTATTATATTTGTATCTGTATTTTCACAAAGGCTGCTTAAGTTTGTATTGCTGAAAGCTTAAGCAGTTTTTTTGTTTGAACAGAATCTAATAAAAAAGTCCGAGAAAAAATATTTTTTCTCGGACTTTTTCGTTTATATATTACTTTCTAACGCGACGAACACCAATTGTAAAGATCTGTGTCATAAGCTTATTATTATCACAGCGTTGAATTACTCCGCGCTTATCAAAGGTATCAAAGACAACTTCATAACCAGCTTGTTTAATGACCTTCAATGGAATTTCAGTACTGTATAAGTCATTAATACTGTCACCTGGATCCCCAATTAATGGGCCAGATGAAGTTTATTGCATCCCATCATTATCTAAGTCGATAAAGTTAACAAAGGCAATTTGGTGCTTACCCACATTACTTTCGTATTCAGACACTGCAGTTTCTTGGTTAGCTTGACCAGCTGCTACTTGTTCTGGAGCTGGAGTTACAGCTGGAGCAGCCGGAGTTGTTTGCTGCGGTTCGGTTGGAACAGCATTATTATGCCGGCCAGTCTTCACTACCCAAACATTGTTGTCATCTTTTGCCTTGTAAACAACTCTTAAATCGGCACCTGGATCAGCTGGGGTAACTGTCATTTCATCATGAGTGTAGCCTTTAAGATCAGGCACAATTGCTTCAGTTACCACCTTAGTTGGATCATTCTTATCTGTCTTAAATTGTGGTTGAGGTGCTTCTGGAATCAGATTACCATTTTCATCAATTGGTACAATCCGGCCATTAGCTTGGTAAGTGACATTTTCTACTTGATCAACTTGGCGAACTGCCTCTGGCTTAACTTCACTAACATTAGTATGATACCCAGCAACCACTGGTACTTTAACTGCTTGATAATTATCTAAATCAGTTGTCCAAGGAGTATCATATTCACCTTCTGGAACAATTTGCCCCGTGCCTTTGAAGTTAACCACAAAAGCAGCCGTCTTTTCATACTTGTCAGCTGGCACACCGTCAAGTGGATGTTCACTATTGACTGCAACTTTTGTATTCTTCAAAGTAATGACAAAAACTGGCACATAACCATCCAAGTTACTGAAGAACTTAATATCACTCTTACTAAATGGATTATCAACTAACACATAACCTATTTTAGTTAATTCAGCAATTTTCTTACTTGGATCATAATCAACTGGAGCATTTGGCTCACCAGTTAACTCTACTTGGTCAACAACTGCATTTTGATCAGCAACATCAACAAACATTACTTTAGCAGTCTGTTTCTTAATTGATGGCTTGCGGTTAACTTCATAGTTAATTGTAAAAGTTTGATCTTCTGAATCAGCAGTAACTGCTTGACCCCCAACTACGGTTTGATCTGGAACAAAACCAGGCAAAGTTGGGGCAGCAATCAACATAAAGCTTTGACTAGCTGGTTGCCAATCTGAAGCATGAACTACTTTTTTGGTTACTTCATCAACTTCAAATGTCCGAGTAAAAGTAATTTCTTTTACATCATCAGCTACACTAGCAGCAGAACCACCTTCAAAGTGAACTGTTTGCTTAACTTTTTTAGACATGTCTTCCTTAGTAAAGCCAAATTCTGGATGCTCTGCATCTACAGTCTTAATCCGATGCTTAAAGCTAATGTCATAAGTCGCATCCCCTTCACCATAAACTGGTGTCTTGCCATTAACCCTGAAGCCGTTTTTCACTAAACTATATCCTTGCTTTTCTAGTTCCGCAATTTACTTTTGTGGATCATAAGCAATTACATCTTGGTATTTACCCTCTAAATCACCGGAACTAGCAATAATTTTATTTTTTTCATCTAAATCGATAAAGGCGACAACCGCCTTGCGTTTTTTAAACATCTCTGTAAATTTTCCCATTAATCTTCAAGTCCTTAAACTTTCTATCTTATCTAAATTCCCAGCATTCATATATTATAAGCAATTATTTTCACTTTCTTCAACTTAAAATAACCGCTCCATCAGGATATAGCGTAGTGTTTTTTAATATTTTCACTAAACTTCTTAAAATATTAGTGCTTACTCGTCAGTATTCAATAATAAAAGTTAATAAATTACTAGCTCTATTTCATCCTGTTATGTTTGAGTCTTAGCTAATATTCTTGGTGATCCTGATATTAACCTATAAAGTTATTCTAGTCCTTTTAATACTATATGTTAACACTTATACCTTGCTACTCATTATTAGTTAATCTTACCTTTAGAAAATAAAAATGCCCAGAGAATTATTCCTCTGGACACGATCTTTAACTTATCCTAATTTGTTATATTCTTCATCACTAACCGGATCATACCAAGTAGTCTTACCCTTGCCTACCATAATGGCTAAATGAGCAAACCAAGAATCCTTGCTAGCACCATGCCAATGCTTGGTGTGCGGATTAACGATTACTACATCACCGGGCACCATTTTTTGTGCTGGCTTGCCTTCTTCTTGGTACCATCCTTCACCAGCAACTGCAATTAAGATTTGGACATCTTCGTGTTCATGCCAATTATTGCGGCAGCCTGGTTCAAAGGTCACGTTAGCTACATTAGCTGCTGCCAGATCACTATTGGCTAATCCGTTCAAATAGCTTTTACCCACAAAGTATTTAGCATAGGCATCGTTTGCAGCCCCAAAGCCAAACACACTATTTTTTACTTCTGCTTCATTTTTTGTCATCGCTTTAACCTCTTTCGTTTTTCTTATTCTAATTTTAGCTAGTTTACGGTTACTTGAAAAATATCGATTAATACTGACCAGCCATAACTTTTACTTATGTATTTTGGTATAATGAACTTCCTTGGCAGGGGCGTGAAGAGCTTGGGAAAAGTTTCCTAAGCTCTTTTCCATCTTTTTAAATGTAAGCGCTTTATTTTTGGGTAAAGTTATGCTATATTAAAGGCGTAAGGGGTCACGATTTAATAGAAAAGAAGATGGTCTTTATGATGACAACATGGGCAATTGGCGGTACATTTCTCGCCTTAGAATTAATTGGTGTGTTCATCTTAAGTTTGCCAAACTTTAGATAACTATTTGAAAAATTGAATATGACAAAAACGCCTGAGAAAATTTTCTCAGACGTTTTTTCTGCTCTAATTCAAATGTAATTTATGCAAGAGCTGGGTTGCCTTATTTCCTAAAATCTTTTGCAATAACTGCGTCTTCAAGGTCAAAGCACCATAGACAAGTACCCCAGCAACTACTGCCACGATAACTAAAGCTAAAGCACTAAAGCGCCGTTCTGGTGATAAAATCTTACCACCAAACTTAACGACTAACTCAACCACGGCAAACATCGCAATTGAAAAGGCGGTAATCCCAATAAAGCGCCGGCCGGTCCGTCCTAAATTAAAGGCATAAGTAACTTCCAAATGCTTGATCGCAAGGAAAATAATCCCTAACATCCCTACATTAGTTGCTACTAGTGGCCCGTAAACCTTAAAGAGATAAATCATCGGATATTGCAAAACAATCTTAATAATAAGTCCCAAGACCAAGTATTTAATTGCTAGACTATTTTCTGACAAACCTTGCAAGATCGCCATTAAAACCGTAAATAGTCCTAAACTAATCGCCGTAAAGGCTGATAAATATAGTACTTGGGAGCCCAAAGGATCGTAACTGTAAAAGACAGTGTAAATTGGCGTCGCAATCCCAGCCATCCCAAAGGAAGCAGGAATCATGACAAACAAGAACAAGTCTAAAGTATTACCAATTTGCTTAGAAATACTGCGATAGTCCTTTTGGGTATGAGCTGCTGAAAGCAGCGGAATAGCTGTTACCGCCATCGCACTTGCTAAAGAAACGATAATCATAATCAGCTTGTTGGCATTCAATGAGAACAAAGCATACCAACCTTCAATGGTGTCTGAAGTTACATTGACCAAGCTAGCAATCATTGGGTGGAACGTGTATTGGTCAACTAAGTAGAAAAGTTGGATTCCGGCATCAATAATGATAAACGGAATTGCTTGCTCAATGATTTCCACAAACAAATCACTAGTTGAAACTTGCACCTGATTATTCGAATTACGAATTAAGTAATCTAAATGCTTTCTCCTACTTAATAAGAACCAGACTAAAATTGCAATCCCAAAGATCGCTCCCACTGCCGCAGCCAAATTTGATTGAATTACCGCATGCACATACGAGCCATGTTGCATTTGCATAATTACAAACGCTGTTAACAACATCCACACAACGCGGGCAAACTGTTCAACAAACTGCGACATCGCACTCGGCATCATATCGGCATAACCTTGGAAATACCCGCGCATGATACTCAGTATTGGAATAATCAAAATCGCATAAGACAAACTCCGCATGACTGCAACTTGTCTTGGATCGCTTTGACTCCCATTTGACGCGAGCAGCGGCGCGGCAAAATACATGATCATCGCTGAAATCACGCCCAAGATCGTCATCAACAAGAGCCCTTTTCTAAACAATTTGCGCCCAATGCCATATTCATTCATGGCATTATACTTGGCCACTTGTTTAGCAATCGCTCCAGGTATTCCGGCAGTTGAGATTAAGATAAAAATACTATAAATATTATAACTTCTGGCGGTTAAGGCATTGGCAATATTGCCATAGCTCCCCATCCAGGCATACCAAGGAATAATATATAGCGCACCTAAAATTCGGGAAGCAATCGAACCAAAAGTCATCCAAGCCGAACCCTTAATAAAGGTTTCTTGTGTGTTATTACTTTCTAAATTGCTTTCATTTTTTTCCATTTAATTTCCCTAAAACTCAAACGTCAACTAGTCTATTTTGAAACATTCATCCCTCTAAAAGGCAAAATTATGAATATTTTTAGGAAAAATTAAACTTATTTAGCAACGATATTAACGATCTTGTTAGGAATCACAATAACTTTCTTCACGTCTTTACCTTCCAAGAACTTTTGAACGTGTGGTAAAGCCATTGCTTCTTTTTGAACGGCATCCCGGTCAGCATCCTTAGCTGCCTGGAATTTACCACGAAGCTTACCGTTAACTTGAACCATAATTACAAACGTTGATTCAACTAACTTAGCTGGATCGTATTCTGGCCACTTAGCGTAAGTAATTGATTCATCATGACCAAAGACTTGCCAGATTTCTTCCATCATGTGTGGAGCAACTGGGGCTAACAACTTAACAAAACCTTCTGCGTATTCACGTGGAATTGATTTTGCCTTTTGCGCTGCGTTAATAAAGACCATCATTTGACTAATAGCCGTGTTAAAGTGCAAAGCATCAAAGTCTTCGGTAACCTTCTTAACTGTTTCGGCGTAAACCTTATCAAGTTCCCCATCGTTTTTATCCACAATTTTTTCTTGAGGAATTGCTTTAAGATCAAGATCATTGACAAATAAGCGCCATACCCGGTCTAAGAACTTCTTAGTTGAAGCTGGACCGTTGTCATCCCAGTCAATTGAAGCATCCAATGGACCCATGAACATTTCGTACATTCTGAGTGAGTCTGCACCGTATTCATCAATCACTTCGTCTGGGTTAACCACGTTACCTTTAGACTTAGACATCTTTTCGTGGTTCTTTAAGATCAATCCTTGGTTGTACAAACGTTGGAATGGTTCCTTGGTTGGAACAACACCCAAGTCGTAAAGGACCTTATGCCAGAATCTAGCATAAAGCAGGTGACGAACTGCGTGTTCTGCCCCACCAATGTAAAGGTCAACTGGCAACCACTTTTTAAGTAAGTCATAGTCAGCTAATTCTTGATCATTGTGTGGATCAACATAACGTAAGTAGTACCAACTTGACCCAGCCCAGTTAGGCATCGTGTTGGTTTCACGTTTACCCTTGCGGCCATTTTCATCAACGACGTTAACCCAATCAGTTAAGTTAGCAAGTGGTGATTCTGGCGTACCAGATGGCTTGATATTAGTTGCATGAGGTAAACGCAATGGTAATTGATCTTCTGGTACTAAAGAAGTAGTGCCATCTTCCCAGTGAATAACTGGAATTGGTTCACCCCAGTAACGTTGACGACTGAAGTCCCAGTCACGAAGCTTGTAGTTAACCTTCTTCTTACCACAATTATGATCTTCTAACCATTCAATCATGCGCTTCTTAGCTTCTTCATTGTTTAAACCGTCTAAAAAGTCTGAATTAATATGCTTACCGTCACCAGTGAAGGCTTCTTTTTCAAGATCTCCGCCTTCAATTACACGGTTAATTGGCAAATCAAACTTTTTAGCAAAAGCATAGTCACGATCATCATGAGCAGGAACAGCCATGACGGCACCAGTACCATAGCTTGCTAAAACATAATCAGAAATCCAAATTGGCACTTTTTTGCCATTAACCGGATTGATCGCATAAGCACCAGTGAAGACACCAGTCTTATCCTTGTTTAAGTCAGTTCTTTCTAGATCTGACTTAGATTCAATCTTCTTGATGTATGCTTGTACAGCTTCCTTTTGTTCAGGAGTGGTAATTTCTTGAACTAATTTACTTTCTGGAGCTAAGACTGTGTAGCTCACACCAAATAAAGTATCTGAACGAGTAGTAAAGACGTCAAAAGTCTGATCACTATCAACGACTTTAAAAGTAACTTGTGCACCTTCTGAGCGGCCAATCCAGTTACGTTGCATTTCTTTAACTGGTTCTGGCCAATCTAAGTCATCTAAGTCTTCAAGCAAACGATCAGCATAAGCGGTCATCTTAAGCATCCATTGCTTCATATTCCGGCGGTAAACTGGGTAACCACCACGTTCAGTCTTACCATCAATTACTTCTTCGTTTGCAACAACTGTACCAAGATCTGGTGACCAGTTAACTGGAACTTCAGCTTCATAAGCCAAGCCCTTTTTGTACATTTGCTCAAAAACCCATTGGGTCCACTTGTAATAGTTAGGATCACTAGTTGTGATTTCACGGTCCCAATCATAAGAAAAGCCTAACTTATTCAATTGTTTCTTAAAGTTAGCAATATTTTCCTTAGTAACTTTAGCTGGATCTTCACCAGTCTTCAAAGCATATTGTTCTGTTGGCAAGCCAAATGCATCCCAACCCATTGGGTGTAACACATTATAACCTTGTGCCCGCTTCATGCGTGACACAATATCAGTTGCAGTATAGCCTTCTGGGTGACCTACGTGCAGACCTTTGCCAGATGGAAATGGGAACATGTCTAAGGCATAGTAATTTTTCTTCTTGGGATCCGTACCCGTCTTAAAAGTATCATGCTTTGCCCAATACTCTTGCCATTTCTTTTCGACAACTTTGTGATTGTACATATTTTTTCCTTCCTAACAAAAAAGTCCTATGATTCTAATAATCATAGGACGAAATAATCGCGGTACCACCTAAGTTCCACATCAAAGTGTGACCCTTATTGCTCCTTAACGCGGATGGCAAAACGATAGGTTTGTCAATGCAGGACAAGTTCACAAATAAATTTTAAGACCTCACAGCGCCCGGTCTCTCTCTGGAAAAATCTCTTTGTTACTACTTCCTGACCTTTATTTTCTAATGGATAATGATTATAATTTACCACAAATGCTAAAAAATACAAGAAGGGAGTTTCTTTTGATTAATACAAAACGACCACCACGAGATACGCTTTGGGCGGGAGCAATCTTTACGTTAATTTACGCCGCCTGGGCCGTCTTAGTATCAAGTAACGCGGAGTTCATCCAAAATTTTGATAAAACAATTATCAACTTGGTATGTAATAATGATCCGGCAAATGTTGCTTTTGCTAAGACCTTTACCAATCTGGGTAATACCAGCACAATTCTAATTGAAACGATTATTCTATTTATTATTTTGATTGTGTTTAAGCAATATCCATACGCCTGGTTCACAGCGGGGACCATGATTGCGGCTAATGGATATAACTGGGTTATCAAACATGCAGTTGAGCGGGCTCGCCCAGCAGTACATCATTTAGTATATGCGGACGGCTTTAGTTTTCCATCAGGTCACTCAGTTGGGAGTGCTGCTTTATTTGGAATTTTGATTGTGTTAACCATTTTGTTAATCAAAAATAAATTCTGGAAAACTTTATTAATTATCATTTGGGCCTTGTTCCCATTGCTAATCGGTTATACAAGAATCTTCGTCCATGTCCATTACCCATCCGATGTTTTTGGCGGCTGGCTCGAAGGAATCACCTTTGTATTATTAGGTTATTCCTTCCTCTACCACTATTACATTGAAGTTAAATTAATGGAACAAAGGGCATAAAAAACATCTTCAAGTTTTGACGACTTGAAGATATTTTTTTATGCTTTATTTTTTAATTTTTTATCCTGATAAAATTGGTTAAAGACAATTGACAAGATAATAACGATTAAAGACACGACGTAAACACCTTTTAGCCCGCTAAGCAATACTTGCCGCAATTGAGGAACTAAATGGGCCGGTAAATATTTAACATTGGCCGCTGAAACGATCTTATTCATCATTCCTTGCGTCAAAGCTGGATGGCTACTTAATTTGTGGGCAATAATGGTGTTAAAAGTAATACCATAAACTGAAACCATCATCGTCTGCCCTAGATATTTCATCAAAGTATTAAAACTAGTAGCGACCCCAATCTCATCTCGACTTACCAAGACTTGGGAACGAACTTGTGAGGCAGTAACAATTGCCCCAAACGCGGTCCCATTAAAGGCAGCGACCACACAGAATACCCAGAATGAAGTATAAATTGGCACAAAGATTAACACTAAATCAGCTAAGACCAAGACAACTAACATGTAGTCATAAGTCCGTTTAATGCCCCATCTACCTAACATCCAACCGATAAGGAAAGAACCAACGATCCACATTAATGAACTAGGTGTTACCGCAAATCCTGCTAAAGACGCATTAGTTCCATTAATCCCCTGCATCCAGGTTGGAATATAGAATTCAAAACCAATAACTACCCCAGAAATTAACAAGGTAATCAGGTTAATAATTGAGAACTCACGATTTTTTTGCATCTTTAACGGCATAATTGGATCCTGAACCCGTTTTTCTACTTTGAAGAAGAGAACTAATGCCAAGAGCATTAAAACGGCTAAGCCAACCATTATTAGCGGATTAACACTACTGCCTAATTCTTGTAAGAAGATCATTAATGAAAGCAAAAAAATAATTAACCAGACGGTTCCTTGCAAATCAAGTTTTGAATTTGATTGATGATGCGGTTCTCTTAAGAAAAAGACTACCAGCAAAAAGGCAATAATTCCAATCGGCACATTGATGTAAAAGACCCAGTGCCAAGACAAATGTTGCACAATAAATCCTCCCAAAAGAGGCGCAATTACTGAAGCAACACCCCAAAAGCCGGAATTTAAACCCAGCATTTTAGCCCTTTTTTCTAATTGATATAAGTCTGCAATAATTGTGATCGCTACTGGTTGTACCGCTCCTGAGCCTAAACCCTGAATTACTCTAAAAATAATTAACTCATACATATTTTGGGATATTCCGCAAAGCGAAGATCCCACTACAAATAAAGCAATTCCAAACAAAAAAACCGGCTTTCGCCCAATGCTATCTGCCAGTTTTCCATATAAAGGAGTGGAAACTGCGGTCATCAGCAGGAAAATTGAAACAACCCAGTTCATAATTTCCAACCCGTTTAAATCAGAAACAATCGTTGGCATCGCTGTGGAAACGATTGTCCCTTCAATCGCAGTCATAAAAGTGGTCATAAAAATTGCAAGCGTGACAAGTGACACGTTTGTTTTTTTCATCGCATACTCCTACTTTTAATTTCTATTGATGCTTTTTAACATAGCTAAGCAAATCATCTGTTTTATCGGTTCTTTCCCATGGTAAATCAATATCAGTTCTACCAAAGTGACCATAAGCGGCTGTTTGTTCATAGATTGGCCGCCGCAAATCTAGCATTTTAATAATGCCGGCTGGACGAAGATCAAAAACATGCCGTACGGCATCAGTTAAGACTTCATCATCAACTTTACCGGTACTAGCCGTATCAATCATAATTGATACTGGGTGGGCAACCCCAATCGCATAAGCTAATTGAACTTCACAGCGGTAAGCTAAGCCAGCAGCTACAATGTTTTTAGCAACATAACGAGCTGCATATGAAGCAGAGCGGTCGACCTTTGTTGGATCCTTACCGGAGAAGGCACCACCACCGTGACGAGCATAGCCACCATACGTATCAACAATAATCTTCCGGCCAGTTAACCCTGAATCACCCTTTGGTCCACCAATAACAAAGCGACCAGATGGGTTGATTAAGTACTTAGTCTGATCATCCAGATAACGAGCTGGAATGACTTCTTTAATTACTAAGTCAATCATTGCTCGGTGAATTTCTTCATTAGATACTTCAGCATCTGTTTGAGTTGAAATAACAACTGTGTCCACACATAATGGATTATTGTTTTCATCATATTCAACTGTTACTTGGGCCTTAGCATCCGGACGAAGCCAGTCTAAAGTATGATCTTTTCTCAGACTTGCAACCCGCCGCATTAAGCGGTGGGCAAGTGAAATTGGCAATGGCATTAATTCTGGTGTTTCTTTAATGGCAAAACCAAACATCAAACCTTGATCCCCAGCACCAATTTGATCTAATTCATCTTGATCAGACTTGTTTTCTCTTGTTTCAAGTGAATGATCAACACCACCGGCAATATCAGGTGATTGTTCATCAATATCAACCATGACCGCACAATTGTTACCATCAAAACCTAACTCTGGGCGATCATAACCAATTCGTAAGATGGTCTTCCGTACTACATCTTGAATATCAACATATGCGCTAGTTGAGATTTCACCAAAAACAAAAACCATACCTGTTGTGACAATCGTCTCACAAGCAACGTGTGAATTAGGATCTTTTTCAAGCATCGCATCGAGAATGGCATCTGAAATCTGATCAGCAACCTTATCTGGGTGTCCTTCAGAAACTGATTCTGAAGTAAACAAACGTCTTTCCATAATAGTCCCCCTATATAGACAATAGCTATTCGGTTACAAGGCATCTTCACTCGAAAGTGAATCCTATCAGGACTTGAACCGATAAAATAAAAAACTTTCGTTCTTGCACATTGGCATAAAAAAAGACTACCGAGAACCGGTAGTCTTAGAACGATGGAGGATACAGGGCTCGAACCTGTGACCTCCTGCTTGTAAGGCAGATGCTCTCCCAGCTGAGCTAATCCTCCATGTGTGACCCGTACGGGATTTGAACCCATGTTACGGCCGTGAAAGGGCCGTGTCTTAACCACTTGACCAACGGGTCATATGTCTCATAACCAAGAACAATAACTAGTATACAGGAAATGAAACAAAATGCAAGCTTATTTCTGAAAAAGTTTGAATATTTTTTGGTAATTCGCTTTCATCCACTGATAATAGCTAACGCCATTTGGCATTGTTTCTCTGACATTGACAATCGGAATGTCATTTTTTTGTGCTAACATAACAAAACCATTAACAGTTGAGCTAGAGGCTTGCGTATTATTAACAAAGAAAGAAATCTGTTTCTTTTTGATCATTTGTTGCATCCGATAAACACTTTGTGCGCTAGGATCAGTTTCATTTTCAACTGCTTCTTCAAATTCATGATCACCAATTCTAAAATGATAAGCTTTTAAGGCATAATCAAAAACCGGTTCACTCACAAAGACTGGCTTTTCCTTATGACCATCAATCTTCTTAGTCATTTTTTGCAACTTGTTTATTTTTGCAATATATTCTTGGGCACGCTCCTGATAATAGATTCGATGTTTCGGGGCAATCTTACCTGCTCGGTAGGCAATGTAATTTACATATCTTTTTGGCATTGTAAGATCATACCAGATATGAGGATTATTGCCTTTCTTTAAATGTAACAGCTTTTCGCCTACCTCAGTCACTTGCATATCATTGGCACGCGCTAAATTATTCATCCATGAATCATAAACTAAACCATTGGCAATTACAACATTGGCAGCTGCTACCGCTTTGGCTGAAGCCGCTGTTGGTTCGAAGTCGTGCGGATCAAGATCGCCATTTGCAATAATTGCTGTAACCTTACCGTATTTTCCCACAACTTACTTTGCTAAATTCGCATAAATATTTGTCGAGGTTACGATGTTGGGTTGATGATGTCGAGTATTTTCTTCAAATTTTGTAGAACAACTAGACAAACTAATTCCACACATAGCAATCAAACTAAATAATAAAAGGGGTCTGATTATATTTCTTTTCATTTCTCGCTCTATTTTCACTAAAACAAAAAAAAGAGGATCACATAGATCCTCTCTGATTATGGAGGATACAGGGTTCGAACCTGTGACCTCCTGCTTGTAAGGCAGATGCTCTCCCAGCTGAGCTAATCCTCCAACTTCTGAACTGGGTTATTCAGTTCAACGGAGTCTGAGGGATTTGAACCCTCGATACAGATTTAAACCAGTATACATGATTTCCAATCATGCTCCTTAAGCCACTCGGACAAGACTCCATTTAGCTCCGGCTGTCAGACTCGAACTGACGACATCTTGATTAACAGTCAAGCGCTCTACCAACTGAGCTAAGCCGGAATATTAAAAAAAGAGCACGGCAGCTACCTACCCTCGCAGGCAGTCTCCCACCAACTACTCTCGGCGTTAAGAAGCTTAACTTCCGTGTTCGGCATGGGAACGGGTGTATCCTTCTTGCTATCGCCACCGCACTCTTTTC
>NZ_ML136885.1 GCF_004009905.1 Lactobacillus xujianguonis
TGAACTAGATACGCCGCAAAACCACGAGCATTTAACGCGGCTACGCAGCTATATTGATCGCCGCTGGAACGATATTAAGCCGTTCAAAATGCGTGATTTAAAAGTTACCAAGGCAATTGGTAGTTGTGAAAGTAATCACCGTAAGTATACTTATCGCGTTAAAGGCCAAGGCAAATATTGGTCTGAAGCTGGTGCCGAAGGAATGCTTCGAATTCTAACTTGCATCAAGAATGGAGACTTAGAAGAATGGCTCAACAGTGATTTTGAAACGAGCAAACTAATTAGCTTAGACCGTAAGAAATTACAAGCCGCAGCTAGAGATAGTTTGAGAATCCGTCACGAAATCCATACCGGTATTCAACACGGAGCCTTAACAGCAGCAGTAGTTGGTGGCAGCTATTTAAGTAAATTCAATCGGATGTTAAATCACATAAATTATTAAGAAATTAAGGTCAGACTAATGGTTTTTGAGTAACCGCAAAAACTTTGACACTTACCTGTAATAGTCCAGTAATTACAGCTTAACATCAGTAGTGTATAGTTAGTAGTGCAATTTGAAAGTGTTTAAACTGAAAATTGCGTACCAACTCATGGATTTGTTTAAACGTTATTTTTTGGAACGAGTTGGTTACATGGTATAAAAAATTCACAATAAGTAATGAGGTATGAAACTTATTATTTATCGTACTGAGTTTTTATCCAGAAAGGAAAGACCACATATTATGAGAAAAAAGACAAGAATTATTAGTATGGCTGCTGCTGCATTGTTAGCTGTCGCTCCTGTAGCTACAGGTGTGATTCCTGCTGCTGGCAGTGCTGTTGTTAAGGCTGATATTAACAGTAATGTTAGCGTTGAAGTTAAGCCATCAAACACTAATAGTAGTAATACACAAACTAGTAAGCCAGCTGATGGCCCATACTTCTCATTTGGAGGCTATGTATTTGGTAAGCCAGATGCTAACGCCCCAAGTAAGAATGTTGCTAGAACTACTATTTCAATTAAAGTCGGAGATACAGTATCCGATGTTGTAAACCAAATTCAAAAGTTATCTATTGTTTATCACAAGAACAATGTTGATTCTGGTACAGTAAAGTTAATACTTCAGTTCTTAAGCAACGTTTGCAATCAAGCGGCGTAGTATTTGATACTGCAAAGAATAAGACTGATGTAATTAAGAGTTTACCAAATTCAGAATTCAATTTATCACTTACAAGTAATGGTGCAGAAATTCAAATTCCTATTGTATTTTCTGCTTCAACTACTACTCCAGATACTACTAGCAATCCAGTTATTAAGTATACTCTTAACGGTACTACTACAACATTAACTAACGACTCTGTTTTCCAAGTTGCTAAGGGCGCTAATTTTACACCAACTGACTTCTATAACACTAATGGTGAAGAAGTTAAGATTAATGCTCAACAAACTGATAAGATTGCAACTCCTGCCATTTTAAGCGTAACTTCCAATGATGTTAATACTTCAGAAGAAGGACGTTATTACCATGTAACTCTAACTGCTACTGGTTTAACCCAAAAAACTACTAGTGTTACATATACTGTCTTAATCGCTTCAAGTGCAAAGCGACCTATCTATGGTAATGGCCCTATTTCTACTTACAACATCTATGGAATCAATGTCTTCCCAGGTTCAACTACCTTTAAGACAGGTGATGAAGTTTATGTTGCTGATGGTACAAAGACAATTAACAATGTATCATACTCACAAGTTTCAACTAAGTCTAAAGCTGATGCTGCAAAAAGCAATATTTGGGTAAAGACTTCAGACTTAACTAAGCCAGCTACTCCAGCAGGTGATACTAACGTTGCAACTCATGCTGTAATGGTGGATTCAAGAGCTTATGATAAGAATGGTAACTACTTAGGTCACATGTACTATGCCTACAATGACATTCAATATGTTCCAGAAGTAGTAACTATTAACGGTAAGACTTACTACAAGGTAGCTAACAAGAATGAATACGTTCGTGTAACTAACATTACTGGTAACCAACGTACTTTACGTCACAATGCTTACATTTATTGGTCATCATACCGTCGTACTCCAGGTACTGGTAAGATGTACAGAGGTCAAACCGTAACTACTTATGGTCCACAAATGAGATTTAAGAACGGTAAAAAGTACTACAGAATTGAAGGCTGCAGAAACAACAATAAGCGTTACATCAAGGCTGTAAACTTCTATTAAAAAGTAGAATCTAAATAACGAAAAGACGATGCTTCGGCACCGTCTTTTTTTGCCCAAAAAATATTTTATTTTTCAGCTCAAACTCCTATAATGAGAAAACAAAAGAAAAGGGAGTATCTGAAAAATGAAAAAAGTAATTCTACCACGCAAGCGCTGGCAGCAAATCTTTGACCTGCAACTGATCATCGCTGTCTTAGTCGCTGCCATCCAAACCTTTACAGATAATAGCGATCGCATTACCAACCTAATTCAATTAGTAATGCTAATCCTCATCGTGGGCCTCAATTTCTATGTCCAAATCAAACATGATCAACCAGACTCAAGCAATTTTGAACTCGCTCGCTGGATCAATCTGGCTCTGTTCAGCGAATTCTTCTGCTCTATTTGGCTCGAAATCGGAAACTTTCTCTTACTGAATTTCCGCAGCCTCGAAGTACTCTGGGTAATTCTACTCTGGATTGCTTATCTAGTGCTCTTATTGCCACTAGCTGTGCTCTACGCCGGTAATTTGCGCCACTGGTATCTCGCTTTATTTGCTGTGATTTTACTTGACCAACAATACGGTCCCGACGAATCCCTCATGGTAAGCAAACATTTCCGTTTACTTCATTCCGTCACCGCTCAAGGAGTGATCGCCGC
The DNA here is from genome assembly GCF_004009905.1 of Lactobacillus xujianguonis. Classification (GTDB taxonomy): domain Bacteria; phylum Bacillota; class Bacilli; order Lactobacillales; family Lactobacillaceae; genus Lactobacillus; species Lactobacillus xujianguonis. The sequence goes on from NZ_ML136885.1 coordinate 2,849, forward strand.
TTTTGCACTATTATTCATTGCTTGCTGTCTAAGTTACGCCTGGTTCAACCGCTTCAACCCAAGTTTGAAATTCGTCAAAAGCCCCATTTCCAAAAATCAGTTTTAATCGCCCTGTTAGTCATGGCCTTAATTGATTTGTGCTACAATTCCTTCAACACCTATGACAAGAGCATATCAAGCGTCTTTTTTGCCTATAGCTGTGACATCAAGGCCAGTTCCTTCACCATTCTTAATTTCACCAATGCCTTAGAGCCAGGAATCTTAGAGGAAACCCAACGCTACCTGATGATCGTCGTTTTTCTCTGGGGTTTCAGATATGATCGCAACTACCGTGTACCTTTGGCAGTCTATGCCTCAGGAATTATCTTCGGTTTGTCCCATTTATCCAACTTCGGCTGGAACGGCGAGACAGCCCAAGCCGTCTTTGCCCAAGTCATCGGCGTCATGGGCAGCGGCTTTCTCTGGGCCGTCCTTTACCTCTACACCGGTAAACTCTGGTTACCAATGATGTTCCACTTCTTAATGGATTATCTGATTAATTTGCAAACTGGTTGGAATTCAGCTGGTTGGTCATTTGATGACTGGATGACGGACTACCTCAACTTAATCTTAATTGTTGGCGTACCATTACTGTTCACCGTTTGGATGATGTATGGTAAACGTCGGCAAGCGCTAGAAGAGAATGCGGATCGTTTATTAAACATGCAAAGTTAATTAAATTGCTAAATCAAAAATAGTCATTGCTCATTAGTTTGAACAATGGCTATTTTTCGATATTTTCACTTTTATTTTCTACATAATTCCTAAGGCAATCTTACCAGCCTCACTAATCTTATCTGGCGTCCAGACCGGATACCAAACGTATTCAACATCCACGTTCTTAATTTCTGGAACTTTTTTCAGTTCTGCCTTGATCCGCATCTCTAAGGTGTTAACTAGCGGACAGCCTGGCGTGGTGAGGGTCATGTTGATCAAACAGATCCCATCTTTATCCAGGTCAATGCCGTAGATCAAACCTAAATTAACCACATCAATGCCTAATTCCGGGTCAATTACTTGGGCTAGATGATTAATGATATCATCTTTAATTACTTTTGCTTCACGCATGATTAAGCATCCTTACCAAAAATCTTTGTCTTAATTGCTTGGCCAGTTGGGGTCCCAGCTAAGCCGCCCATTCCAGTTTCTCTTAGAGCAGCAGGCATGCTGTGACCAACTTCTTTTAAGGCAATGATACATTCGTCGGGAGGGATGACGCTGGTGCAGCCAGCTAAGGCCATATCAGCGGCGATTAAGGCATTCCCCGCACCGATGGCGTTTCTCTTAACGCATGGCACTTCTACTAACCCTGCAATTGGATCGCAGACTAAGCCGAGCAGGTTAGAGATAGCGATGGATAAGGCTTGCGCACTTTGTTCAGGACTGCCACCAGCCGCTTCGACTGCAGCGGCGGCGCCCATCCCTGACGCACTGCCAACTTCAGCTTGGCAGCCACCAGTTGCCCCGGCAATTTCCGCATTATTAGCGATCACCATGCCAAAGCCACCAGCCGTGAAGAGAAAGCGAATCATTTGCTCCTCAGTCAAGTCTAAGCGTTTCTTGAGCATGAATAGTACGCCAGGCAAGGTCCCAGATGAGCCAGCTGTTGGGGTCGCACAGATAGTGCCCATGGCCGCATTAACTTCATTAGTGGCAACGGCGTTTTCAACGGCTTGCATCATAATATCGCCTGACAGAGTTTGGTGCTTTTGTCGATAATTCTTGATCTTGATGGCTTCACCACCGGTTAAGCCAGTTTTAGAATAGACGCCATCGCCGCTTTCACCTTTTTCCACCGCTTGCTTCATAGTGGAGAGGTTATATTTCATCTTTTGCCAAATGACTTCTCTTGGTAGGCCAGAAGTTTGGCATTCTTGTTCAATAATTAATTCAGAAAGGGCTTTGTGCTCTTTTTGGGCCGCGGCCACAATTTCTTTAATGTGTTGATACATAATTTTTCTTCTTATAAACAAATAACATTGGGAAACTTGGTTTTAATTTCTTGGATTAATTTATCTTGCAAATAATTCTTCAAGTCATATTCATAAATATAACATGAGTCGTTGTGATAAGCTCGCTTAATATTGTAAGGAGCGTGTTTTTGCAAGAAGAGATCGACCGGAATTTCGTCAGTTAATTCTTGACCATGATTAATGGACAGGATGATAGGCAAGGGACCAGACGGGGTGATGGTGAGGCCATGCAGTTTGAGTTGCCGGATTTCAATCGCGCCTCCGCCAATCGAGCAGCCGGAGAGCTGAATCTTTTTCTCACCGTCAGACATGTCCAAGATCGCTGTATTCGGGTGGTCGATGGGACTTGGACCGTCTTCTTCAACGAAGCGGATATCCACGCCTTGCTTGCGGGCAATTTCTGGGGCGTCAGGCACGCGTGGATCATCAGTCTTGAAACCTAAGATGCCAGCTGCAATCGCGTAGTCAGTTCCGTGGCCACGGTGGGTCTTAGCGAAGGAATCGTAATAGTGGACGGTCACCTTCTTGGGGATGCCACCGAATAATTTATTACCTTCTTGGCCGATTGCCACGGCGCCAGCTGTGTGTGAGCTGGAAGGTCCGATCATTACGGGGCCGATAATATCAAAGACGCTGCGATAAATTCCTGTCATTTTTGTTCATCCTTATCCTTTTGGTTAGTTCTATTCTAAAATTTTTCCGTAAAAAGTAAAAAAGAAAATTCTTTTGATAAAAAGGTTTATAATGATGAGGACACTTTAGTGATGTTTAAGGAGGAAAATTCATCTATGAAAAAGAACATCAAAATCGTTAGTTTAGCTGCAGCAGCTTTGCTTGCTGTGTCACCAGTTGTGGCTTCAGCTGTGCCAGTTAATGCAGCAGCAAGTGCTAAGACTACAGCTAACAGTAAATCAACTAAAAAGACTGAAAAGAAGGAAGCTGTTAAGCCAGTAAATTCTGAAAACGTTGAAGGTACACCATACTTTGTTGAAGGTAACAACCGCGTAACTTCAGGTTCAGTTTCACTTAAAGCTAACACTGTTTCTGCAATTGTTGATGCAATTACTAAGAAGTACAGCATTACTACTGATGGTAAGAATACTGTTGCTTGGAACACTCAAGCTTTGACTATTGCAATCACTGGTGCTCTTAACTCACAAGCAGGTATTTCTGTAAACGCTAATGGTTCATTTAACATGCCAGCTAACTCATTCACTGTTAATGCAGTTTTGAACTACGGCAAGAACTTGAGCCAATCAATTACTATGCCTGTTAATGTAACTCCTTATGACGCTCCAGCTGATTATAGTGCAAACCCAGTAATTTCTTACAATGGTAAGAAGTTCGATCACACTCAAAACATTACTTTAGCTGATAACGCATCATTTAATTACGTTAAGGTTAACGGTACTGTAGACACTGCTGCTATTCAAAAAGCTTTCACTGCTCAAGTTTCAGCTTCAGATAAGAATGCCATTGCTGTGACTGTGGACACTTCAAAGGTTAACACCGCAGTTGCTGGTCAATACCCTGTAACTGTGACTGCTATTAACCCAGCAGGCAAGGGCGTAACTTTAACCTTCAACTTAACTGTTGGTGAAAAGGGCGCAACTTACAAGACTGTTAACACCCAAGCCGTTGTTTACTCAATTAACGGTAACACTGTTTCTCAAACTACTAACATCATTAACGTTGGTACTTCAATTGCTACCTTCGGTAACCCAGTAGTTGTTAACAACGTTTCATACACTCGCATCAACGGTGCTAGTGCTAACCAATTTGTCTTAACTAGCGTCTTTGACAAGGTTGCTACTGACAACAACACTAACAAGGATGAAAATTCTAAGCCAGAAGTTGCTACTAAGAAGATTACTTTGCTTCACGCAGCAGCTGCTTACACTAAGGACGGTAAGCGTGCAGGTCATACTTACAAGCTTTACAAGCGCGTAACTATTGAAGACCAAGCAGTTACTATCAACGGTGCTAAGTGCTACAAGATCGCTAACAGCGACAACTACATCAAGGCTTCTAACGTTGACGGCAAGAAGCGGACTTTGAAGCGTCGTTCATACATCTACAAGTCTTCAAAGCGTCGTGCTAACAAGAAGGTCTTGAAGAAGGGCAAGAAGGTAAGAACTTACGGCGGCTCAGTTAAATTCAAGAACGGTAAACGTTACTACAGAATTGGCAAGGGTCAATATGTAAGAACTGTTAACTTTAGATAGAAGAAGTGTGAGGAAACTTCTCGAGTAAAACCGAGATAGTGTAGAACATGAATTAAAGCACATAGCGCTTAATTCATGTTCGTAACTATAGTCGGTTTTACTGTTTCCGAACACGACAATTCTGTAATGGAGATTGCAGAAAACATTGATGATAATTAATTAGAAGAGAGCAGAAGCAATTTTCTGCTCTTTTTTAATTTTTTTGCTTTTTTCCCTTGCATTTTTCCTAGAACTTCGTTATCATAATAAACGTGCTGTTACGGAGGAGTAGCGAAGTGGCTAAACGCGGCGGTCTGTAAAACCGCTCTCCCTGAGTTCGGCGGTTCGAATCCACCCTCCTCCATTGCTGAGTTTTCTCAGCTGGTACATTGAACAACAAGTAAAAGTTCAATCGAATGGGTTATAGCCAAGTGGTAAGGCAATGGTTTTTGGTACCATCATGCGCTGGTTCGAATCCAGCTAACCCAATTGTTCTAATTATTTGAACACCCAACCCGATAAAAAGTTCTATGGATTTTCCGTAGAACTTTTTGTTTTGCTTAAAAATATTATTCTAATCTTTTTAGTTGCGTTTATCGTATTTTTTAATATACTTATATTTAGTAAGTAAGGAGGATGAATAATTTTGAGAAAACGAGAAAAGTTTTTAGCTGGACTTGTCTTAGTAGGAGCAGCCTTTTTAGCAGCTTGCTCTAACAACTCTTCAACTTCTTCAAGTAATAAGCAAGTCATGAACACAGCTACTTCAAATGAAATTTCTACTTTAGACTCAAGCAAATATGGTGATACTACCAGTTCAGAAGTTTTACAGAACTCCATGGAAGGTTTGTACCGCTTTGATAAAAAGAATCAACCCCAACTAGCTGGAGCCAGCAAAGTAACCCGTTCTAAAGATCAAAAAGTTTACACTTACACTTTGCGTAAGGATGCGAAATGGTCGAATGGTGATCCTGTAGTTGCACAAGACTACGTGACTGGTTGGAGACGGACGGTTGATCCTAAGAATTCCTCTTTAGACAGTGATTCTTACTCAATCATTAAGAATGGGACGAAGATTACTCAAGGTAAAGCTCCTGTATCTTCATTAGGGATTAAAGCTCTTGGTAAGTACAAGCTCCAAGTTACTTTAGCTAACCCAATCCCATACTTGCCACAAATTCTTGAAGGAGCACAATTCTATCCTCAAGATACTAAGGTGGGTAAGAAGCTTGGTAGTAAATACGGTACTAGTGCTGATAATTTAGTTTATAACGGGCCGTTTACTGTTAATGGTTGGACCGGTTCTAACTTGAAATGGACTTTAAAGAAGAATCCCAAATATTGGAATAAAAAGTCAGTCAAAATCAAGCGTGTGAATATTCAAGTAATCCAAACCACCAATACCGGGGTTAACTTGTTTAGAAGTAACAGCTTAGATTATGTGCCTTTGTCTTCAGATTTCGTCAAGGAATATGAACACAACAAGGATTACCATACTAAAGTTACGCCAACTAATGGCTACATCACTTTCAACTTGAAGCGAAAAGCTACTGGCAACGTTCACTTGCGGCGCGCCATTAGTTTAGCCATTAACCGCAAGCAGTTAGTTGATACAATTTTACATGCTGGTAAGCCGGCCACCGGTCAAGTTGCTGCTGACTTTATTACTGATGCTTCAACTAAGAAGGATTACCGTGAGGCGGCCGGGAAGATGGTTAGTTATAACGTCAAGGATGCCCGCGCTGAATGGAAACAAGCTCAAAAAGAACTTGGTAAGAAGAAAATGACCTTGGAATTGTTAACTTCTGATATCGATGATTCCAAACGTGTCGGAGAATTCATTCAAAGTAACTTGATGAAGAACTTACCTGGTTTAACTATTCGGGTCCGGTCAATTCCGCTGAAGTCACGCTTGAGTAACACCACTCAGCACAACTACGACTTTGTCTTCGGTACTTGGCAACCAAGTTATGAAGATCCACTTGATTTCTTAACGGTGGGTGGATTGTTTAATTTACAGCAAGATTATCACAACGCTAACTTCTGGAAGCAAATTAACTTAGCTCAAACTTCTTATGCAACTGAGCCTACTAAGCGACTGAATGCTTTAATTAAGGCAGAACAACAGTTGGTAACTAAGGACGCTTTTGTGGCACCGCTTTACCAAGCAGGAGCTTCCTACTTACTGAAACCACAAATTAAAGGCTTCCAATTATCACCTTATGGAAATGTTGCATACTATTGGAATGTTACAATTAAATAGCAGTAAAATAGCTAAAGAGTGTTCTTTGGCTATTTTTTAATGAAGGAATGAAGATTGGCTATTGGTTTAGCTAAAGAAAACAGATATAGATTAATTTAACTTAAAGGGGAAAATAATTTAATGGCGAGAATAATTAGAGTCGGCGCTGGCGGTAGTGAAATCGGCTGGCACGAAGCTTTAAAGGATCTGCAAGCTGATGATGTCATTCTGCTTGAGCCAGGCTATTATGAATTGCCGCAAGGATTAAAATTAACTGATGTGACCGTCAAGGGAATGGGAGCTAGTCCAGAAGATACTACAATTCTGGGCTATCTTACTGTCTCTGAAGATAGCCACTTTGTTAATTTGGAGAATCTATGCATTAATACCAATACTGATCACAATAGTTTGTTTGTACCAACAGAAACAGATGGCTATTTAAGTTTGCGAAATTGCTCAATTAAAGGTGCAGGAACGGATACGGCTGCGATTGCTGCTAACGGAAAGGTGACGCTTGAATTATATTCAACGCAAGTAACTAATGGGTCCGTTTCGATGTTTGCCAACGCCGATTTTCGCTTGGAAATGAATGATAGTGTCATTGATTATCCTTCAGAAGAATATTGCGCCTTAGCTTTAGAAGGCAAGGGGACCGCAATTATCAATAATTCACACATTCACGGGTCAACTAATACTTTTACCAAGACCAATGCGGAAGTTGATATTAATAATTCCAGTTTGGACTACATGATTTTACATGGGCAAACCTGGCTTAATATGCTTAACAGTACGGTGAAGTCCTTTGATGATGCCGCTTTATATATTAGTGATGACTGCTGGGTGAATATTGTAAATTCACGCTTTAACGGCGGAATTTATTTTGATCAAAAAGCCCGTGCCATTCTGCAGAACTGCACTTTAGATCGCTTAATTGCGATTAACGAGGCCCGGATTACCATGACTGGTTGCCAAGTGCTTAGTCATGCGGATTTCCAAGACCAAGTTGAAGCGGATGCTACGCGGGTGAGCTTCAATGGCAATGGGGACTACGAGTATTTCCTCGCCTTGAACGGGAAAGCTCACTTAGCTGGCCATAACTTGATTTTGAATGCAAATGGCTCAGAATTGGCCATTAAGGATAATGCCAAGTTTAACAGTAATGTGTTAGCTTCAGATCAGACCAGTCTAGAAATTGAATGTCAAAAGCCGAAAAATGTTCATGTCTATGGCCTTAATTGGACCGCTAAAAGAAAATAATACATGAAATTTGGTCACCAAGTGTGATGAAATCTAGACCAATTTAGCTTATAATAAAGATAAGACACTTTGAGGGGGCTAAGCGCATGGAAGAACCAATGTATATCAAAATCCATAATCAAATTAAGCGTGATATTGAAAATCATGTTTATCGCGTGGGCGATCGGATTCCAGCTGAACGACAATTAGCCGTTAAGTTTGGCGTGTCACGGATGACTTTGCGCCAGGCAATTAAGACTTTGGAAGATGAAGGCATCCTAGAGCGCCGTCTTGGTAGTGGGACTTATGTAGCTAACCAAAAGGTGCAGGAAAAGATGTCGGGGATTATGTCCTTTACTGAGATTACTAAAGCTAATGGTCAAGTCCCTTCAAGTAAGCTAATTTCTTATCAAATTGGGCGGCCATCCTTATCAGAAAAAGAACGGCTGCATTTAAAGCAAGACGTCGATGTTTTGCGGATGGAACGAATTCGTTATGCGGATAAGACCCCAATTTGTCACGAAGTGGTGACGATTCCTTATCACTTAATTGAAGATATTTCCAAAGAAGATATTTCAACGCACTTGTATGATGCTTTGGAAAAGAATAGTTCTCACATTGGCCGGGTAACAGAATACATTTCTGCCGCTAATGCCAGTGAAAACGATGCGCGTTTATTGCATGCCAAGAAGGGTGAAGCCTTAATTACGAGACGGCAAGTCACCGAATTTTCAGATGGGGTCCCGTTTGAATACACCCGTGCGCGGTATGTCGCTGAAAGATTTGAATTTACTTTTTCTAAGTAAAAAATGAGAAGTGGTCAGAAACTTCTTGAGAATATGCCGAGATAGTGTATAAAAAATCCAAGTTAGCTTAATTGCCAACTTGGATTTTTTGCTATTTCAAATCTTCTTTAATTTTGGTGGTTGAAATTCCTGGGGTGCGCGGCAGGTATACTACCTTACAATAGGGCTTCAAGAAGTCGAATTTTCCTTCCCAATCGCTACCCATGACAAAGGTATCAATGTCATATTTTTTGATATCGTCAATCTTTTGATCCCAATCTTTTTCAGGGATGACTTCGTCGACGTAGCGAATCGCTTCCAGAATATATTTACGCTCAGGGTAAGTGTTATAAGCTTCCTTGTGCTTTTTATATTCATTAAATTCATCCGTTGATAAGCCCACAATTAAGTAGTCGCCCAATTCCTTGGCTCTTTTTAATAAGCGAACATGACCATAATGAAGCAGGTCAAAGGTGCCATAAGTAATAACTTTTTTCATAATTTACTCCTAAAATTTAACGCTTCAATCATACCATAAGTTAAGAAAAGGGAAAACTTGCCCCAAGATAGCAGGCTTTTGATAAAATAAAGGAAAAGACGCTAATTGATCGAGGTATAAAGATGGATAAAGTGAACGTTTTAGGAGTTAATTTTGATAATAAAACATTTAATCAATTTCAAAATGAGTTTATTAGTCGGTTAAACGATCATGAATCGACTTTTATCGTCACGGCAAATCCAGAAATTGTAATGGCGGCCAATGAAAATCCCCGCTACTTGAAAGTATTGCAAGAAGATGCAGATTATATTACCGCTGACGGCATTGGCATTGTGAAAGCAGCTAAGATGCTCAAGACGCCCCTACCTGAACGGGTGACTGGCTATGATCTGTTCTTGTGGCTCATGAAGATTGCTAATGAGCGCGGGTTACGGGTGTACTTAATTGGGGCTAAACCAAGTGTCATTCACGCCGTGCAAGCTAAAGTGGCTAAAGAGTATAGCAATGTCAACTTAGTAGGGGCTGAAGATGGCTACTTTACTGAAGATCTAGATTTAGTTGCGCGCCGGATTCAAAGAACGCAGCCTGATCTTGTCTTTGCCGCCTTAGGCTTTCCTAAGCAAGAATATCTCTTGTCAATTTTGCGTCAGAACGCAATGCCAGCGCTGATGATGGGTGTTGGTGGCAGCTTTGACGTCTTCAGCGGGCAAGTAAAAAGAGCGCCTGAAGCCTTTCAAAAGACGCATTTGGAGTGGTTTTACCGCTTAGTCACCAATCCTACCCGCTTCAAGCGGATGATGGTGTTACCAAGATTTGTCGCAAAAGTTCACCAAGCAAAGAGAGGAAATAATTAATTAAGCAATGAAAGTTTTGCATATTAATGCTGGTTTAGAAAACGGCGGCGGTTTGTCGCATATTATCAACTTGTTAACTGAGGCTAAATTAAGTGGGCAAGATTTCGAATTATTAACTCTAGCAGAAGGCCCTGTTGATAAAGCTGCTAGAGAAGCGGGCATTACCACTTACTGCTTAGGCGCTCAAAGTCGGTATGATTTGGCTAGTTTAAAGAAATTAACGGCCTTTATTAATGAACACCACTATGATTTAGTACATACGCATGGAGCCAGAGCTAATTTATTTCTGTCTTTAATTCATCACAAATTGCAGGCCAAATGGTGTATTACTGTGCATTCAGATCCTTATTTGGACTTTGCTGGACGGGGCTTTTTAGGGAAAATTTTTACCAAATTAAATTTACGTGCCTTAAAGAAAGCGGACTGCGTTTTTGCCGTGACGCAACGCTTTGCCAAGTTAATCACTGACCAAGTTGGGGTTAAGCCTGAACGGGTCCATGTCATTTACAACGGGATTTTCTTCCATGATGACAGTGAGATTCCGGCTAAGTATGAGCACATGTACTTCAATATTGTTAACGTGGCCCGGACCGAAAAAATTAAGGGACAAGAATTATTATTGAAGGCTCTTAAGAAAATTGATGACTCGCATATCCGCTTGTATATTGCTGGTGATGGTAGTCAATTAGAGCCGCTCAAGGCCTTAGCTCGCCAGTTTGATCTTAGTCCGCAAGTTACTTTTCACGGCTTTATGACCCAAAAACAATTAAAGAATTTGTACCGGCGGATGAATTTAGCGGTTTTGACTTCTTATTCAGAGAGTTTCCCATTGGTTTTACTTGAAGCTAGTGATAACCAGATTCCAATCTTGTCAACTGATGTTGGGGATATTCACATGATGATTCCGGATGACCAACATGGTTTTATCGCTAAGACTGGGGATGTTGACTCAATTGCTAGCCAATTAAAGAAGGCGATTGCTATGCCAACAGCCGAGTTAGAAGCAATGGGCGTTAGAGAGAAGAAATATGTTGCTAGTCACTTCTCAATTAAGAATCAATTGACAGAAATCTTGAAAGTGTATCGCAATTTGCTCAAATAAGAGTAGAATCATTGTCGAAAGGGTTCGGGATCGTTATAATAAAGAACAAATTGTTATGCAAGATTTGAGAGGAAACAATGTTTTATCAACAAATAGATAAAGATGATTCTTTGGCTTTACATACAGATTTATACGAAATTAATATGATGTACACTTACTTCAAGAAGGGGATTGCTGACCGCAATGCCGTTTTTGAAGCTTTTTATCGTACGGAGCCTTTTGGCAACGGTTATGCCGTTTATGCCGGCTTAGAGCACATCATTCAATATTTACAGAATTTGAAATTTAAAGAAAGTGACTTGCAATACCTAAAGGAAACGCAAGATTATGATGACGACTTTATCGATTATTTGCGCAACTTCAAGTTAAAGCTCAATATCCGTTCTATGAAGGAAGGGGAATTGGTTTTTGCTAATGAACCAATTTTGCAAGTTGAAGGTCCACTTGCCCAAGCTCAATTAGTAGAAACGACCATTTTGAACATCATCAACTTCCAAACCTTACTGGCTACTAAAGCAGCCAGAATTAAGTTAGCTGTACAAGATGATGGCTTGATGGAATTTGGTTCTCGTCGGGCCCAAGAAACGGACGCGGCCATCTGGGGTGCTAGAGCAGCTTATATTGGTGGTTTTGACTCAACTAGTAATGTCCGGGCTGGTAAGTTATTTGGAATTCCAATTTCTGGTACCCACGCCCATGCCTTAGTTGAAGCCTTTGGTAGTGAATATGATGCCTTCAAGGCTTATGCGGAAACCCACAAGAACTGTGTTTTCTTAGTTGATACTTACGACACGGTCCGTAGCGGGGTACCAAACGCTATCAAAGTTGCTAACGAAATGGGTGACAAGATTAATTTCTTAGGGGTAAGAATTGATTCCGGAGACATGGCCTATATTTCTAAGCAAGTTCGTAAAGAACTTGATGATGCTGGTTATCCTGATGCGAAAATTTTTGCTTCAAATGACTTGGATGAATACACCATCACTAACTTGAAGATGCAAGGCGCTAAGATTGATGTCTGGGGTATCGGAACCAAGTACATCACCGCTTATGATCAACCAGCCTTAGGTGCGGTTTACAAGTTAGTGGCCATTGAAGATGAAGTTCATGCCATGCGGGACACTTTGAAGATTTCTTCTAACGCCATTAAGGTGTCAACCCCAGGGAAGAAGCAAGTTTGGCGGATTAGCGCTAATACCGCTAAGAAGAACGAAGGCGACTGGGTATCACGTGACACAGAAGACCCACGTAAGTTTGACGCCTTGTTCATGTTCCACCCACAATACACTTACATCAACAAGGTGGTAACAGACTACACTGCTATTCCATTACTGCATGATATTTTCAAGGATGGCGAGTTAGTTTACAAGCAACCAAGTTTAGATGAGATTAAAAAGTTTGTGGCTAACAACCTTGATGGGTTATGGGATGAATACAAGCGCAGCTTGAACCCACAAGAATATCCAGTTGATTTGTCCCAAGATTTGTACGAAAGCAAAATGAATTTAATTCAAGACATTCGTCGCAAGATTAGAGAAAGAAGCATTGGTCGATGAGAGAATTACAAAAGAAAATTATTGCTTATGAACATGTTTTACCTGAAATTGATCCTAAAAAAGAAATCAGACGTTCAATTGATTTCTTAAAGGATTACTTGAAGGCTAATCCCTTCCTCAAGTCCTACGTCTTAGGGATTTCTGGTGGTCAAGACTCTACTTTAACTGGTAAGCTTTGCCAAATGGCTATTGAAGAAATGCGTGAAGAAACTGGTGATGATTCTTACCAATTCATCGCCGTGCGTTTGCCATATGGTGTACAAGCGGATGCAAGTGATGCCGCTGATGCAGTCGCTTTCCAAAAGCCTGATCAAGATTTGATCGTTAACATTAAAGAACCCGTTGATGCCATGGTGAAAGTCGTTGAAGCTACTGGGCAAAAGATCACCGACTTTAACAAAGGTAACATTAAGGCCCGCCAAAGAATGGTCGTGCAATATGCCATTGCTGGAGCTAACCAAGGTGCAGTAGTGGGAACTGACCATGCAGCTGAAAACTTTAGCGGCTTTTACACTAAGTTTGGTGATGGTGCAGCTGACTTGACCCCATTATTCCGTTTAGACAAGCGGCAAGGTAAGATGCTCTTGAAGGAACTTGGCTGTCCAGCTCACCTTTATGAAAAGGCTCCAACAGCTGATCTTGAAGAAGAAAAGCCAGACTTACCTGACGAAGTGGCTTTAGGTGTTACTTACCAAGAAATTGATGACTACCTTGAAGGTAAGGATGTTAGTGACAAGGCAGCAGAACAAATCGAAAAATTGTGGAAGAAGAGTGAACACAAGCGTCATTTGCCAGTCACTGTCTTTGATGACTTTTACAAGAAATAATCATTCGCTAAAACTTGTTAAACGCTGCAAACTTTCTTATAATAAACTTGTCATAAGGGAGTAACAGCATTTTGCTTGCGATAAGCTCAACAATCGAAGTAATAGAAGGCTTCTGGGCTTATCTTAATTTGTGAGACTTATGTGCTACAAGCATATGAGTCTCTTTTTTGTTAGAAGGGGGAAATTATTTTGGCTAAGAACTATTACGCGCAGACAAGTGCCGAAGTAGTTGAAGAATTAAAGACTTCAATTAGTTCTGGTTTGTCGAATGATGAAGCCAAAAAGAGATTAGCGGAGTACGGCGCTAATACTTTAGCTGCGAAAAAGAAGAAGAGCATGTTCATGCGCTTTGTTGACCAGTTTAAAGACTTTATGATTATCGTCTTAATCGTCGCTGCCATTTTAAGTGGGGTCGTTGCCCATGAATGGACCGATGCCGCCATTATTATGATCGTGGTTATTTTGAACGCTATCTTGGGTGTGATTCAAGAAGCCCGTTCTGAAGCAGCAATTGATGCCTTAAAGGAAATGGCCACGCCGAGTGCACACGTGCGCCGGGGGGATGCGATTTTAGAGATTCCAAGTACTGAACTAGTTCCAGGTGATATTGTATTACTTGAAGCTGGTGATGTAGTTCCCGCTGATTTGCGCTTAAACAGTGCTCACAGCTTAAAGATTGAAGAGTCGGCCTTAACGGGTGAATCTGTACCAGTTGATAAGAGTGATGAAACTTTACAAGGCAAGGACGTTGCTTTAGCTGACCGGATTAATATGGCTTATTCAAGCACTAATGTTACCTATGGCCGCGGCGAAGGGATCGTTGTTGGCACGGGGATGACCACGGAAGTTGGTAAGATTGCCACGATGCTTAACAACGCGGATGAAACGGACACACCGTTAAAGGAAAACTTGAACCATTTGGGCAAGACCTTAACGATTATGATCTTGATCATTTGTGCCGTGGTTTTTGCCGTTGGTGTCTTCACTAAGCAAGGCACGGAACCGATGAATGCCTTGCTCATTGATATATTCTTAGTTGCGGTTTCCTTAGCGGTGGCAGCCATTCCAGAAGGTTTGCCAGCAATTGTTACCATTATTTTGGCCTTAGGAACGCAAACGATGGCTAAGCACAAGGCAATTGTGCGTAAGTTGCCAGCTGTTGAAACTTTAGGGGCAACGGATATTATTTGTTCCGATAAGACAGGGACTTTAACCCAAAACCGGATGACAGTCGAAAAAGTCTATTATCGTGGCCGTTCACATGATGATAGTGATGAAATTGAAGCTGATAACCCGGCTTTGTTAGCCATGATTTTAGCTAACGATACTAAGATTGAAAATGGCGGGGACTTATTAGGGGATCCAACTGAAACTTCCCTGATTCAATATGCCTTTGATCAAAATCTTCCAGTCAATGATTTACTCACTGAATACAAGCGGGTGCAAGAAGTTCCATTTGACTCAGAAAGAAAGTTAATGAGTACCGTTAATAAATACGGTGATAAGTACTTCGTTGCCGTTAAGGGTGCTCCAGATGAATTATTGAAGCGGGTAACTTCGGTTAAGATTAATGGAGAAACGAGCCCAATCACTGCTGCCCAAAAGCAAGATATTTTGCAAACTAACCAAGACATGGCCAAAAAAGCCCTCAGAGTTTTGGGCCTAGCTTACAAGATTGTTGATCAGACTTATGCTGATCCAACAACGGATAATGTTGAGCAGGACTTAATCTTTGCCGGACTGGTCGGCATGATTGACCCTGAGCGTCCTGAAGCTAAAGCTGCAGTAGCTGAAGCTCATAGCGCCGGCATTAGAACCGTGATGATTACTGGTGACCACCAAGTCACCGCGCAAGCAATTGCCGAAAGATTAGGAATTTTAAAACCTGGTCACGATGAACGAGTCTTAACCGGAGCTCAGCTTGATGAATTAAGTGATGATTACTTCAAAGAACACGTAAGTGACTACAATGTTTATGCCCGGGTTTCCCCAGAACACAAAGTTAGAATTGTCAAAGCTTGGCAAGCTAACGGTAAGATTGTAGCCATGACTGGTGACGGGGTTAACGATGCGCCAAGTTTGAAGCAAGCTGATATCGGTATCGGGATGGGGATTACCGGTACTGAAGTTTCAAAAGGTGCCGCTGATATGGTCTTGGCCGATGATAATTTTGCGACGATCGTTGAAGCTGTTAAGCAAGGACGTAAAGTCTTTAGTAATATTCAAAAGGCCATCCTCTACTTAATGAGTTGTAACGTTGGTGAAGTCTTAACGGTCTTCATGATGACGATGCTGGGCTGGGACATTTTAGCACCAGTGCAATTACTTTGGATTAACTTGGTTACTGATACTTTGCCAGCGATTGCCTTAGGGGTTGAACCAGTGGAAGATGGCATTATGAAGCGTCAACCGCGGGGAAGAAAGTCAAACTTCTTCAGTGGCGGCGTGGCTAGTTCCATTATTTATCAAGGAATTTTGGAAGGGGTCTTAGTGCTAGGGGCTTACCAATTAGGCTTACATGTCGGACCTCACATTGATAATCCAGCCTTGCAACATGGGGATGCTTTGACCATGGCCTTCTTAACTTTAGGCTTAATCCAGCTCTTCCATGCCATTAATTCTAAGTACATCCACCAATCAATCTTTAGCAAGCATACATTTGTAAATAAGTGGTTCAATGGTGCCATTATTATTGCAGCTGTGATTATGGCTGCAGTGGAATTGCCATTTATGACTAAGTTCTTTGATGTGACTGAACTTGATGGTGGCCAATGGTTAGTCGTTTTACTAGCTGGAATTTGCATGATTTTAATTGTGGAAATTGTTAAATTCTTCGAAAGAAGAGCCGGTAAACAATAAAATTTGAGAAAATACTTGAAAAAGGCTTGAGGAGACTCAAGCTTTTTTTGTATGCTTAGAAGAAAATATATTTTTTCTAGGAAGATGTTTATGAAGAGTTTTTTATTTCGACTATATTTAAAATGGATGTGCTTTTTGGCACATTTTACGACGATGGAAGAAAATAATGTCGTCATCTTGAATGGCTCAGGCCGTTCCGGTTCTAATGGCTATTTATTTTATAAGTACTTGCAATTGAATCATCCAGAATTCAACGTAACTTTGGTTGAGCCTTGGCCATCCTCACACTTAAAGTGGGCGACTTGGCAAAAGATTGGGGCTGCCCGGTATGTCATTACCACCCACCAACCGTTTAAGGCAAGAAAAGGACAAATTAATGTACAATTCTGGCACGGCGTTCCACTTAAGCGGATGGGCAATATGGCTCATAACACGCTTCGGCGCGATACTAAACGCAATGGGAAGTTATGGGAGAAAAATGCAGACATCGTTACTTCTAGTTCGGATCTTTATGAAACCCTGATGAGCGCCTGCATGGCAATTTCAGGGAAAAAGTATCGCAAATTAGGCTTTCCGCGCTTGGACTACTTAAAAAAGCCCGTAATTTCAAAAGCAGAACTACTAAAAGATTTGTTTGATCAAGTTGATGAGCAGGCACAAATTGGAATTTACATGCCAACTTTTCGCTATGAATTAGAAGATCAGACGATCATGGATCAGATCAAACAGGGTAACTTCTTTGCCTTTGAAGATTTTGATGGGCAGCAGTTAAACGAAGCTTTGGCTCAGCGACACCAGTATTTAATTGTTAAATTGCATCCCTATGAAATGCGTCTGTTTGCTAGTTTCAAGAGTAATTATTCCAATATTGCTTTTTTAAATAATGATTACTTGTTTGACCACAACTATGACTTGTATGAATTATTAGGTGATACTGACTTTTTGATGACGGATTTTTCATCGATCTATTTTGACTACTTGTATTTAAATAAACCAATTATCTTCATCACCAACTTCTTAGCACAATATGAAAAGACACGAGGTCTATTAATGGGACCGTATGAAGAAATTACGCCAGGAATCTGCGTTAATTCCCAAACAGAATTAATCAAGACTTTGTCAGAATTAGACAACCAGCAAATTCGCAATCGTCGCCTTTATTGGCTAGATTTGACCAATCAGATCAAAGGGGACAATTATTGTGAGCAGATTTTTGACTATATGACAAAGCGATATAGGTGATCAAGAGTGAGAAGAACTTTTCTTAATATTGTTTATAATGCGGTTTACCAAGTATTCTTGGTCTTAGTGCCTTTGATTACAGTGCCGTATTTATCCCGGGTCTTAGGGCCGAAAACTTATGGGATCTATAGCAGTGTCAACAATACGGTGCAATTTTTGATGATCTTTTGTATTTTGTCCTTGTCCTATATTGGGATGCGGACAATTTCAAGAACGCGGACTTACGGCACGCCGCAAGAATTAACCGAAGCTTTTTGGGGCTTATGGTACTTTCAAGGGATTGCCGGAATTATCACCATCTTAGTGACAGTCCTCATTACTAGCATTTTTCATATTCAATACTGGAACTATTTATTATTAATGGTGCCGTATTTGATTTCTGCCCAAGTTGATATTTCTTGGTTCTTTCAAGGGTTAGCTGACTTTGGTCGGGTCGTTTTGAAAAATACGGCCGTTAAACTAGTTAGCGTGGTCTTAATTTTATTATGGGTTAAGTCACCAGCTGACCTCTGGAAGTACTTATTAATTATGTCGGTGTCAACCATGCTAGGCTCTTTTGTCTTTTGGTTTGATATTTGGCGCTATGTCGGCCGGCCAGTAGGGCATTTTTATAAATTTAAAACTACTTTGCGTTCTATCGTTATCTTGATGATTCCGCAAATTGCTACGCAAATCTATACTTCACTTGATAAACCCTTATTGGGAATTTTTCAAAACTCAACGCAAGTAGCCTTTTATGACAATTCTCAGCGAATTTCGAATATGGTCTTAGGGGTTATTACCAGTATTTCGCTGGTTATTATGCCGAAGATGGCGAGTGAAGGTAAAGATGAGCAAAAAGTTGTCATGAAGAAGTCACTAGAAGCGACCGTCATGCTGGGAACCTTGTTTGCCGTCATTATTATGGCCAACACCAAGCAATTTGTGCCTTTCTTTTTCGGGCAAAAATTTATTCCGATGACGCCGTTAATGTTTTTCTTCACGCTAACCATTATTATGATCCCAACGGGTGGGGTATTTGCTAACCAATTCGCCTTAGCCAATCACCGCGATAAGGAATATGCCTTTCCGGTAGTCATTGGGGCAATTTTAGAATTAGTACTCAGTTACTTCTTAGACCGGCATTTTGCGGCCGTCGGGGCCATGATTGCGATTTTAATTACGGAATTTATCGTGTTGATTCTGCGTTTATGGGTTGTCCGCGATGGCTATGATTTTAAATATGTCTTCCATGATGTACCAAAGTACTTTTTACTTGCTCTAATTACTTTAATTGTCGGCATGGTGATGCCTAACTTCATTCCTTCGGCTTTCTTTAATATGGCAGCTAAGTCAATCATCATGTTGTTAGTTTACTTAGGGTTAATGTTTATGATGAAGTTTGATTTTAACGAAGATATCAAGCAATTAATCAAGAACTTTTTTAAGCGAGGCAAAAAATGATTCCAAAAATTATTCATTATGTTTGGGTGGGGCGTAATCCTAAGTCGCCTTTAATTGAAGAATGTATTGCTACTTGGCGTAAAAAATTACCTGACTATCAAATTATTGAATGGAACGAAGATAATTTTGATATGCATGAAAATCGCTATATCGAGCAAGCTTATGCCGCCAAAAAGTGGGCCTTTGTTTCTGACTATATTAGAGCTAGAGCAATTGACGAACAGGGCGGAATCTATCTGGATACTGATGTGCGCGTGGTTGATAAGCTGGATCCCTTGTTAAATCATCAAGCCTTTATTGGCTTTGAAAATCAAGATTATTTGTCAGCGGCCATCTTTGGTGCTGAAAAAGGCCATCCCTTGATGAAGGATATCTTGGACTACTATCAAGATCGGGATTTTGAATTTGATCAAAATAATCAAATGGCGGGCGTTAACAGTTTATCGGTCACCGATATTTTAAAGAAAAACTATGGCCTCAAAACTGGCAATATTGAACAAGAATTACGGACAGGGATTCATGTCTATCCAGATGGCGTCTTATGTAATCCGAGTGCTGAATCTAAAACTATCCATTTATTTACTGGCAGTTGGATGAATGGCAAACATTCTTGGAAGCAAAAGTTAGTTTTAAATATTAAGCGGCACTTGTCAACGCCTAAACAAGCAGGCCTGTATCAGAAGTTGATTCGCTAATGAATGAAAGAGAATTACAAGCGCTAGTTGAGCAAATTTCGTTGCAATCTTTTGGCCGACCCTTTAAGCACCGAGTAAAGATTAATCGTCGCATGCGCACCACTGGTGGCCGCTATCATCTAGATGATCACCACCTTGAAATCAATGCGCATTTTCTTACTCCAGAACATACTGAAGATTTGGTAGGAATTATCAAACATGAATTATGCCACTACCATTTACATTTGTTAGGGTTAGGTTATCGTCACCGTGATCAGGATTTTAAGCAATTACTCAAAAAAGTTGGCGGCAGTCGCTATGCGCCTGATATTGGTTTAAGAAAAAAGCAACAGCTGCACTATCTTTATCGCTGCCAAAATTGTCAGCGTGAATATCCGCGGGTGCGCCGGCTTAATGTGCGCCGTTATGTGTGCGGTAAGTGCCACGGTAAATTACGCTTGGTGAAAAAGTGGCCATAAATTTTAAATTTTTCCTTGCATTCGCCCGTAAAGTAAGTTACTATAGTTAAGTACCGCGGGCGTGGCGGAATGGCAGACGCGCAAGACTAAGGATCTTGTGATCGCTTTTAGATCGTGGAAGTTCGAGTCTTCTCGCCCGCACCAATAAGAAGTCGCTGTTGAGCGACTTCTTTTTTTTACATAAAAATCAGAGCCAATACTTCATTTTTATTTTTGGCAAGTTATACTTAAATTTAACGGGTTAAATGAAGATAAGGAAATCGACATGGCTAAAAAACGAAGAAAAAAAGGAATTCCTAAAAGTATTAAAATTATTGTCCGCACCTTTATCATCTTGTTTGTGTTACTGGTGGCCTTTGTAGCCTTTCGCTACTATCGCCGTTATGCTGTACAAAGTGAACAAATTCGTCAAGAGCAATTGCAGCGCAAGCAAGAACAAGAAAAGTTAATGCGTGAGCGGCGCGCTTTTATTAAAAAGATTGGACCGATTGCGCAAGAAGTGGATAAGTCCTTTGATTTATTGCCAAGTATTACGATTGCGCAAGCTTGTCTGGAAAGTAATTATGGTCAAAGCGACTTGTCGCAAAAGTATAATAACTTGTTTGGAGTTAAGGGAACTAATCCGAATACTTCGGCCATTTTATCAACTAAAGAATATGTCAAGGGAAAGTGGATTACCGTTAAGGCGCGCTTTCAAATTTATGATTCTTATGAAGCCTCTATTCGGGCTCATGCACGGCTGTTTCAAAATGGAACAAGCTGGAATCATCACCAATATCAGCATGTGCTAAAGGCGAAAGATTATCGGGCGCAGGCGAAAGCCTTAGTTAAAGATGGCTATGCCACTGATCCCAATTATGCGGATAAGTTGATTAATTTAATTGAACAATTTAATTTAGAGAAATACGATCAATAATTTGAAAAAGAGGGAAACTATTTGGTTAATAAAAGTACGACTCCAATGATGGAGCAATATTATGAAATTAAGAAGCAATATCCAGATGCCTTTCTTTTTTATCGGGTAGGCGATTTTTACGAATTGTTTGAAGATGATGCAGTTAAGGGTGCCCAAATTTTGGAGTTAACTTTGACTCACCGGTCAAATAAAACCGAAAATCCAGTTCCAATGGCAGGTGTCCCACATCAAGCTGTGGATAGTTATGTGAATACTTTGGTGGAAAAGGGTTATAAAGTTGCTCTGTGTGAACAACTTGAAGATCCAAAGAAAGCTAAAGGCATGGTGAAGCGCGGGATTATTCAATTAGTAACGCCAGGAACCATGATGGCAGAAGGCCCAACTGAAGCCAAAGAATCCAATTATTTAACTTCAGTAGTTACTAGTAAGGCTGGCTTTGGCTTAGCTTACAGTGATTTATCCACCGGTGAAATTTATGCCACCCATTTAAAGGATTTTGCGGCAGTTTCTAACGAATTATTGTCACTAAGAACCCGAGAAGTTGTGTATAACGGACCTTTAACAGCAGAAAACCAGGACTTTTTATACAAGGCAAATATTACCGTTTCAGAACCGACGCCTTTAAGCGGTGAGCATGCGGAAATTTCTTACGTTGAGCAAAGTTTGCATAATCAATTAGAAAAATTAGCAACAGAGCAATTAGTGGGCTATTTATTATCAACGCAAAAGCGGAGTTTAGCTCACTTGCAGGTAGCGCAAAGTTATGAAGTTAGCCAGTACTTACAAATGTCGCATGTGGTACAAAATAACTTGGAATTAGTGGCTTCGGCGAAGACTGGTAAGAAGATGGGGTCACTATTTTGGGTAATTGATAAAACCCACACGGCTATGGGGGCCCGGTTACTTAAGCAGTGGCTAGCCCGGCCACTGCTATCTGTTGAGGCGATTAACCACCGGCAAGATATGGTGCAAGCTTTATTAGATGGCTACTTTACGCGTGAAAATGTCATTGATGCCTTAAAGGGTGTGTATGACTTAGAGCGGTTGACCGGACGGATTGCCTTTGGCAATGTAAATGCCCGGGAATTATTACAATTATCCCGTTCTTTGCACGCTGTCCCGGTGATTTTAGATGCGTTAATGCAGTCTGATAGTCCGGATTTAAAGAATTTTGCCCAGGAGATTGATCCGTTAAAGGGTGTAGCGGAATTAATTTCAACGACTTTGGTCAAAGATCCCCCAATCTTAACGACTGAGGGTGGTTTGATTCAAGATGGTGTTGATCAACAACTGGATCGCTACCGAGATGCCATGAATAATGGGAAAAAATGGCTGGCCCAAATGCAGGCTGAAGAACGGGAAAAGACGGGCATTGATAACCTGAAAGTTGGTTATAACAAGGTCTTTGGCTATTACTTGCAAGTTTCTAATGGTAATAAGGATAAGGTGCCATTAGATCGCTACACCCGTAAGCAAACTTTAACCAATGCGGAGCGGTATATTACCCCAGAGTTAAAAGAGCATGAAAACTTAATCATGGAAGCCCAAACTCGTTCTACCGATTTGGAGTACGATCTTTTTGTTAAGTTGCGGGATGAAGTGAAAAAATATATTCCAGCTTTACAAAAACTGGGAAATCAATTAGCTGCCCTAGATGTTTATACCGGTTTTACCACGGTAGCAGAACAAAATAATTATTGTCGGCCAAGTTTCCATACTGATAGTCAAGACATTAAGGTCATTGCTGGACGTCACCCAGTGGTTGAAAAGGTCATGACCGCCGGCTCTTATATTCCAAATGATGTGAAGATGGATGAGCAGACGAATGTTTATTTGATTACGGGACCAAACATGTCTGGTAAAAGTACTTATATGCGGCAGATGGCCCTGATTGCGGTCATGGCGCAGGTGGGCTGCTTTGTTCCTGCGGATCAAGCTGATTTGCCAATTTTTGACCAAATTTTCACGCGTATTGGAGCTGCCGATGACTTAATTTCTGGACAAAGTACCTTTATGGTGGAAATGAGTGAAGCTAATGAAGCTTTGCAATATGCCACTAAGCGGAGTTTAGTTTTATTTGATGAAATTGGACGAGGAACTGCAACTTATGACGGCATGGCCTTAGCTGGTGCCATTGTTAAATACTTGCATGATAAAGTTGGTGCTAAGACTTTGTTTGCGACCCACTATCATGAATTAACGAGTATGGATCAGACTTTGGCTCACTTAAAGAACATTCATGTTGGTGCCACTGAAGAAAATGGTAAGCTGATCTTTTTACATAAGATCTTGCCAGGCCCAGCTGATCAGAGTTACGGAATTCACGTCGCCCAATTGGCAGGGTTACCGCATAAGGTCTTGCGTGAAGCAACTAAATTATTGAAGCGTCTTGAAGCCCAAGGGGCTAGTGAATTAGGCCCAGCTAGTCAGCAGCTTGATTTGTTTACAGCTGAAGCGGCACCTGCACCCGCAGAAGAAGTGAGTGAAGAGATTTCTCCAGCTAAACAAGATGTGTTAGATCAAATTTCTAATTTGTATTTAGCTGATAAAACACCGCTAGAAGTAATGCAACTGGTTGCCGATTGGCAAGATGATTTGAAGGATGACAAGCAATAATGGCAAAAATTCATGAGCTGTCAGAAAATTTAAGTAATCAAATTGCGGCCGGAGAAGTCATTGAACGGCCAGCTAGCGTGGTCAAAGAATTAGTTGAAAATTCCATTGATGCTGGCGCAAGCCGGATTCGGGTTGATTTTGTCGATAGCGGTCTCAAGCAAATTGTGGTCCAAGACAATGGTTCGGGGATTGCTAAAGATCAGATTGATTTAGCCTTTACGCGCCACGCGACTAGTAAAATTAATAATGAACATGATTTATTTAATGTCGCCACCCTGGGCTTTAGAGGTGAAGCTTTAGCCTCTATTGCGGCAGTTGCTCACATCGAAATTTTAACTAATACTGCTAATGGGATTGGCAGCCGAGCTGTTTTTAGTGGTGGTAGTAAGCTTACGCAAGAAGATGGTGCTAGTGCCCAAGGAACGAAAATTACGGTTAAGGACCTCTTCTTTAATACACCGGCAAGGTTAAAATACCTGCGCAGCCCTCGCACTGAAATGGTGAAGATTGTGGATATCATTAATCGAATTGCCTTAGGTTATCCCCAAATTGCTTTAACTTTATCTAATAAAGGCAAAGTGCTGCTGCGTACGCCTGGTAATGGCAAATTGCCGCAAACAGTTGCCACGGTTTATGGCCGCCATATTGCTGAAAAAATGGTAGCGATTAAAAATGATGATAGTGATTTTCAAGTTGCTGGCTTGATCTCTAAGCCAGAATTGACACGCTCGACGCGTAACTTTATTTCAATTCTGCTCAATGGGCGGTATATTCGTAATTTTAAATTGGCAACTGCCGTCATGGATGGCTATGGCTCCAAGCTAACAGCTAAGCACTATCCTATTGCAATTATTTCGATTAAAGTAGATCCGCTATTGGTTGATGTGAATGTGCATCCCACTAAGCAAGAAGTCCGTTTGTCGAAAGAAAAGGAGTTAGGGCGCTTAATTACTAGTGCTGTCAGTGCGGCTTTAATTGATAAAGGACAAGAGATCGACGCTTTAGCCAATCTTGAGCAGCCAAAAGACACGTTAGTGGACCAACTGCAGTTTAATTTAAATAAAAATGTGGTGAATACTAAACGTGAAGTGGAGCCGGTTCCGGAGGTCCATGAAAGCGCGCCTGCTTTTTCTGAAAGTAACACCACTAATCATTATGTTGATTTAACTAAGCCGCGGAGTGACTCACGGTACGTAATTACGCCAACTTGGCGCGAAAATGTGCAAAAGCAAATTGCTTTAACGCCGTTTAATCAAACTAAAAGTCAAACCGAAGTGATTTCGGCAGGAGATGCAACCTTAGCTAATAATCTGCCAGAGTTAACTTTTGTCGGGCAAACGGACCTGTATTTATTGGCTCAAAGCAAGGGTGATCTATTCTTAGTTGATCAAGTGGCGGCTCGACGGCGGCTAGCTTTTGAAAGAATCAAAAAAGCAATGAATGCGACCAAGATTACCCAGCAAGGTTTGTTAACACCGATTGTCTTAGAATTTGGTAATCTAGATTTTTTACAGATTAAGGATAAATTGGCCGAGTTTAAAAAGATCGGTATCTATCTGGAAAATTTCGGTCAAGATAGTTTTATCGTGCGCTCTTACCCCACTTGGATTAAGGGTGATACTGAAGAATCATTGCGGCTGATTTTAGCTGATTATTTAGATCAAGCCAAAACTGACTTTAGTCATTTATTTAATGATATTGCGGCTAAGCAAGCTAAAAAAGAAGTTAGTGGTCGCATTAAGTTATCGGCAGGTGAGGCCAGTGAATTACTGGCGGATTTAAGACAGTGCTTAGATCCTTATCGCGACGCAGAAGGACACTTAACTTTAGTTAAATTGAGTCAAACTGATTTACGTAAAATGTTTAAAAAGGATGAATAAGGATGTACGAATTTCTTGAAGGAATAATTGCAGAAATTACGCCAAGTTATATCGTGGTCAATGTTAATGGGGTGGGCTATAAGGTATATAGTCCAACGCCATTTGCCTACCAACAAGGAGAAAAGGCCAAGGTTTTTGTTGAACAAAACTTCAGTGATAATAATGGCTTTACGTTATATGGGTTTCAAAGTCAAAATGCTAAAGGCTTATTTTTAAAATTATTAAGCGTTAGCGGTATTGGACCCAAATCAGCTTTAGCAATTATGGCCGCTGAAGATAGTGATTCCTTAGCTGAAGCAATTGAACAAGGTGAAGTAAAATACTTAACCCGTTTTCCTGGCGTCGGTAAGAAGACGGCTTCGCAGATTGTGCTGGACTTAAAAGGAAAACTTGGCGACTTTGTTAGCCGCCTTGAACGGCAAGATAGTGCTGATGAAGCAGTTACGCCTGCTTTGCATGATGCCTTGCTTGCTTTACTTGCTCTGGGCTATACGCAAAAAGAAGTTGACCGCATTACGCCAAAATTGGAAGCAACTGATGCCAAGACGGCTGACCAATATATTAAAAAAGGCTTAGCACTTTTGCTTAAGAAGTAAGAGTTTTGGTATAATGAACGCTAGTTTGTGAATTCTAAAATAGGGAAGTGAATTTGGTGGTAGAAAAAGATGATGCCGTAACTTCTGGTGAAGTGGAAAATCCCGATGAAGAACAAATGGAATTGTCCCTCAGACCCCAAAGTTTAGATCAATATTTAGGACAAGAGCGCGTTAAACGCGAGATGGCTGTTTATATTAAAGCGGCTAAGCAGCGTGATGAAGCTTTAGACCATGTTTTGCTTTACGGACCACCAGGTCTGGGGAAGACAACCTTGGCCTTTGTGATTGCCAACGAATTAGGGGTACATTTGAAGAGTACGAGTGGACCAGCGATTGAAAAAGCTGGTGACTTAGTAGCGCTACTTTCAGACCTTGATCCGGGGGATGTTTTGTTTATTGATGAAATCCACCGTCTGCCGAAGCCAATTGAAGAAGTGCTCTATTCGGCCATGGAAGACTACTATGTTGATATTGTGATTGGCGAAGGTGAAACCACGCATGCTGTTCATGTGCCTTTACCACCATTTACTTTAATTGGGGCAACGACCTTAGCTGGACAGTTGTCAGCGCCGTTGCGCGATCGGTTCGGGATTGTCGAACACATGCAATATTATACGATCGATGAACTAGAACAAATTATCCAGCGCTCTAGTGAAGTTTTCCATACTTCAATTGCGCCGGAAGCAGCGCTAGAATTGGCTCGTCGTTCGCGGGGAACTCCGCGGGTAGCTAACCGCTTGTTAAGACGGGTTCGCGATTTTGCGGAAGTTAAGGGTGAAAGTACGATTTCACTAGAGACAACGACTCACGCCTTAAAGCAACTTCAGGTTGATGATGAAGGCCTAGATTTAACTGATCGTAAACTTCTTCGAACTATGATTGAAGGTTATAGCGGCGGTCCCGTGGGAATTAGAACTTTAGCAGCCAATATTGGTGAAGATGTGGAAACGATTGAATCGCTTTATGAGCCATATTTATTGCAGCATGGTTTTATTTTACTAACGCCGCGCGGAAGAGTGGCAACGGAAAAGGCATATTTACAATTAGGCTTGCCAATTCCGCATCAAGATTGATGGAAATCATTTTTACTGTATAATTGAGTTAATACATATTTTTATTTTTTGAGGTGAAGAGATTGAACAATTTATTTTTAGCTGCCCCAGCTGCGGGCGGTGGTAACATGATGATGATCTTAATGATTATTGTGCTGATTGCCTTTACTTACTTTGGCATGATTCGTCCACAAAAAAAGCAACAACAAAAGCGGATGCAAATGATGGACAAGTTAAAGAAGGGCGACAGCGTAGTCTTAGTTGATGGTTTACACGGTAAGATCGATTCAATTAATGACAAAGATAAGACTGTTGTCGTTGATGCCGACGGGATTTACTTAACTTTCAGCCGGATGGCCGTTAGACAAGTAATTCCAGCAGCTGCCACTCCTGCTACTGATGAAAAGGCTGATCAAGCAGAAGAAGCTAAGCCAGCTGAACCTGCTAAGGAAGCAGACGCAACTGAACCTGCTGCTGGTGAACCAACTGAAGATCAAGACGAAAAATAGTTAAACGAGCAAAAAGACGTTGTTGTAACGCCTTTTTATTTTTTTCAAAAAAATCTTGTTGTAAAATAAAAATGATTAATTAGTGCAATCTGGGGGGATCCAAAATTGAAGAATATACCTGTGATTATGATCATTTTTGGTGGGAGTGGAGATTTAGCTCACCGCAAACTTTATCCAGCCTTATTCAATCTTTATGAACAAGGTCTTATTCATGATAACTTTGCCGTTATCGGGACTGCGCGTCGACCTTGGTCACATGAATATTTACGTGAGCAAGTTAGTGATGCAGTTCATGAAACGCATAATGAAGTTAATGAAAATGATTTGAAGGAATTTGCCAGTCACTTCTATTATCAATCACACGATGTGACTAACGTTGAACACTACGTCACCTTAAAAGAATTAGCCCAAGACTTGGATGACCGTTACTGTGCTCATGGCAACCGTCTTTTCTACATGGCCATGGCACCAAGATTCTTTGGCACAATTGCGACTCATATCAATGATCAGCATTTAACTGGTAGCGGCTTTAACCGGATTGTGGTGGAAAAGCCATTTGGTCGTGATTTAGCTTCAGCTGAAGAATTGAACAAGCAAATTACTGCTTCTTTTGATGAAAGTGAAATTTTCCGCATTGATCATTATCTTGGTAAGGAAATGATTCAGAATATTTTGCCAATGCGCTTTACTAATCCATTAATTAAAAATATTTGGAATAGTGACAATATTAAGAATATTCAAGTAACACTAGCTGAGCGTTTAGGAGTTGAAGCACGTGGTGGATATTATGAAACTTCTGGTGCTTTGCGTGATATGGTGCAAAACCATATTTTCCAAATTATTACTTTACTCGCTATGCCAGAACCAGAAAATATTTCAGCTGAAGCCATTCACAAGGCAAAAGGGAAATTACTAGCTAGCTTAGTGATGCCAACTGAAGCAGACATTAAGCAACACTTTGTCAGAGGACAATATGCTGGTAGTGATACTACTTTTGCTTACCGTCAAGAACCAAATGTGGCTGAAGATTCAACCACAGAAACTTTTGCGGCCGGTGAGGTTAAATTCAGTAAGGGTCCAATTGCTGGCGTGCCAATTTATTTCCGGACTGGGAAAGAATTTAAAGAAAAGAAGAGCCGCATTGATATTGTCTTAAAGCATATGAATAATCCATATGGTCGGGCGCATTCTAACAATATTACGATTGTCATCGATCCTCAGAGTGAAATTTATATCACGATTAATGGCAAGAAGATTCGTGAAGCA
Organism: Lactobacillus xujianguonis; assembly: GCF_004009905.1. Lineage (GTDB taxonomy): Bacteria > Bacillota > Bacilli > Lactobacillales > Lactobacillaceae > Lactobacillus > Lactobacillus xujianguonis. The sequence continues at coordinate 31,698 of NZ_ML136885.1, forward strand.
GGAATTCGCCGGGAAAATCTTGATTACACCTTTTCTAAGGAAGAGATGGCACAAGTTCCAGATGGCTACGAACGATTATTACACGATGTCTTCGTCAATGATTCTACTAACTTTACTCACTGGAGTGAATTAAAGCGTTACTGGGAATATATTGATACCATTGAAGCTGCTTGGCAAAAAGAAAACGAAAGTGGACAAGCTGAAATTCCACAATATCCACCTTATCGGATGGGACCAAAAGAAGCTTGTGATATTTTTGAAAGTGCAACTGAACACTGGATTTATGAATAAAAACAAAGATGAAAATTTGTTGCCTAAAAATGACATCCATCGCCGGATTATCCATCTGGATATGGATGCTTTTTATGCTTCAGTTGAGATGAGGGATCATCCAGAACTGCGGCATAAGGCTTTAGTTGTCGCGCATGATCCGCGTGAGTATCACGGTCATGGTGTGATCACTACTGCTAATTATTTGGCCCGCCAATATGGGGTGGGAAGCGCGATGCCAGCCATCAAGGCCGTGCAACAGGTCCCCAAAGATTTATTAGTTTTTGTGCCACCTAATTTTGAAAAGTATCGGGCGGTTTCTGCGGAAATTCATGAAATCATGCATGAAGTCACCGACAAAGTGCAGTCTGTTTCTTTAGATGAAGCTTATTTAGATGTGACGCAGAATAAGCTAGGCGATTATCCTTCAGTGGCCTTAGGTAATTATTTACAAGAAAAGATTTATCGTCAGACTGGTTTAACCTCATCTTTTGGGGTAACTTATAATAAATTCTTAGCCAAAATGGGTTCTGAATATGCCAAACCGTTTGGTAAAACCGTCATTTTGCCAGAAGAAGCACTGGACTTTTTAGCTAAACAAGATATTAGTAAGTTCCCAGGCGTTGGTAAAAAGACGCAGGTACTTTTACGAGAAATGGGCATTAACACTGGGGCAGATTTACAGCAGGTGAGTGTGCAGTTTTTAATTGATCATTTCAAAAAGATGGGCTATGTGTTGGCTATGCATTCCCGCGGCATTGATCTTAGTCCTGTTGAATGGCAACGCCAGCGCAAGTCAATTGGCAAAGAGCGGACTTTTGAGCCTAGTATTTTTGAAGAGCAGACAGCTTTAACCCAATTGCGTAAATATAGTAATGAAGTGGCAAAAATCTTGCAGGAACAGAATTTAATGGCAACCTGTGTAGTATTGAAGATTAGGGATACCAATTTTGAAACTGTTACCCGCAGAAGAATGTTGAAGAAAGCTACGACTGATGGACATGAAATTTTTGCCCAAGCTCGTTGGCTGTTTCAAGCTTTGCCAGAATTTTTAGAGCGGGGGATTCGCCTGTTGGGAGTATCGGTCACTAACTTAGAACAAAAGCAATATCAAGAAACGAATCTGTTTGAGACTTTATGAAGTTTTACTTGAAGGCTATCTTACAGGTGCGTTTTTCTGTTAAACTAAAAGATAACAATTTAGAAGAGAGGAATTATTTTCAATGAGTACTTTTGACGAAATCTATCAAAAAATAAAAGCATATCCAACCATCATTTTGCACCGTCATACTAGTCCCGATCCAGATGCCATCGGTTCACAAGCTGGTTTAGCTCGTGCTTTAAGAGCTAAATTTCCAGATAAGAAGATCTTATGTGCCGGAGAAAATGACGAAGGCGACTTAGCTTGGATTAACACGATGGATGAAGTTAAGCCCGAAGACTACAAGGGCGCTTTAGTCATTACTACTGATACTGCTAATACCCCAAGAATTTCTAATAAAAATTACGACAAGGGTAACTTTTTAATTAAGATTGATCACCACCCAGATGTTGATCCTTATGCTGACATGAGCTATGTTGATCCAGATGCTCCAGCTGCCAGTGAAATCGTAGTTGATTTCTTAAACGCTGAAGGCTTTGAAATTACGCCTGAAGTGGCTTACCCACTTTACGCCGGAATTGTTGGTGATACTGGGCGCTTTATGTATCAAGAAACTAGCGCCCATACTTTTGATGTGGCTTCACAATTAGCTTCAACTGGGATTAACATCACTGAAATTGCCCGTAATATTAGTGATGTTACTTTTGCTCAAGCCAAACTTCAAGCAGCAGTTATGGACTATATGACTGTTGACCCAAGTGGGGCTGCTTATGCGGTTTTAACCCAAGCTGATTTAAAGAAATTAGGTGTGACTGAAGATCAAGCTTCAGTTACCGTTTCTACTCCAGGTCGAATCAAAGATGTCATTGCTTGGAACGTTTTTGTTGAAAAACCAGATGGCACTTACCGAGTTCACTACCGTTCAAAGGGTCCTGTAATTAACCACTTAGCAGAAAAGCACGATGGTGGTGGTCATGCTTTAGCCAGCGGTGCTAATGCGCAAGACATGGACGAAGTTAAGCAAATTTTTGCTGAAGTCGTAGATGTAACAAAGAAATACAATGAAGAACATGAATAATACTTTTACTGATTCAAGAATTAGACCAGAATTGCAAACTGGTCTGGAAAAGATTCATTTTGATAAGCCCACTGAAGTACAAGAACGGGTAATTCCTGCCTTACTTTCACGGGTAAACGTGGTTGTTCAAGCCGCTACTGGTTCAGGTAAGACTCATGCTTATTTAGTGCCGGTTTTTAATGATATTGATGAAACCAAAAATTATGTCCAAGCCATCATTACTGCACCAAGCCGGGAATTAGCTGATCAACTCTATCAAGTAGCAAAACAGTTGCGCAAAGCTTCAGGTTTAGATATCTCAATTGGTCATTTAGCAGGGGGAACTGATCGTGAGCGCCAATTAGCTAAAATGGCTAATAAAAAGCCCCAACTGGTCATTGCCACCCCAGGACGGTTGCTAGACTTTGTCGAAAAAAAAGTTTTTGCAGTCGATTCAGTTAAAGACTTTATCATCGATGAAGCTGATATGACCCTAGATATGGGCTTTTTAGCAGATATTGATAAAGTTGCGGCTAAATTACCCAAAGATGTTTTGTTTGCAGCCTTTTCAGCGACCATTCCAGTTAAATTAGCTAACTTCTTGCGTAAATACATGGCTCATCCAGATGAAATTATCATTGATAATCCAGCCGTGATTGCGCCAACGATTAAGAATGACTTGCTCGATATTGGTTCTAAAGACCGCAAGAACGTTTTGTACAAGTTACTGACGCTGGGTCAACCATATTTAGCTTTGGTTTTTGCCAATACTAAGCAAAAAGTTGATGAATTGGTTAACTTTTTACAAGATCAAGGTCTTAAAGTAGCTAAGATTCACGGTGGGATTACTGAACGTGAACGTAAGCGGACCTTGCGCCAGGTTGAACAGGGGCAATTCCAGTATGTAGTTGCCAGTGACCTAGCTGCCCGTGGTCTTGACATTGATGGGGTCAGCTTAGTTATTAACTATGAAGTGCCGCGGGACTTGGAATTCGTCATTCACCGTATTGGGCGTACCGGACGTAACGGCTTACCGGGTCATGCCATCACTTTGATTCGTGAAGAAGAAATGAAGCGGATCCAAGAATTAGAAAACATGGGTGTTCATTTTGACTTTGTCGAACTTAAACATGGTGAGTTAGTACCCCGTAAGCATTACCGCAGTCGGGAAAATCGTCAGGGTAAAAACCGTAAGCTTGATACTAAGTTAGTCGGTTACGTTAAAAAAGAAAAGAGAATACGAAAGCCTGGCTACAAGAAAAAAATTAAGCGGGCAATTCAAGAAGATAACCGGCAAAAGCGTAAGCTGGAACAACGTCATGAAATTAGAAAAGCTAAGCGTTTAAGAAAACGCAAGCGTGAACAAGGACGTTGACAAACGCCCAGCAAGTAGTACAATTATTTTCAGCTTAAGATATGTCCTTTAAAGTGGAATTTCAAAGAGAGAGTCAATTGGTGAGAGGGCTTAATTCGCTTTAAGGGATGCTCCTTTAAGTATTAAATTAAGAATAATTAAGAGGTAACGAACACTGTTGCAATCAAGGTGGTACCGCGCGCGGAGCGTCCTTGAAATAGCAATAGTGTTTTTTATTTTGATTTAGGGAGATAGAAATGAAGAAACTAACTAGTTCAGAGTTTCGCCAAATGTTCCTTGACTTCTTCAAGGATCATGGCCATATGATTATGCCAAGTGCATCACTTATTCCACAAGATGACCCAACTTTGCTTTGGATCAACTCTGGTGTTGCTACGATGAAGAAATACTTTGATGGTTCCGTTGTACCAAAGAATCACCGGATTACTTCTTCACAAAAATCAATCAGAACTAACGATATTGAAAATGTTGGTAAGACTGCTCGTCACCAAACTTTCTTTGAAATGCTTGGTAACTTCTCAGTTGGGGATTACTTCAGAGATGAAGCTATTCCTTGGGCTTGGGAATTTTTGACTAGTCCAGACTGGCTTGCTTTACCAAAGGACAAGCTTTACTGTACTGTTTACCCAAAGGATACTGACTCAATTAAAGTTTGGGAAAAAGCTGGGATGCCAGCTGACCACATTGTTAAGTTAGAAGACAACTTCTGGGATATTGGTGAAGGTCCATGTGGTCCTGATACTGAAATCTTCTACGATCGTGGTCAAGAAAACAATGATGTTGCTGAAGACGATCCAGAAAACTTCCCAGGTGGTGAAAATGCTCGTTACCTTGAAATCTGGAACATCGTGTTCTCACAATACAACCACTTACCAAACGGTAAGTATGTTGATCAACCACACAAGAACATCGATACCGGTATGGGTTTAGAACGGGTACTTTCAATTTTACAAGATGCCCCAACTAACTTTGAAACCGACTTGTTCTTACCAATCATTCATGCCACTGAAGAAATGACTGACGGTAAAAAGTACGGTGAAAACAAGGCTGACACTACTGCCTTTAAGATTATTGCCGACCACGTTCGTGCTGTAAGTTTCGCCATTGCTGATGGTGCTCTTCCATCTAACTCAGGTCGTGGTTATGTTCTTCGTCGTTTGATCCGTCGTGCTGATCTTAACGGCCAACGCTTGGGCATCAAGGGAGCTTTCCTTTACAAGTTAGTTCCAGTTGTTGGTAAGATTATGGAAAGTCACTATCCAGAAGTGATGGATCAACGTGGCTTCATTGCTAACGTAATTCAAAACGAAGAAGAAAGATTCCAAGCAACGCTTGATACTGGTTTGACTTTACTTGATGACTTAATTGACAAGGCCAAGAATTCAGCTGATAAGACCATTTCAGGTAAGGATGCCTTCAAGATGTTTGATACTTATGGCTTCCCATACGAATTGACTTTTGAATCAGCTCAAGATGCTGGCCTTAAGGTTGATAAGAAGGGCTTCGATGCTGAAATGCAAGCTCAAAAAGAACGTGCACGTAAAGCTCGTGGTGACCTACAATCAATGGGGCGTCAAGATGTAACTTTGATGAACATTAAAGACAAGTCAGTCTTTGAACGTGATACTTATGAAGAACCACATGCTAAGTTAATCGATATCGTTGTTGACGATAAGCTAGTTGATAAAGCAGATGGTGAACATGCAACCTTAGTCTTTGATAAGACGCCATTTTACGCAGAACGTGGTGGTCAAGTAGCTGATCATGGTGATATTTATGACCAAGATGGTGAACTTGTTGCCAAGGTAACTGATGTTCAACATGCACCAAATGACCAAAACTTACACTTTGTTGATCTTGTTTTGCCAATGGAAAAGGGCAAGGAATATGTTTTAAAGATTGACAAGGAACGTCGTGAAGGTTTACGTCACTCACACTCAGCAACTCACTTACTTCACGCTGCCCTTCGTCAAGTCTTAGGTGAACATACTCACCAAGCAGGTTCATTAGTTGATCCTGATTACTTAAGATTTGACTTCACTGCCATGGAACCAATGACTCCACGTGAAATTAAATCAGTTGAAGAATTAGTAAACCAAAAGATTTGGGAAGCTATTGATGTTAAGACGACCATCACTACACCTGAAGAAGGTGAAAAGATGGGTGCCTTAGCTCTCTTTGACGGTAAGTATGGTGACAAGGTTCGCGTTGTGCAAATGGGTGACTTCTCGTCAGAATTCTGTGGTGGTACTCACTGTGACAACACTAACCAAATTGGTATTTTCAAGATTACTTCTGAATCAGCTGTTGGTGCCGGAATGCGGAGAATTGAAGCTGTAACTTCAAAGAAGGCATACGAATACTTAGCAAACCGTTCAGAATTACTTGATGAAATTCAAACTGATGTTAAGGCAACTAAGCCAGACAACATTATCGATAAGATTGACTCCCTTGAAAGTGATTTACATGATAGTCAAAAGCAAGTTGAAGATTTGACTAAGCAAATTAACCAAGCTAAGTCAGCTGACTTGTTTGACAATGTCCAAAAGGCTGGAGACTTGACTGTGATTGCTGAAATTGCTGATGTTAACGGTATGAAGGACTTGCGTGAACTTGCCGACAACTGGAAGAGTAGTAACAAGTCTGACGTTTTAGTTTTAGCAGCTAAGAATGACGGCAAGGCTAACATGATTATTAGTTTGAATGACAAGGCTTTAGACAAGGGTCTTAAGGCCGGCGACTTAATTAAGAAAACTGCCCCAGTCTTTGGTGGTGGCGGTGGTGGCCGTCCAAACATGGCTCAAGCCGGGGGTAAGAAGCCAGAAGGTTTAGCAGATGCCATTCAAACTGTGCTTAAAGAAATTTCTGAAAACTAATTGTAAAATTAATTAATTGAGTTTAACGCTTTTTTCAAGTAAAATTGTGACAGGAGGAATAATTATGAGTTCGCTAGATAAGACGATGCATTTTGACTTTAATCAAAATAAAGGAAAAAATGTTTATGATACTCTGCAAGATGTTTACAATGCACTTGAAGAAAAGGGTTATAATCCAATTAACCAGATTGTAGGATATTTACTTTCTGGCGATCCGGCTTATATTCCACGCCATAATGATGCACGTAATTTAATTCTTAAGCATGAGCGTGATGAAATTATTGAAGAGCTTGTAAAGAGCTATCTTGGCAAGAATAAGTAAATGCGACTTTTAGGATTGGATGTTGGTTCTAAGACAATTGGGGTGGCAGTGAGTGATGAATTAGGTATTACTGCCCAAAAGCTAGAAACGATTCCGATTGATGAAACACGTTTCAATTTTGGCATGCGCCCTTTAAAGAAAATTGTGCGGGAATATGAACCTGCTGGTTTTGTCTTAGGTTTACCAAAAAACATGGATGGCACTTCAGGGCATTCTGTTGCTAGAAGCAAGGCCTATGGGCAACGTCTTGAAAAGAAGTTTGGCTTGCCGGTTTATTATTCAGATGAACGCTTAACAACGATTGAATCAAGGAGAGTCCTGGTTGAAGAAGCAGGGATGCACGATCGTAAAAAGCGGAAAGAAGTTATCGATCAGATGGCAGCCGTACTTATTTTGCAAAATTATTTAGACTTACACCGAAAGGATTAAAATGGCAGCAAGTGTTAATGGTGATGGCAACAAGGACCGTCAAATTACTTTGATTGATGATCAAGGTAATGAAGAATTATATGAAATTTTATTCACTTTCCATTCTGACGACTATGATAAGTCATATGTGCTTCTTTACCCAGCAGCAGTTGGGGATGAGGAAGACATTGAAGTGCAAGCTTTCAGTTATGATGCTGATGACGCTGGCGATGTTACTAGCAGCGACTTACATGAGATTCAATCAGATGATGAGTGGGACATGGTTCAAGGAGTGTTAAATACTTTCTTGAGCGATGATCGTTTAAGTGGTGAATAAAAAAGGGACTGGCCTGGGCCAGCCTCTTTTTGTATAAAGTAAAGAAATATAATAAGCATATGAATAAAAAGATTTTAGAAATACTAGAATTTGGTAGAATTACAGAGCAATTAGAAGCCTTAGCAATTACTACTCCAGCTAAAGAAAGAGCGCGAAAATTATTACCAAGTGGTGACTTAGCCCAAGTAAAAAAGCAATTAGCCCAAACCTTTGCTTTGGCTAATTTGTTGCGGGTAAAGGGACAATTACCGTTAACTAGCTTTAATGATGTTCGTCCTAGTACTAAACGTTTAAGCGTTAAGGCTAATTTAAATGCGCAAGAGTTGGGTAATTTATTATTAGTTTTAACTTTAGCTAGTGATGTTAACGGCTTTTTGGAAGATATTGATGAAAGTGTTGATTTATCAGCAATTGATGAAATACTGGACAAATTAACGATCCCTGATGTTTTATTTACTGAACTTAAAAAGTCCTTAACCTATGATGGTGAAGTTTTAGATACTGCTTCATCTGCTTTAGCACGGTTGCGCCATGATTTGCGCAGCAATGAAGAAGAAATCAAGCAACGGATGGAAGCTTATACTAAAAAGAGCAGCAAGTATTTGTCTGAGGCAATTGTCACGATTCGTGATGATCGCTATGTTATTCCAGTTAAGCAACAATATCGTGGTAAATTTGGTGGGGTAGTCCACGATCAAAGTGCTAGTGGACAAACTTTGTTCATTGAACCCGAAGCCGTTTTGAATTTAAATAACCGCCAGCAAAATCTGTTAGCGCAAGAGCGGCAAGAAATCCATCGCATCTTAAAGCAATTATCAGCTTTAGCCCGTGAAGACATTAACGCCCTAAATGAAATTGCGGCAGCTTTGACTGAACTAGATTTCTTGCAAGCTAAGGCAAAATTAGCTAAGCAAATGAAGGCTACTGAACCCAAGTTAAGTCAAGATCATTCGTTAAACTTGTTAAAGGCCCGACACCCTTTAATTGATCCTAAAAAGGTTGTCCCTAATGATATTAACTTAGGAACTGATTTTGACACGATGCTATTAACTGGTCCTAACACTGGTGGTAAGACGATTACGTTAAAGACTGCCGGATTATTGCAGTTAATGGCGCAGGCCGGTTTGTTTATTCCAGCTGAGGAAGGCAGCACTGTTGGCGTCTTTGGGCAAGTTTATGCAGATATTGGGGATGAACAATCGATTGAACAATCATTGAGTACTTTTTCATCTCACATTAACGATATTATTTATATTATGAAAAATGTGGATGAAAATACTTTGGTCCTAATTGACGAAATTGGAGCTGGAACTGACCCAGAAGAAGGGGCGAGTCTGGCAATCAGTATCCTGGACTTTTTACGTAAGAAAAAAGCTAAGATCATGGTTACGACTCACTATCCTGAGTTGAAGCTGTATGGCTATAACCGGCCACGCACTACTAATGCCTCAATGGAATTTGATTTAAAGACCTTGTCGCCAACTTATCATTTACAAATTGGAATTCCTGGCCATTCTAACGCCTTTGCAATTGCTCGTCGGCTAGGGATGCGTGAAGACGTGGTCAAAAACGCTCAAGGATTAATGAAAGATTCTGATTCTGACATCAATAAGATGATTGAACGGTTGAATGAGCAAACTAAGGCTGCTACTAGCGCCCGTAATCACTTACAAACTTCACTTGATCGGAGTGAAAAGTTAGCTAAAAAGTTGCAGGAAGCATTAGATTGGTACAATCAAAGGGTGCAAAAGCAGCTTGATTTTGCCCAAGAGCGGGCAAATGAAGTTGTGGCTAAAAGACGGAAAAAAGCTGATGAAATTATTAAGCAATTGCAAACCCAAGCTAAAGATGGCAGTTTGCTTAAAGAAGATAAATTGATTTCAGCTAAGGGTGAATTAAACAGCTTGCAACGTCAAGCTCAGAATTTAGCCCATAATAAAGTCTTACAGCGTGAAAAGCGTCGTCATCATGTAAGTGTGGGTGACAAGGTAAAAGTCCTCTCATATGGTCAAACTGGGACGATTACTAAAAAGTTAGCTGAACATGAATATGAGGTACAACTAGGAATTATTAAGGTTAAAGTTAGTGATCGCGATGTTGAAAAGATTTCAGGACAAGCTCCTAAAAAGCAAACCGTTCGTGCTACTAGTGCTAGCTTGCGCCGGACTAATGCTCACAGCGAACTAGATTTGCGTGGCCAACGCTATGATGAAGCGATGACGAACTTAGATCGATACATTGATTCAGCCTTATTAGCTGGCTTAGATATTGTCACTATCATTCACGGTATTGGGACTGGTGCAATTAGAAAAGGAGTCTGGCAATATTTGCGTAACAGCAATCACGTTAAAGGCTTTAATTACGCTCCAGCGAATGAAGGCGGGAACGGCGCAACGATTGTTAAATTAAAGTAAGCATTTTACTTGTAAAAAGTAAGTTTACTTGGTATAGTAACAATATAAACTTTTAAAAGATTACTGAAAGAGGTAGAAGCGTATGGTTGATGCAATTACTGATCAAAACTTTGAAAACGAAACTAAAGATGGCGTTGTTTTAACTGACTTTTGGGCAACTTGGTGTGGTCCATGTAAGATGCAATCACCTGTAATTGACCAATTAGCAGAAGAACGTCAAGACGTAAAATTCACTAAGATGGACGTTGACCAAAACCAAGAAACTGCCAAGAATCTTGGTATTATGGCTATTCCAACTTTGCTTATTAAGAAGAATGGTCAAATTGTTGACCGTTTAACTGGTTACACGCCAAAGGAAAAGTTAAACCAAATCTTAGATCAATATACTGCTTAGTTGCAGGTAAAGAAAAAGTGTCTGGAAAAGTTATTTTTCCTAGACACTTTTTTTAATATTAATTTTGTTTTTCTTGCAACAGATCACAGATTTCTTTGAGATAATCTGTTGCGGTTGGCGCAGGAGTTTCTTCTTTCTTTTCACGGCGTAAAACTCTGTTGATCGCCTTAACGATGAGAAAAACTACGAACGCGATAATTAAAAAGTTGATCACTGAATTGATAAAGCTACCATATTTGAAGGTTGCTCCGCCAACTTTGAGTACCAAGTTCGAAAGATCAATGCGGCCAACAAAGAGGCCAATTAGCGGGTTAATTAAATTTGTAACCAGCGATTTAACGATTGAAGTAAAAGCAGCCCCAATGATCACCCCGACAGCAAGGTCGATCACGTTGCCACGTGCAATAAACTCTTTAAATTCTTTAATCATATTTTTGCCCTTTCTTTTATTTTTTAAAAAAGTATACAGGAAGATTAGGCTCTTTGTCAAAATTCTGTTGATAAAGAGGTTAATATAATTAGAGTAGCCATAAGCTGTTCTTTCAATTTGTTTGATCTTGCAGTTAAAGCCCTCTAAACAACCATTGGAATGAGTGAGAGCAGCTCCATTTAAAGTTTTTACGGAATGTCATTAATGTCTTATGCATTACTTCTCCTACGGTTTCTTTAGAAAAGATAAGTGTCTTTAAGGCTTGTTCATCATGATTCTTTAAAGCTGAGATAAAGTCTTGCATTAATTCATAAGAAGCACTAAGTATTGGATCAGTACTGATTCCTTCGTTAACCACTTGTTCCTGAGTGAGGCTATCTTTATAGTGCCAATTGTAGCGTGGATGGGTCTTTTTTAGATCATCATACTTCTTTAAATATAACTTCCAAGGAGCCTTGAGCAACTGATAACTACGTGTATTCTTCTTAAATTGTTTCATTACCTTAACTCGTAAAGAATTAAAAGAGCGCGCAAACATTTGAACCATATGGAAACGATCGATGACGATTTTGGCATTAGGGAAACATGCTCTCACAATTCCTTGGTAGTAGAAGTTAAGATCCATGGTGACGGTTTTGACATTTTCTCTAGCTTCAGGAGAGAAACGTCCAAAGTATTTAAGTAAAGTCTTCTTGTAACGTGTTCTAAGGATCTGAATTACTTCATACTTTTCGCCATCTAGACAGATAAAGTGTAATTGTCGGTCTACGCCTTTAAATTCATCGGAAGCAAGATGTTCAGTTAAAGCACTTAAGACTTTTAACTTAGAAGCATTGGAAATAGAGCAATATTTTTTAACGAGATTAGTTTGGGCCATTGATCTACGATTGCAGTCTCTGCACAAAACACGTTGCTTAAACAAGCGGATAATGACGGGAAAGCTAGCATTAGCTGTAAGATAGCGAATATCAGACTTGTAACGACCATTGTGAAGAAGATCAATCGAACCACAAAAAGGACAAGCAGGTTGAATTAAGACAGCTTCAAAGATCTTACATTTTTTACCTTGGATTAATTTATAATATTGATCTTTAAAAAAGATATTTTTATCTTTAATATCAAGCATAAATTTAATACAATCATTAGTAGAAGAGGACATAGAAATCACCTTTATTTATAAAATTTTGTGTGGAAATGGTTTTTTATGATAGAGGACTATGTCCTCTTTTTTGATGCAATAAAAAACCTGTTAATAGATTACTCTTTTTCTGAGTAAAGCATCAACAGGAAAAATTATAGAGCCAAAGATTAATAACTAGACTATTTTTTAGCTTAGTTGAAGCGAGTTAAAATTTGCACTTTCTTTTCTTTATTTAAAATAGTGATTTCACTTTCGGTAGCGCGACCAGTTTCACGTTCAACGGCTTCTGCGAGGATGCCACTTTCAAGTGAGAACTCGCGACTATCACTGTCTAAGCGGTCAGCTACGTTTTGTCCGCTCAATTCAAAAGTAATTGAAGCGCGCCGCTCCTTAATTTTTTCCAATTGGCCAAATTCTGCCATATTGAAAAAATCAACGACATCATCAAACGATGATAAATCATAGTGACGTGAAATTCTTTTACCAGCCCAATAAAGAATTGCGGCAGTATCATCGCCTAAGATTTCTGGTAATAAGAAGTCACGGTATAACTGATTGACAAAGTATACGTGTTCATTAGGTTTTTGAGTGTTATCTTGCATAAAGTCTTTCATCCCTTTTATTCTTTTTTATTTTACCGTAAACTAGTAGAAGTAGAAAATAATTTTTTCTTGAGGAGTTAATGAAATATGGATAATCGTCCCATTGGATTACTAGATTCAGGTGTTGGCGGCTTTACTGTTGTCAAAAAAGTAATTGAAAAAATGCCCAACGAGTCCACTGTTTTTATTGGGGATAGTGCCCATATGCCATATGGGAATAAAACACGTGAAGAAGTCATTGAATTAACACGCCGCAGCGTTAAGTTCTTATTGCAAAAAGACGTTAAGTTGATTATTTTTGCATGTAATACGGCAACCGCTGCTGCCATGCCGGTTTTGCAAAATGAAGTTGAACAGCAGATTATTGGCGTGATCCAATCTGGTAGTCTAGCAGCTTCTAGAACGACGAAAAACAAAAAAGTTGCGGTCGTTGCCACTCCAGTCACAATTAATTCACATGCCTATCAAAAAGAAATTAAGTTTAGAGATCCAGCAATTGAAGTTACAGAATTGGCTGCTCCAAAGTTAGCACCTTTAATTGAACAAAGAAAAAGCCACAGTGTCAATTTAAAGGCGGTTGATCAAAGCTTGCAACCGATTTTAAAGCAAGATTTCGATACCTTAGTTTTGGGTTGTACGCATTATCCAATTATTCAAAATGAGTTCGCAGAGGTTCTTGGAAAGCAAGTCCAAATTGTAGATCCCGCTGATCAAGTAGCTCAGTACACTTATAATGTGATGCGCCGGGATGGCTTGTTTAATGATCATTCTGGTAAGACTCAGCATGAATATTATACCACTGGTGATGCCAATGAATTTGCTGCAATGGGACGTTCATTTTTGGGTGAAAAAGCATTAGTAGCAAAACATGTCAATACGGAGAACTTATAATGACCAGAGAAATTTTATTTGCAACTAGTAATCAAGGTAAAGCTAGAGAATTAAAAGAAGCTTTTAAGCAGGCTGGGATAGATGTTGAGGTTAAGACTAATGCTGATTTGACTAATCCGCCGCATCCAGTTGAAACTGGCCGGACTTTTGAAGCAAATGCGAAGATTAAGGCTCATGAATTAGCTGACTTTTCAGGGATGTTGACCTTAGCTGATGATTCAGGCCTAATGGTCGATAAGTTAAATGGGGAACCAGGAGTGCGCTCAGCTCGTTATGCGGGTGAAGCTCACAATGATGCCCATAATAATGCTAAATTGCTGGCAGAACTTGGCGGCGTAGCTCAAAATGAGAGAACGGCGAAGTTTAATACCACGATTGTGGCTAGTATGCCAGGGCATTTTGAGCAGGACTTGGTCGTGACTGGTCAATGTGCTGGAGAAATTTTACCAGGTCCGCGCGGAAAAGATGGTTTTGGTTATGATCCGCTCTTTTACGTACCAGAAAAAGGAAAAACTTTTGCTGAAATGACTACTGATGAAAAGAATGAGATTTCGCACCGTGGTCGGGCAATCAAAAAACTGCTAGTTGAATTGCCTGCCTGGTTAAAACAATTTGAATAAAATAAAAATGTCTAGGAAAATTTTCCTAGGCATTTTTTATGAATTCTTAGTAGTAATCGTCGTCGGCTCTTCCGCAAACTTAATATGTTGTTTTTGCAAGGCTTTAAGATAGCCACTTAAGTATAGGTTACGAACACTGCTTTCTTTGCCAGGTTTAACTTTTAGAAAAACGGCAAAAGTAATATTGTGACCGACTTGCTTCGTAATTCCTAAAATTGTTGGTCCTGAGACAATGGTCTTTCTTTCAGGCTGAATTTGGCCATTAACTTTTTTAATAATTTCATTTACTTGATCGAAGTCATTTTCAGCATCTAATTCTAAATTAATAGTTAACGACATAGCATTGTGGGCTAGATTTTGGACCATGGAGATATTACGGTTTTGGATAAAAATTAAAGAACCATCTGATGAACGTAAACGCGTTGTTCTTAGTCCTAATTGGACCACCGTTCCGACTTGCCCGTTAATTAACACGGTATCGCCAACATCGAATTGGTCTTCACTCAAGATAAAGAAGCCATTAACTAGGTCAGTCACAAAGCCTTGCGCGCCCATCCCTAAGGCTAGTGAAAAAATTCCGGCACTGGCTAGTAAAGTACCTACTGGAACACCGATAATTGAAAGAACGCCAAACAAGTAAAAGAAAATAATCGTGTATTGAAAGACACTGTTAATTAAAGCTGTAATTGTTCGCGTTCGTTTATTTTTGGGGCGTTTACTTTTGCTGGTTAAATAATTATTGATGATTTTATGACCAAAATGGGAGATTAGGTAAAAAATCAGGGTGGTTAACAGTAATTGCCAAACGATTGAAATAAGATTACCAGTTAATTTATCCCAGTCGATTGCAAAATTATGGTTGAAGTGAAAGTTGAACTTCATAAAGTACCTCCTTGTTCTTTACTTATCTTATCAAACTACTTAATGATTGAGAATAAAGCATTTTCATGCTAGACTTTTTTTAGATGTATTTATTTGTCGGAGGGTAGAAGATGGTAATCTCATATGGTGCATTAGCAGGCTTGATTGCTGCGGTTGCATTTTTAATTTTTGTACTTTTTTTAATTCCAGTTTTAGTTCGAATGACTAAGACCTTGAAGGAAGTTAACGCCACAATGCAAACTACCAATAAGTCAATTGAAGAGATTTCAACTGATGTGGATAGTTTAATGAAACAAAGTGGCGATTTATTAGATAAAACCAACGACCTATTAGCGGATGTTAATGGTAAAATGAAGACAATAGATCCGGTTGTCCAAGCAGCAGCTGATCTAGGAGAAAGTGTTCAAGAAATTAATGCTTCTTCTAAGAAGATGGCCAAGCATTTTAACAATGCGCGCATGACGCGGACCGGCTTAATTTCTTCAGTATTAACCACAGTGCTCGCTAGACGTAAACGCCGTAAAGGTGAAGATTAAAGGAGGAATTGCTATGAGTAAGTTTTCAAGCTTTTTAATGGGTACCGTTATTGGTGCAGCTGCAGGTTTTGTTGCAGGTTCATTACTTGTTGATGATGACAAACTTGATGATGTGAAGAGCAAATTAAAGGATAACGATAAGTTACAAGACTTAAAGAAGAAGTACGACAACGGTACTGAAATCGTTAAAAATCAATTAGCTTCATTCCCTAAGAGTGTTGAAGATGATTCAGAATTAAAAGACTTTGATGATATCGTAATTGATGATTCAAATAATGATGATCATGAAGATGGTGAAGAAACTGCTTCTGACTTAGATCATGCAGAAAAAGACGATGATACTTCTGCTGATGAAGATCATTCTGACGCTGAATAAAATATAAAGCACAAAGAAAAAGGCTTGAGAGAATTAACTTCTCAAGCCTTTTTTCTTTATGCTTTAATCCTTTAATGGCAATACTTTTAAGTCCTTGTCAGTGTGAGTGAAGGTTTCAAAACCGTCCTTAGTTACCACACCGCAGTCTTCAATTCTAACACCAGCAAAGCCAGGGATGTAGATTCCTGGTTCAATTGAGAAGCACATGCCTTCTTCAAGTACCAAGTCATTACCTTGAACAATTGATGGGAATTCGTGCACATCCTTACCAATCCCGTGACCTAGACGGTGAATAAAGTATTCGCCGTAGCCAGCTTTAGTGATAATGTCACGTGCAACACTATCAAGTTCAGCAGCAGTAATTCCAGGCTTAGCTGCTTCAATTGCTGCTTGTTGAGCTTCACGGTCAATTTCATAGATTTCTCTTTCTTTGTCACTAACTTCACCATAAGCAACTGTTCGACTTGAGTCAGAAGCATAACCTTCATGCATCGTTCCGAGGTCAAAGAGCACTAATTCGTGAGGTTTAATCTTGTTCATGGTTGGACCAAGGTGTGGGTTAGCGGCGTTTTTACCAGTTTGCACGATTGTTTCAAAACTTTCATGCATGACCCCTTTTTGTACTTTTAATTGGTAGTCAATTTGACCAGCAATGCTGCGTTCGGTAACGCCAGTCCGAATGGCATCAAAACCAATTTTGAAGGCAAAATCAGCTTCAGCTCCAGCACCCTTTAATTTTTCAATTTCTTCAGGGGTCTTGTATAAACGTAATCTTTCAATAAATGCAGATAAATCACCGCTAAAGTCAGCATCTGGGAATTGACCATGCAAGTTTTGGAAGTGGGCAACTGATAAGTTAGCTTTTTCAATAGCCCATTTACTAGTATGCTTGGTTCTTTGGTGAATGCGATCAGCAATTAGCATCCATGGATCTTCTGAGTCTAAATAACCATAAACATCGCCATTCCAATCACTTGCTTTTGCTTCTTCAACATTTAAAGCAGGTGTGAACACAAAAGGTTCAGCATCTTTAAAGGCAAATAAGGCAAAGATTCTTTCGTGTGGCTCCATATCATAGCCAGTGAAGTAGGCAATGGTAATGGGGTCAGAAATGTATGCGACGTCCAAATTGTTATTTTGTAGCCAAGTTTGTAGTTTATCTAAATTCATGTGTAAGTCCTTTCTGATAAAAACGTTAGCGTTATGCAAAGTATATCATGGAATTTCTATGAAAAAATGAAAGAAATGCTGTAAACGTTTGCAAATAGTGGCGATTAATGGTAAATTTTATAGTGAGTAAATTATAAGGACTGAGGATTTAAAATGCATAAACAAGAAGTAACTATTTATGATGTTGCCCGTGAAGCTAAAGTTTCAATGGCAACTGTTTCTCGTGTTGTTAATGGAAATAATAATGTTCGCAAAGAAACGCGTGAACGCGTAGAAGCTGTCATTAAAAAATTGCATTATCAACCTAATGCAGTAGCCCAGGGTTTGGCTTCTAAGAAGACCACTACCGTTGGGTTAATCGTGCCAGATCTGACTAATTTGTACTTTGCGGAATTATCAAAGGGGATCGATGATATTGCCTTGCTTTACAAGTACAATATCATTATTTCAAGTATTGAAAACCGTTTGATGAAGGAAGATCAAGTTATTCAAAGTTTGCTTAACAAGCAAGTTGACGGGGTTATTTACATGTCCAACCGTTTGCCTGATGAAGCAGCGGAAGCTTTCAACCGGACTAATACGCCAGTTGTCTTAGCAGGAACTAAGGATAGCCGGGAAAACTTCCCATCAGTTACAATTGATTATAAGAAGGCTGATACGGAAGCATTGAACTTGCTTTATAACGATGACAAGCGCAAGTTAGCGATTGTTGTTGGGGATGATGAGGCAGTCGTTAACAGTGAAAACCGTATCCCAGCTTACAAGCAATTTATTGCTGATCATGATGACTTAGATCAAGAATACATCTACACTGATGTGCGTGATTATTCTGATGGTTATAACTTATATACTAAGTTACAAAAAGATGGCATTGACGGCGTAATCGTTACTCGTGACAGTGTTGCAGTAGGAATTTTGAATTCAGCTATGGATGCTGGTAAGAGCGTACCAAATGATTTGGAAATTGTTACTGCTAGTGCTACGCAAATTGCTTCTGTTGTCCGTCCAGCGTTAACGACGATTAAGCAACCATTATATGATATGGGTGCGGTAGCAATGAGAATGTTGACTAAACTCATGAATAATGAAGAAGTAGATGATACGCACATTGTTTTGCCATATGAATTAGTGAAGAAGCAAAGTACTTTAAATCAATAAAAGTAAGAAAAAGCAGCCCAATTGGGCAATGTCATTAAGTTAAGGCATTGACTTTGAACAGGGAACCGCTTTGAGACACTCATCTAAGTTAGGTGGGTGTCTTTTCTGCTTTTTGGGTATGACAAATAAGCAGTCGATTGACTGTTTTTTACG
>NZ_ML136886.1 GCF_004009905.1 Lactobacillus xujianguonis
TTATTTTTATCTGTTAAAGGTACAATATCGTGTTTATCGTTCATAAAATTTGCCTCCTCAAAATTGATAAGACAAGTATAGGACGAAAGAAAAGGAGAAGATAGGTACTTCAGTTTTTGACGCTTACTATCGTTCATAAAATTTGCCTCCTCAAAATTGATAAGACAAGTATAGGACGAAAGAAAAGGAGAAGATAGGTACTTCAGTTTTTGACGCTTACATTATACGAAAGCATTGTCCTTAAGAGAAATAATTAAGGGCAAACAAAAAGAACAACTCAACTGCTAAAAAAGTTGAATTGTTCTTTTTCATTATTTACTTTGTAAAACAACTAATAAATCACGATAACCAGAAATCGCAACGTCAATATTCTGCGAACTCTTAGTCAATGGGACTTGAGCACTGAACTTACCGTCCTTACCAACAACAGCGGAGGTAATTTTCTTACCAGTATTGGCATCAAGATAGTTAACAGTTAAAGAACCTTCAGCGCCGCTATCTGGTACTTGCCCAGAAATAGTTGCCTGCGTGTGCTTCTTATTGTAAGAAACTGAATCAAGCAAGAAACTATCAACGCTATTACCAGTTTTAGCTTTTACTGCTAAGTTAACACCCACAAAGTCAGGACTAGTTAAGAAGTAACTTTGAACTTGCGGTTTTTGCGCTAAAGTCAAAGTAAATTTACCCTTGCGATCAGCCTTGACGCTCTTAACAACCTGATTATTGCTGTTATCACGCAAAGTGATTTTGGCATTCTTCTTTGCCTGACCAGCAATGGTTGCTTGACCATTATGATATTTAACACTCTTTAAGCTGAAGAATGACCGCTTATCTGGTTTAACCTTTAAGTCAGCTGCTGATAACAAATGCAACTTGTTTTTCATAGTCAAAATCCGCTTAACTGAAGCATTGATTTGACTTTCAGAAATTTGCTTCTTCTTCACTGCCTTGGCAATGGCTGCTATCCCACTCCTGTAATTAGCGGACATGATCATATCATTGCCTGCCTTAACTGCTAAAACATCAGCATTAACATGGTGCTTCTTAGCGAAGTTCTGAATGGCACCCATTTCCATGGCGTCAGTGACCACTACACCGTTAAAGTGACAATTTTTACGCAGCAAAGTGTTCATTTTCTTAGATAAAGAAGCTGGATACTTAGGATCAATCTTGTCATAAATGACGTGCGTGACCATGACCGCATCAGCACCTTTATTAATGCCGACTTTAAATGGCAAAGCATCTTGCTTCAAAATGGCAGCCTTGCTCTTCGTTACATGAGCAAAACCGGTATGGGTATCAGCAGCATCCCCATAACCTGGGAAGTGCTTCAAAGTCGCTGCCACATAGTGATCATGTTGCCAAGCTGGCACAACTTGCTTAATATAATCAGCCACGGCCTTGTAGCTCTTCTTACCCTTGACGCCACCGAAGCCACGTTGATAAATAAAACTCTCCGGATCGTCACTATAATCAGCATCTGGGGCAAAATTCCAGTTAATCCCTAATTGATGTAGCAAAGTGGCATTCTTTTTAGCATAATTAACTGCCGCCTTCATGCCGCTACCAGTACTGCTATCTTCTGCATTCTGATATTGCTCGCGTGGGAACTTAAATTGATCGCCATTTTGCTTCACTAAACCGCTATGAGTTAAACGTGATACTTGGCCACCTTCTTGGTCGATCCCGATTAATAACGGAATTTTACTGTCTGTTTGATAATTGGCAATTTTATGAGCAAATTGCTTTTGAGTTAAATCAGCTAAATCGGCATCATAAACGATGTAGCCACCCAAGTTGTACTTCACCGCATCTTTTTCGGCTTGACCCAAATTTTGCGGTGTTCTGGCGATAAACATTTGCCCAATCTTATCATTGAGACTAGCATGTTTAAGATATTGATTAATTTGACTGTTACTTACTTGTTTACTAGTTTTGGCCCGCACGGTTAAGCTAAAACAACTTGCTAAAGTTGCTCCTGCTACCAGCGCTAAGGCAATTTTTCTAAAACGATGCATCAAAGCGTCCTTTCTGAAATTACAGAATTAGTTTTCCTTCATGATAACAGATAACGTCTTAGAAATAAGCATTGAAACAAAATGGTAACAGATTAATCATTAAATTGAATTTTTACTTGTTGGCTATCTTGATCGACATCAAGTAATGACTGGAGATAATTTTTTAATTCTGGCATAGCAGTCGTCAAAACTTGATAACCTGGTGAGTGGAAAAACTCAGCTTTTTGTTCTGCGCTATAAAAACTATGACCCGTGAAAAAGTTCCAGTGCAGGCGATTGATTAATTGTTGCGCTAATTGAAGATCATGAGGCGTGGCAAAACGATTAACTGATTTAGCAAGCATTTTTTCGTTACTTTCATTAAAGACGGCTCTTAAATATGTCCGAAAGTCCGCAGCTGGGATTTTTTCTTTTTCTTCATCAGTTAAACAAGGCATAGCATCAAAGCTATAGTGTTGATACGTCAATTCGCTCGGCGTGAGACTAATGACTCCATAACCTTGGTCAGTCATGGCAAAACAAGAACTAGCAACTTCCACACTAGGACAATTCTTTTCCGGTCCAGTAATGTTTGGGGCATGAATATGTCCTGAAAAAACAGCTTGAACTTGGTACTTCTTAAATAAAGCCTGCACTTCCTCGGCATTATCCAAGACATAACCACCATGGACCACATCATTATGTTGATACAGATTATGGTGCATGAAAAAGAGGACATGTTTCTGCTGCCTTTGCGCATCCTTTAATTCATTTTCAATCCAAGCCAGTTCCGCAGATGGAATTCGGCCATTGGTAATCGGATGAGTTAACGAATAACGATCGCCATAGATATTGGAATCGGCCATGATCAGGCGGTAATCTTGATTTAAATTCACACTATAGGCTAAAGATGATGAATCTTGATGGTAAGCGACTTGATAACTATCCGCAAAAATCTCTTTCCAAGCCTCCTGACTGATTTCATCAACGCGAATTTCGGTTGCACCTGAGAATTTTCTCGCCCAGCCATCATAAATGTCATGGTTACCTGGTAAAACCAGAAAAGCAATTTGCTGATCAGTCAACGGTTTAAAAATTTCAGCCAATTTCTCGGCTGAAGCCTTGGCGCCATTAAAAGTTAAATCGCCAGTAATCACCACTGCAGTTGGCTTAGCTGCCACTACTTTTCTAACAAAGGCTTTTAAAGCTAACTCTTGGTAGACCAAATCCTTACCTGCACTGGTATCCTTCATCCGCTGAAACGCACTACCATCATCATGTAAACTATCCGCAATTAAATGCGTATCTGAAAGAAGCCAAACTGATGCTTGACGGTCTGATGTTAATTCCTGCATACACTCCATCCTTTCGTCTAACATTCTAATTATAGTTCACTTTTGTTAATTACATGATAGTAGTGCTTCTACAGTTCTGAGCAAAATTACCGTTCTGTCTGTAAAAAGCAGCCAACTTCATAGGTCGTATTGTTAGCCCTTTCATTTTAAGAGACTATAATAAAAGCTGAACTTACTGAGTTTTTTTCTTCAATAGAATTAAATGATAGCTAATGAAATCCTTCTAACGATAGATCAAAACCAACAGATAATCCATTTTTGAACATGCGATCAGTAAGTTCACTTTTTGCAACTCACGCCTTGAGTTACCATTCTTTTTAGCGTCCAGATAATTTCTGGGCGCCTTTTTGGTATAACTTTATATTTTCTTAAAACATTAGTAATTCATTATTCTTTATAATATAGAAGTTAAATTTTTAGAAAGTTGAGTACAGAAATGAAAACTAAAAATTCTTTCTATCCTTGGTGGATCTTTATTGTTTGTTGTTTAATTTCGATGATTGGCTTCGGGCTAATCGTAAATACGATCGGCCTTTTCTTTGGCCCGATCAGTAGTGAATTCCAGGTTGGTCGTGCAAATGTGGCTTTGATGACTACTTTACAGAATGCCGCTGCCGCAATTGCCTTGATTTTTGCCGGTAAAATCATGGAAAAAATCAACTTGCGTTGGTTATTAACTACTTGTTTTGCCTTAATCGCCTTGAGCATGTTAAGTTTGGCCTTTGCCAGCTCCTTGATTCATTTTTATCTAGCATGGATCATCATCGGCATCTGTCAGCCCATTGCCATTACCCTGTCCATTCCAGTCTTACTTAGTAAATGGTTCAATCAAAAATTGGGCACGGTTATGGGGATTGCCCTGGGACTATCGGCTTTTGGCGGTACGATTTTCAATCCAATTATCGCAGAAATCATTAAACAAACCGGTTGGCGCGGAGGCTTTATTGCCGAGGCCGCTTTAATGGGGTTAGTATTAACGCCATTAGCCATGTCAATTAAGCCAGCACCAACTGCTAAATATCCTGCTTTCGGCCAAGCTAAAACGGCTCATCAACAAAAAGTTTTAACAGGATTAACTTTAAAAGATGCTCGTAAAACTACGATCTTTTACGCCCTAGCCTTTGCCATGATTGCCCTGCAATTTGTTTCTGGCTCGGTGCAACACATTTCAGGACACATCACCAGCTTAGGCATTTCGCCAATTACTGCCGCCACCGTTGTTTCAGGCGTCATGATTGGCGCAGCCATTGGCAAAATCTCCATCGGTTATTTGCTAGACCGCTTTAATGCTAAAGTAGTACTATTCCTTTATTCAATCCTTGGCATTATTGGTTGGTCTGGCCAAGCCATGCTTAAAGACAGCAAGCTTTTAATCATCAGTGCTTTAATTTTAGGTTTGGGCCAAGGGGTTTGTTTAGTGGCCTTACCATACCTAATCCGCCAAATTTTTGGTGAAAAAGACTACAGCAATATCTTGTCAGTCATCAATATGCTAGGGGCCTTTGCCATGTCAGCCTCGGTTTACCTAGTTGGTCTCTTCTTTGATCAGACAGGCTCTTATAACTTAGGTTGGCTGATTAACGCTGCAGCCTATGCCTTGAGTTTCATCGCGCTTATGTTAACGCTGAAGAAAAACATTAATACTAAATTTAGAAATTGAATTAGCAGAATAATAAAAAGCATCCCTCTGTGAGAAAACCCTCACTGAGGATGCTTTTTTGCTTGCGTTAATAAATACCGTAACCTCTAACCGGATCAGCTGGACATTCATTGAAATCATAATCAGCTAAACGGTCAAATTCTGTATTGCCATCGATGATGGTTGTCACACCCTGTGCAATCATCAAGTTCATCTTCTTTTCTTTCTCAGGATGCTCAGTGAATGGGACGAGGACAACTGGTTTATGCATGGCCCGCATGAAGCCAATTTCAAAAGCTGAACCATCATCAAGTTGATCCATATCATACAGAAAGACCCCACAGCTGGCATTAACAATCCCTGTTAAATCGTTTTGATAAGTTGCATCGCGCCAAACCATCGAACGAATGCCACCAATTTCAGGATTTTCTTCATCAGGATCAGTAAAGCCGGCATCAAATGGGAAAAAGATATGAGCAATGCTAGGATTCTTGGTCAATAATTTCTTAGCTTTGGCTGCTCTTTCCCGTTGCGCATCGCTGTAAAAAGGTGAACCCAAATAGATTTTACCGGTTGGTACTACTGCTTTCATATTGATTCCTCCATAAAAAGTTTGTTTTATTCTACCATATCTAGATTAACGATAATAATCTTTCTTTTTCTCTGGCTGAACAAAAGGCAGCGTTAACAGCATTCAGATATAACTGTCTCTCATCTTGCCGAGTTAAGCCCGTTTTTTCTTCTAATAAATCATATTCATGAGGTAAGTTAATGTTAGAAACGGTCATATCATCTGAATTAAGCGTCACCTTCACGCCCTCATGCAGCAAACGTCTAACTGGATAATGATCTAGTTGATCAAAGACTTTGGTATTTAAATTAGACGTGGCACAACATTCTAGCGTAATTTTGTCTGCAATTAACTTATCTACCAATGCTTGATCTTCAATACAGCGAATCCCATGCCCAATGCGTTTGGCACCTAAAGCCAAAGCTTCTCTAATCGACTCCGGTCCCATGGCTTCGCCAGCATGAATCGTAAAGGGCACTTGCGCAGCTCGTGCTTCTTGAAAAAGAGCAGCATATTGACGAATCGCAAACTCAAGCATTTCCGCACCAGCTAAGTCTAGTCCGCTCACTCCTTGACCCAAAAACTTTTTAGCAATTGTCACTGTTTCCTGATTAGCCTCATCATTGCCTTTTAAGCGCATCAAGCATAGTAAAAAAGTGGCATGTAAATCTGGTGAAGATGAACTTTGCTCTTTCTGCCAAATTAAAAACTGGTCTAAGCCGGAAATCACGGCGCGTACAACTTCTTCCTGAGTTAATCCTTGCTCAGTATGAAGCTGGGGCGCAAAGCGAATTTCGACGTAGACCAGTCCTTCTCTTTTTAATTTTTTTAGCAGCTCAAACGTAATTAAGCGCAAGTCAGCAGCCGTTTGCATCAAATTCACGGCAAACGAAAACTTTTCCAAAAATTCATTCAAATCATGGCACTGCGGACTTACTGACAATTTTTTCCGCAAACTAGCAGCCTCAAGCATTGGCATCTCATGCTTGATCATTAATTCTTTGATTGTGTCAACTGGAACTGAACCATCCAAATGGAGGTGCAGATCAATCAGTTTTTTCATTCTATCCACCCTTTTCCAAAAGATATTAAATTGTTCTTATTCTAGCATATTTTTTGGAAAAGTTAAGTAGAAATTTTGTTTTTTTAATTAGTTTGAGAAAATTACTTAAATTAGGGATCAATATTGTTCGTCTTTTAAGCAAAAGAAAAAGGCTGATCTAATTGATTCAACCTTTGCTCTATTTAAACACTTTATTGCTTCCAAGCAGCATCAAATTTAGCCTTACCATTGGTAATTGCGCTATTTACATTTTGACCCTTTTGCGCTGCTGAAAGGATGTTTTGCATAATACTGTTCAATTGAGAATATGCAGCATTGGAGTTCTTTTCAACTGGAACACTGTACAAGTTCCTCATTGCGTCGTGTAACTTAGCTGGCATCTTGATTTGAGTATTGTTGATGTATGACTTGTCATCAAGAACCTTGTTGTTAACTGGGATGTAACCAGTAGCCATAGCCCACTTAAGTTGACTTGATTCAGAAGTTAAGAACTTCATGTACTTGAAGGCAGCTGCTTTTTGCATTGCGGAAGCATGCTTGAACATGTAAATGTCAGTACCTTGTTGCATGGTGTATTTACCAGGACGAGCAGCAACATCGTAAGTAAATCTGTTGCCGACACCTTGCTTAACGAAGCCTTCACCGGCAGAAGTACCAATGAACATCGCAACCTTTTCATTAGCAAATGGACCTGATAAGTAGTGTTCTGAACCAGCTACTCTGAAGTAACCCTTCTTGATACCATCTGCGTAGTAGTTGATGACTTTCTTAGAAGTAGCACCGCTGAAGTTGATCTTGTCTGAGAAGTTGACGCCTTCATCCTTCATGCCAAGAGTGTAGTAGTTGGATAATGAGTCAAATCCAGCACCAACAACCTTGTGGTTACTCTTCTTGTAAATAGTTTCTGAAACTTGCTTCAACTCTTCCATGGTAGTTGGAACTTTCTTGATGCCATACTTCTTAAACATGGTCTTGTTGTAAGTTAAAGCTTCAATTGACTTGTTAAATGGAATACCATATTGAACACCGTTAATTTTGGCACCGTCTAAAAGTTCAGTTCTAATATCTGATGCTTTTACGCTACCCCAACCAACATTCTTGTTGTTGATGTATGGCTTTAAGTTAACCAGCATCTTGTTTTGAGCAGCATTCCAAAGCCAGCCTGGATAAGCTTGGGTAATTGTTGGCAAATTGTTTGGTGATTGCAAAGTTGAGTTGATCTTAGCTTGCAAATCAGTATAAGCACCTTGATTTTCAAGCTTGATGGTGATGTTAGAATTCTTCTTTTCAAAATCCTTAGTCAAACTTTGCAAAGTCTTTTGTTGGACACCCGTCATCCCATGCCAAAATACAACTGTTGTCTTCTTACTAATCTTAGCTGGAATCTTGTCACTACTTGATGACGAATTTGACTTATTATTCGAGCAAGCAGCAGTACCGATTAAAGCAAGACCAGCAACAGCAAATGTCATTAACTTTTTACCAAGTCTCATGAAAAATCCTCCAAAAAATATTTTCAAAAATTGTTGTTTAGACACTAATTATTGTATCACGTATTTTATTTACTACAACATCTTGTATTTTATCTAAAATATGGTATTAGCTAGTCAATTTAGATTTGCAACTTCTAAACTTGCATTATTCAAAAGCTTGCCACATCAAAAAAACTGACTTCGACCCAAAATCGAAATCAGTTTTTGAAAAATATTTTTATTTTTTACTTTAAGCTGCTCAACATCTTCAAAGCAGTTTCAGTGTCATGAGCCTTAAGTTGGTAAATGTTCTTACCATTTTGCCATGCAATAGTGGTGTTCAAAGAACCTTCGCTGTCGCCAACAACGACATGTAAGTTACCCTTGCTTGAAGTTTGTGGGACATTGTATTGGTTAACCAAACTCAAAACTTCCTTAGCGCGCTTAACTGGATCTTGCTTCAAAACACTACTTGCTTGAATGACAAATGACCAGTTACCTTGGTTCCATTGTACATACTTTTGACCAGCAGCACCTTGAGTAGTAGCAGTTGTGTTACTATCCAATTTAACCGTTGGCAAGCCTTTTTGTTCTGGTGAGTAGTTAATCAAATCGTCTGAATCTTGACCATTCTTAACTTCCTTCAAAACTGCAAATGGCTTTTCATTTTGCACACTATCAGCATTAAATTCAGCGGCACTATTACCAACACTGTAGTAAACAGTATTCGTGTTGCCTTCAGTAGTGTAACGAACGTTTAAGTGATCAGAACCGGTGCCTAAACCGTCATTAGTTGGCAAAAGCATACCTGGCAAAGCGTCGCGCAATTTTGCAGTTAACTTAGCCATGCGGTCATGCTC
Source organism: Lactobacillus xujianguonis (assembly GCF_004009905.1). Taxonomy (GTDB): domain Bacteria; phylum Bacillota; class Bacilli; order Lactobacillales; family Lactobacillaceae; genus Lactobacillus; species Lactobacillus xujianguonis. The sequence goes on from NZ_ML136886.1 coordinate 8,958, forward strand.
AGGAGCTTGAGATGAAGGTTTCTTGTCTTTATCTGAAGATGAGCTAGAAGCTGCAGAACTTTGACTTGAAGAATTCTTCTTTTGGACTTGTGAGCTTCTAGCCTTACTTGATTGAGAACTGCTTTGACTACTATTGTTATTAGAACATGCAGTTAATGATAAAGCTAACAATACAGCGGTTGCTGTAATACCAAGTTTGTTTTTCATAGAAATAAAACTCCCTTAATAATCTAAATCTTGCTTTTTTCTTATTATACCAAATGTTAAGCCGACTTTTCACAAAGTACGGCCTCTTAATTGATAATTAAGAATTTTAGGTAAAAATTAAACGGTTCATTGTTCATGAGCCGTTTAACTTGTTTTTTTATTTTAGTACCAACCGTTTGCTTGCCAGAAACTCTTAGCAGCAGTCCATGAGCCGTAGCGACTAGCAACATACTTATCGGCTGCCTTTTCTTGGTTAGCAGCTGAGTAGTCACCACCTAAGTATGATGAAGAAAGTTGGTATTTACCGATGTATTGTCCATTTCTGGCAGCATATGAACCACCAGATTCTTGACCAGCAATCCATGCCTTAGCAGCTGCTTCTGAACCGGTAACGTTTGATGTATAGCTTACTTTGCGGACAGGAGCTTGACTAACTGCTTGGTAATTTTGATAGTTTTGACTTTGACCTTGAACTTGTTGAGTTTGGGTAGTTTGACTAGTTTGGTTTTGTACAGCGCTAGTTGTTTGAACTGGTACCTTAACCCATTGGTTCTTACCCAAGTCGTACCACTTGTTACCTTGGGCGTCATAAGCAGTCTTGATGACTTTCCAGTCAGTATTTGCAGCTAAGACTTGACCAGTAGCTGCTGGATTTTCGTAACTATTATAAACAGTAGTGGCAACATGAACTCGGTAAACAGCTGCATCATTTGCAACAACGGCAGCTTGAGCATCATGATTAGTAGTATTAAGTGCAGCTGCACCAATTACAGTAAAAGCAGCGGCAGCAATGGTTTTAGTTAAAATAGATTTTACTTTCAAAAAAATTCTCTCCTTAAGTTTGGCATCGTTTAATTGCCAGATTTAAATTCGTATTTTTTAATTTATGCTCCATATCATACCGGGTAATTATTGCAGCTCCATTGCGTCTAGATCACTAAAATATTAAGAAATGTTGCGTTTGTTGTAATAAACTGTAACGAATGTAACAGTCGATTTTTAAATTTTACTCGCATTCTGAGCGCTGTTTCAGTACAATAATTAGCAATGGAGGCGATATTTTGAGTACTTTTGCCATCACTAACTTAATCATCTTAGCCGTAATCTGGTTAATCATTTTTTACTTTGTCTTAACTTTTAACCGCAAAGTCGACAACTTATACATGCAATTACAACCTTTGTCTAAGAAAAGTGAAAATTTCATGCGCGGCTACACTTTCTTAGAATCTTATTCAATTAGTTGGATCGTTGGCCTGATTATTTTTAAATACCTGATCTGTCCAATACGAAACATCAATCCAAATAGTATTTCTCGCCAAATTTGGATCGGAATCTTCATTTTTATTGCGATTGAAATTATTGGCGGCATTATTTCTGTCCGTTTTATCAAAAAAAGTTAAAATTTTCCTATCAAATCAAGCATTGACGGTTCCAAACTATGAAAGTTAATGGTACAATTAGTTCACGTATGGAGCACTAGTAATAGCGCTCACACATGAAGAAAGAGGTTTTTTAAAATGGCATCAGTAAATAAAGCTGAATTAGTTAAAGAAATTGCTGAAAAGACTGACATGAAGAAGAAGGACGCAGAAGCTGTTCTTTCATCAGTTATGTCAACTATTCAAGAAGAATTAGTTAAGGGTAACAAGGTACAACTTATTGGTTTTGGTACTTTTGAAGTTCGTCACCGTGCAGCTCGTAAGGGCCGTAACCCACAAACTGGTAAAGAAATTACTATTCCTGCAACCCAAGTTCCTGCATTCAAGCCAGGTAAGGCTTTGAAGGAATCAGTTAACAAGTAATTGTTTAACTAAAATAAATGGACATCCCATTTGGGGTGTCTTTTTGTTTAGTCTTAAAAAAATAACGATAGGAAAAAATCATGAATGAAGAGATTAAATTAAAAGGTGGGCATCTTGGTTTAGCTGAATTAAACGCAATTTTTACTACCATTCCCCAAGAATTTGACGTATTAGATGAAAATGATGTAGTTGTCTGGTCATCGATGAATGAGCATCGCCTCTTCCCTCGCACTGAAAAAGATATTGGTAAGACTGTCTATGAAGTTCACCCAGGTCATTCTCAAGGCCGGGTTAAGGCCGTTTTGCAACAAATGCATGAGGGTAAACGAGAATCGATTTCCATTAATATTCATAAAAACAACATTCCAGTTAACATTTCTTTTTATAGCTTGCATGATGATAGCGGCAAGTATTTAGGTTGCGTTGAAGTTACTCAACCGACGAAGAATTACCAAGAAAAAGGTAGTAAGTGGCGCAACATTAAGAATATGATTTTTAAGAAGTAGGAAAATTCTTCAAATCACCAGGTATTTAGGCTTATAATAGTAAAAACAAATTTCTGGAGAGATCACAATGAAGCATAATTTTAAGTCATTAATCATTGCTTTAACCTTGGCCATCAGTGTGCCAGTAGTGGCCCAATCAACTGCTACTGTTCAAGCTGCAAAGGCTAAAAGTACCAAGCCATATAAAGATCCTAAGGACATGCGGACCAAAAATTACTGGAAAAAAGCCAGTGAAAAGAAGTCCTACCCTAACTTACGCAAAGTTAAAAATTTAAACTTGCGGGTTTCTATCTTAGGTGACCGGACTTATGTCCGCTCTGGCAAAAAGGTGCTTTATACCATGCATTCCTCAGCAGGTAGAATTGTTAATGGCAAAAGTTTAACGCCAACTGGTACTTACTACACCAATGGCTACCATCCAGCTCGTTTTTCTTCTGGACTTTATCCAGTCGGCTGGATTGGCCAATTGTACTTGTTCCACTCCGTGCCAACTCATACTTGGTCCAACAAGTTCATTATTAAAGAAGCACATAAATTAGGTAAGAAGCCAGCTAGTCATGGTTGCATTCGTCTTTCAGTAAAGGACGCAAAGTGGCTTCATGATCACGTGCCTTACCATACTAAAGTCATTATTAATTATCGGTAGAAAAAAGGATGAGACTAGGTCTCATCCTTTTCATTTCCACAAAAATTTCACCACAGCTGCTTCAACCTGGTCATTATTCGGCAAACTACCATGATCAGATTTGACACCTGTAATTTTTAGCTCTTGGTAATTCTTCCCTGCCACTAAATATTTCAGTGACTGGGAAGAAATATTCTTCACAACACCATCGCCGCCATTACCAACATCCCCGATCACATTTAGCACTTGGACGGGATGCTTCTCGTAAATCGGCCGCACTTTTAACATTTGCTTATAAGTGGCGTTCATCTTATTTGGCTTGCCATTCTTATCAATTTTCATTCCTTTTGGTTCACGAAAACCTGGCGGCAATTCCTTAAAGTAAGCACCATTAAAATGGCCAGCAATATTCACTTGCTTAACTAAGCGTGGCATCTTCTGTCGATTACCATTTTGTAATTGATAATAAATAATCGACACATTGCCTAACGAATAACCAATCATATTGACCTTGCGAATATCATATTTCTTTTGCAAGGTCTTAACGACATTGCTGGCATAAGTGCCATTACGCGAAAAGTTCGGTTGCACATTATCCTTATAAGTCACCATCACAATTGAGTTCTTGGCGTTTTTCTTAATTTTACCAATTAGCTTAACCTTGCCTTGATCATTCACATTGGCGCGGATCACACTGTTAGTCACCCCTGCTTTTTTAGCAGCCTCGACAATTGGTCGTTCATTTTTATAACTTCCCATTAGGCCGTGAAAATACAGGGTAACGGGATCTTGAAACTTGGGCTTTTTAGCTGTTTGATGAGTTTTAAGTCGGTCACTAGTATCCTTTTTAGTTGAGCTAACTGAACAAGCGGTTAAGCACAGTGGTACTAGCATTAATAGCCATAATTTAAGATATTTCTTCATGATAAGAAAAGCATAGCCGAAAAGTGCCACAAACGCAATGAAATTGCAGTTTTGCCCTATACAAATGTCTCAAAATCGTTATATAATTGTTTTAGTAACAATTTATATAAATCAGTAGATTAAACGAGGTGAAAAAGATGAAATATCCTTATGAAAATGAATTCTTTGCTTATTGCAAAAATGAGAAAAAGTATACTGACCGGACCATGTTAATTGTGACTAAATCAGTCGCTAGTTTTTGGAATTATTATCAAAATGGCGCTGATGATGCGACGCTCGATAATATTCAAGCAACTGATATTCAAAATTATCTTAACAGTCTTGAGACTAATTTAGGCATGAAAAAGAATACGATTAACAAGTACATCAGCCACCTGAAGGTCTATTTCACCTTTCTTTACAGCCATCACCTGATTAAAAACTACCCTGTCATTGAAATTAACGGTCGCCGCTTCAACCGCAAGCATATCTATGTGATCAACTGGATGGACAAATTACCGCAAATTGCCCAGATTGACGGCATTCATCCCGAAACAGTTAAAATGATGCTGGCGATCGCCCTAGGTTACTTACCGGATGAGGTCTTGAAGCTCCGTTATAGCGACGTTTATTCCAAGATTAACAGCTATGAACTCAGACAATATTTGAAAAACCATACTAATTTTACTAACGGGGATGATCCCTATATTCTGGGTAAAAAATTCGGTGGCTATTATGCTTCTGACTTCCACCTGTCGCGGCGGGCTGAACCGGACCGTAAGTTAATTGGAATGGATATTACTTTGCAGAACTTGCGCTTAAGTTTTGTTTATTCAATCTTGTCTCGTGAAGACATGACGGATAAACAATTACAGCAAAAGTTGAAAGTCAATGCGAAAACATTGTTTTATTACCGGCAAAATATGATGCGGTATAACATCTTAAAAGAATTCGAATTGCCAAATAAAGAGGAGTAGGCTGAAGCTACTCCTTTTTTAATTATCTAACTTTAAAACTAGTAATTGCCTTAGTTGAAATAATCACCTTTTCACCACTCTCTGCCGCAATTACATGCAAGAAGTGATTACGATATTTGTCCCGAGCACTCGCCTCAATTACTTGATCAGCCTCTTCCAAACTACTGAATTCATCAATCAAGAAACTGCCATCAAAAGTCTCAATTTCAAGTGTAACTGTCGTCTTCTTCTCAACTTGAGTTTGCTTGACAGTTGTCTTAGTAACACTTCTCTTTTGCGGAGCTGGCAATGATTTAACCTCTTTCGGCCGCTCCAAGAAGGCAATTTTAACATCTTTATCTCTTGGAATTTCCCGCTTAACCAAGACTTCGCTCTTCTTTGGCAAAGCCTGCTTAACCGCTTTTGCTGCCTTGAACATTTGGTAAACTTTCGGTCCATACAAGTTAACCTTGTAGTGAAAACCATTCAATGGTAAATAATTAGCTGCTTTAATCTGATTACGTACTTCATCTAGGCTTAACTTAAAGGTTTGAACAAAATCATCTTCACTATAAACATTCAAATCCTTCTTAACTGTCAAAATTGAGTGCGGATCTTGCGCTGCCAATAATTCCATTAAGGTCTTCCAAGCAGTTAAGTCATATTTACGCCCATCCTCTTCTTTGGCCGGCGTAATTACACCTTGCTCGTAAGCTGAGGTAATAATCCCATCAGTCACGCCAAAACGTATAGCTAATTCGTGTTCAGTCAAAAGACGCTCCGGTTTAATTTCTTCAATTTCTTTTTTGATCTCCTTAACGTGAATTCCGCGCGCCAAGGCCCAGTTTTGATAGTTCATAACCAAACTAGGATCGCTACCTTCAGACGGAGTCTTCCACATTAGGTAGCCTAAGAAAGTATTCGGAAATTCTGGTAACGGATGGTATTCATGCGCTGTTACCAAATTGAACTTTTCAATGGTGCCAAAGAGATAATTCGAGTCTGGATTAGACTTGCTTTCAAAAGTGACCTCATCATTAGGTAGCAACTCGCCCATCTTTTTCATTTCTTGCGTGTAGGGCAAAACTACCTTGGCAGCAACCAACCGGTGGTGTTCATTCACCACATTTTTTAATTGCAGCTGCGGAATCCGGTAACTAACCGTCTTCGACTTAGCGGCATGAATCTGATCAACTTCGGCATGATACTTGTTTAAAGTGGATGGCACTAATGGCAAGACACTATCTGAAGAATGTCGTTGAACTTCTTCAAGGCGTTCACGATAACGCTGGTAGCGACTAGGTTGATAACGCGTTTCGACATGTCCTGGCTCCTGCTCAAAGGCCGTCAAAGACTTCGTTTCTTGGTACTCAGCCCAGGCCCGTTCACTTGCACTTGAGTTATCAATCTCTAAGACCCAATCATCTTGACGATCATAATTGCCAACTAAAGTTTCTGGTCGGTCTTCTCCTTTATAAATTCCAGCTCGACGAATAATGGTTGTCCCTAAGCCATACTTATTTTGCCCGTAACGCAGAATTTTACTTTTACCTTCGATCAGGTCACCAATACCTAACTTCTGCTTCTTAGCTTTAATATATTTAACATTTTCTAAATTTAACCAGACATGGTAGTCAAGTAACTCCTTAAAATCACCAGTCGTTAGTTTATCGATTAAAATATCACCGTTTAAATTATCTGCCGCATTGGGTAAGGTTAAATCACTGAGCACCCCAATCCAGTGTAGCCAGTCATCAGCTTCGTAATAGGGCTTTAATCTAATATGTTGCGAAAATGGGTGTTTTAATTTATTCAAAACTTCTTTGACATTTTTGCGCCTGACTTTATTAAATTGCGCTGTCTCATTTTCTCTGGTTAATTCACTAGTCTTCACATAATTAATTTGGAGTTGGTCATCTTGCTTATCATTAATCTCCGGCTCCTGCGCTCGCTTAACTTCCCGTCTTTGATGCAATAATTGTTTTAATTTTTTCCGTTTCATCTTTCATCACTATCTTTTTTTACTTAATCCAATCATCTAAAAATATATTCAATTCTGCCTCTATCATAGACCTTTAGCACGGAAAAAGCTTAAGAAATGCAATAATAGTTATTTTATTTAATTGAACATATCACTTTCTTTTAGTTAGTGATCTATGCTAAAATTTTAATCAAAGATTAATTTTGCAGAATCGAGGAATAACATGGAATTAGATTACAAAAAATTAGCCGCTGAAAAGAAAGACGACATTTTACGCGATCTTGGTGAATTGATTGCGATCGACTCATCTGAAGACTTAAATAATACTTCTGCTGAATATCCCGTCGGTCCTGGTCCTGTTAAGGCAATGAAGAAATTTCTGTCATTTGCTGAGCGGGATGGTTTTCATATTAAGAACGTTGACAACTACGCTGGCCGCGTTGACTTTGGTGAAGGTGACGAACGTTTAGGGATTATCGGTCACATGGACGTGGTGCCAGCTGGGGATGGCTGGAAGACTGATCCGTTCAAGATGTTGATCCAAGACGGTAAAATCATCGGTCGTGGTTCAGCTGACGACAAGGGTCCTGCTCTTGCTGCATATTACGGTATGCTTTTACTTAAAGAAGCAGGCTTCAAACCAAAGAAGAAGATTGACTTTGTTGTTGGGACTAACGAAGAAACTAACTGGGTTGGGATTAACTACTACTTGAAGCATGAACCAACTCCAGACCAAGTTTTCTCACCAGACGCAGAATTTCCAATTATTAACGGTGAGCAAGGAATTTACACCTTAACCTTAACTTTCAAAGATGATCCTACTACTGGCGCAGTTAAGTTACTCAGCTTTAAGGCCGGAATTGCGGAAAACGTTACTCCACAAAAGGCTTACGCTACTATTTCTGCTGCTAATCTCAATGAAATTAAAGACCAATTCGATCAATTCATTCAGGATAATAAGTTAGAAGGACAATTTGAAATTGATGGTGAAACAGCCAAACTTGAAGTAACCGGTCAAGGCGCTCACGCTAGTGCACCACAAGTTGGTCGCAATGCTGCCACTTTCTTAGGCTTGTTCCTTGATCAATTAGACTTTGCTGGCCGCGATAAGAATTATGTTCACTTCTTAGCCGATGTTGAACACGAAGACTTCCAAGGTAAGAAGTTAGGTGTCTTCCACCATGATGACTTGATGGGTGATTTATCTAGTGCACCTAGTGTCTTCACTTACGAAGCTGACGGTGAAGCAGTTATTAAGGACAATATTCGTTATCCTCAAGGAACTGATCCTGACAAGATGGTTAGCCAAGTTAATGAGAAGTTCGGTGACATGTTAACTGGTTCATACGATTCCTTCGAAGAACCTCACTATGTTCCTGGCGATGATCCATTGGTACAAACTTTGCTTAAGGTTTATGAACATCAAACTGGTAACAAGGGTCACGAAGTTGTGATCGGTGGTGGTACTTATGGACGTCTCTTTGAACATGGTGTTGCTTACGGTGCTCAACCTGAAGATGCACCAATGGTGATGCACCAAGCTAACGAATACATGAAGGTGGACGACTTAATCAACTCCATCGCCATTTACGCTGAAGCAATCTATGAATTAACTAAATAATACATAACTTTATATTTATAAAAATATTTATCTTTATCCATATAAAAAGGGAAACTCGTTTTTGCAACGGTTTCCTTTTTTGTTACATATTTTGAACGACATAATCTGCTAAGCTGTCGTTTAGTCGCTCAACAAATTCTAACTGATCACAGTTCAGGGTATCTTGCATGTGCAAGCAAATTGTCCCCTTAGTTTTGGCATTACTTGGCATAAGCAAGTGATGGCCATTTTTACATACTTCATTATCGATTTTTTCAGCAATCGGTACGACTTTAATTAAAACCTGAATTCCTCGTACAACTACTGGTGTAGAAATTACTAAATATCTTTGTCTAGAAAAATGGGTTTTCACGATGGTCCCTGGACGGAACTTTGAGCTATCTATCATACTGTATCGTATCCTTTCTCAGCAGGTGACATTATGTCATGTTTTAATAAGTATAGCATGATAGATAAATGAAACAAAAGAAAAAAGGCTTAATAGTAAGCCCTTTCATTAGATGCTCAATTCAAAAGCAATCCGAGAAGGATCAATTGGATCATCAACTTCAATTGTTCCGCGCTCGACAAAACCATTGCTAGTGGCCAAGTGTTGCATTACTTCATTCTTTCTAAAGGTATCAATTCTAAAATTGTGAATCCTTTCAGCAATTTGCAAGGAAATTAGATTGGAGAAGAAGAAATTAGCTAAATGCATCCCGCGGTAGTGACTGCTCAAAGCCATCCGGTGAATGGTAGTATAAGGATCTTGCTCGTTCTGCCACTCGCCTTTAATTACTTGATAAGTTGGTTCAATCCCAGCAATAGCTGCTGCATAACCTGCTATCTGGTGGTCCACACATAAGACGTAACCAACATTAGCAGCAATATCGTCAGCAATTGTTCTAATGTTTGGATACCCACTTTGCCATTGCGGACTGCCCGCATCTTTCAAAAACTTCTTCGCATCGGCAATAATGGGCATGATTTGATCAAGGTCATTTTTGGTAGCTCTTCTGACGTAAATTAGCATTTTTACAATTCCATCCCTATTCTGATTAGACTTGTAATAAGGATAGCATATTTTTATTTAATAGATTGACCGATTTGATATGCCTCTTCTGCATGTTTAGCTAACTTACTACCTCTATTTCACTAAATATCTCAGCCAAACGGCACCATCTTCAAATGACTTAACACTCTTCAATTTAAGAGCTACTGGTTGGTCACTATCCAAACCATCAAAGACCGCTGGCTGGCCACTCCGACCATCAACACCAGGTCCAATTACCAAACTAATTTCATCAATTAACTTAGCTTTCACAAAGCCACCGTTGATATGACCGCCACCGACTACAGCAACCCGTTCAACTCCAAACTTATCAGCTAAAATTTCCATTGCACGTGATAAATCGATGTGCTTTTCGCCTGTAGCAATCCAGGAAATATGTTTTTCATCTAAGTAGGACAAATATTCTTTACTTGCTTGCTGACTAGTAAGTACAAGATGCGGAAAATCATTATCACTGTCATCATTCCACATTAAGGTACCTTTGGTATCGGTGATAATATTGTAAGAATTAGCTTGCTTGTTAATTGCGAAATCTTCATGACCAAGCGGTTCATTATTTTTGGCAACAAATTTTTCGTCATTCGATAACTCTGTCTCTGCAGTAACACGTCCGCTAGTTCGGCTAGGTGCGTCTAACGCATCCAAGCTAGCGTAATATGCATCATTACCTGCAAGTTGCGCGGTCATGGCACAATCAATCCGACCATCGATTGAACTCATCATGTGACAAATAATATATGGCTTATTCATTTTTTCTCCTTATTAACTTCTTATCTCTATTTCTATTATCTACGCACAAATCATTAATATCCAATATTCATTGATTAACCCCAAGCATAACTTTTTATTATGAAAAATCACGCCAACATCGTGACGTGATTTTAGGGTTTTCAACGATTTAAAAGAATTTTTTAGTATACCGGTCTTGGTGACCCATCCGTTGCAGGATCCGCAAAACCAATACTTTCATGATTCCACTTATTTGGATCTTCAATGATTTTGGTAATCACATCAGCTACACTCTTACGGGATGCAGAAACACCAACGTATTTTTCACCTTTATGAGTAATCGTGTAATTAGTGTCATTACGATCATTGAGCCAAGCAATGCGAAGAACGGTGTAATCCAAGTCGGAATTTTCGACATATTTAGCTGATAAAACGACTGGGCTACTCTCATCAACATGTCCACCAAAGCACATATTGCGATTGAATTCGCCAAAAGCACCAGGAACTTCATCATAAATACCCAAAATATTAGAAGAAATAAGACGCTTAACCCCTTCTTCATCCATCACCTTAATTACTTTTTGGGTTAATTCAGCCCCAGCTCCATGTTCAACAAAAGAAACATAAAAAATATCTTGCCCATGAATTGCTTCTTTCAAGGCATGTTCGTCATTAGCATCCCCATCAATAATGGTCACTTGCGGATTCCCCTCTAAATTACTTAACCGACTAGAGTTACGCAAAAGTAAAGTTAAGTGAACTTCTGGATCATTATGCAAAATATTATGTTCTACTAAACGAGCAATCTGACCGTTTGCTCCAATAATTGCAACATTTTTCGTCATGAATTTTTTCCTTTCTTAATTACGTAAAGCTTTCAAGCTTGAACCAAAGATACTTTCAATTGCAGCCGGATCACGATGATCAAAGAATTGACTTTCATGCTTATCCAAACTTGCCATCGTTTGCATATCTTCACTACTCAATTCAAAATCAAAAACATCAAAGTTTTCGGCGATTCTTTCTTCGTGGACTGATTTTGGAATTACTACAATTCCGCGTTGTAATAACCAACGTAAAATTACTTGACCATTAGTCTTGCCATACTTTTGACCAATTTTAGCAATCGTTTCGTTAGTAAAAATACCATGCTTACCTTCCGCAAACGGTGCCCAAGCTTCAGTAACGATGCCTTCTTGATGATTGAAGGCAATATCGTGATCTTGCTGGAACCATGGTGAAACTTCGATTTGGTTAACAGCTGGTTTGACCTTGCTCATTAACTCTAAGTTCTTTAATTGATCTGGATAAAAGTTTGAAACACCAATTGATTTAATTTTGCCAGCTTGTTGTGCTTCTTCCATTGCTCGCCAAGCCCCAGCAATATCACCATATGGTTGATGCAATAAGTAAAGATCCATGTAGTCTAAACCAAGCTTATTTAAGGAATCATCAATTCCCTGTTTAGCTTTTTCATAAGAAAAATGATCTACCCATAATTTTGAAGTGACAAAGAATTCTGAGCGATCAATGCCGCTATTTTTAATGACCTTACCCACTGCAGCTTCATTCATATAAGCAGCAGCAGTATCAAAGAGGCGATAGCCAGTGTTAATAGCAGCAGTAACTGCTTCTTCAGCTTGATTTTGATCCATGATTTGAAAGACACCAAAGCCAAGTTGCGGCATTTTATTACCATCGTTTAAAGTTACGTATTGCATTTATTTTTCCTCCGTTTGTTTGTATTAGTTTATCTTCTCTTATGGTTAATTCTTTCTGGTACTCTTTTTGGTTGACTAGTACCAACCGCTAAGAATAATCCGGCTAAAAGAACAATAATTGCGATTACTTGTGACATAGTTTTTCCTTTCTTTTTGTATCTGATTCATATTTGTTAACAATATCTTACTCAAGAAAAGAAGCACTGAAAATTCAAAGATTAACATGCTAGTATACGATAAGTGTATGGTAAGATAGAGGCAACAAGCTTATATAAATTAGGTGATGAATAATGATTGATAACTATTTATTAGAAGAACTGGTTTCTTTCGCTAAGAACGGTACTTTAGCAAAAACGGCTGATGAATTAGGCCTTTCTCAGCCAGCCATTACCCGCGGAACTAAGAAAATTGAAGCAGAACTTGGAGTGAAACTTTTTGACCGTGAACCTAACAAGATTACACTCACTCCTACAGGGAAATTTGCAGCGAAGAAAGCAGCTGAATTATTAGAGCAAAGTCGCAATTTCAGTATTGCTGTTAAGAATTTTGATCAAAGCAATCAAGAAATTATCTTATCGGCAGTAGCTCCTGGTCCACTTTTAGTCTTACCTCAGAATGAGTTTAACAATTTAAAGATTAATCAAGACTTTGTTCAAGAAAAAGATATCAAGCAACTGCTTTTACAAAATCAAGCAACTTGTATTGTTTCAACGCAAAACATTGATGATAAGGAGATTGCCTCAACTTATTTAGGAATGGAAAAATTAGTTGTTAATCTGAATGAATTCTCAAATTTGGCAAGTCAAAAGAGCGTTAAATTCCAAGATTTAAAGGGTCTCAGTTTTATCGTTCTAACTGAGATTGGGATTTGGAAAAATATCATTCAGAAGAATATTCCCGATGCTAAGTTTTTGTATCAAAATGAAGAGGAAAACTTTAACGAAATCAAGAACTATTCTGTTTTTCCATTCTTTACAACTAATTTATCCTTTGCTAATCCAAGATGGAGACAAAATAAAGTTGAAGATCGAATTCCAGTTAAGATTTCTGATGCCGATGCGACTCAAAGCTTCTATCTTAATTATTTGAAAGATAATAAAAAGCGTCTTGAGCCATTAATCGTCAAATGGCAAGACGCTTGGGAGAAAGTAGATTAATCCTTTTCTTCCATCATCATTGAGGTTGGCCAACCACTTTCACTAGATTTTTGATCTTCTGCTTTAATCATTTTCAGTTCATCTTCGGTAAGATTGAAGTCAAAGATATCAATATCGTCCTTAACATGCTGAGGATTCAAAGATTTCGGAATTGCAAGGATATGTTCCTGAACGTAAAAGCGCAACATTACCTGTGCAGCTGATTTTCCATACTTAGCACCAATTTGTTTTAATGTTTCATTTCCAATCACGCTGCCGCTACCTTCTTCAAGAGGTGCCCAAGCTTCATGCAAGATATTATTTTGAGCTAAGAACTCATGCATTCCCCATTGTTGCCATCTTAAATGAGTTTCAATTTGATCAATTGCCGGCATGATCTGACTATTTTTAATAATTTCTTGTACTTGAAGATGATTAAAATTGCTTAGACCAATTGCTCTTAACTTACCTTCTTGATAGGCATCCTCAAGAGCATGATAAGTTTCTAGATCATTGCCATTAGGCCAATGAATAATCATTAAATCGAAGTAATCTAAACCTGCTGCATCCAAAGAAGCATCAATTCCAGCTTTAGTGCTGCGGTAGCCACTAGTTTGCGTTTTAGAAGTAACAAAAATTTCACTACGGTTAATGCCACTCTTTTTAATTGCTGCACCAACTTCGTGTTCATTACCATAATTTTGCGCGGTATCAATGAGACGGTAACCTGCTTCTAGAGCAGTTGATACACTTTTTTCAGTCATTCTTGGTGAAGTTAAATATGTACCATACCCGATGACTGGAATTTTTACGCCATTGTTTAATTCAAAGTATTCCATTGATTTTTCCTCTTTTCGTTTAACTATTGATAATTTTAATTGGGAAAAAATACAAACGGAATATTCAGCTAGTTACAGTGGCATTAACCAAAAGTTAATGCTCCTGCAAATATAGTTCACCAGCTAAACTAATGAATTCTTTAACTTCTTTACTAGAATGGGATGAAGAAAGGATGCCATAGTTAAGGGTATAGTCCCAATTCATTGGTAGACTAATAATTGAAGGATGAATATTTTCCCAAATACTAGGACATTCCATCAAATAATTGTTTTCAACGCAGTAATTAAAAATTTCCATGTCATAGAAATGGCTAGTATCAACTATTTTAATCTGGGGATGATTAAGTTTGATATCGTTCCTAAGTTCATCTATTTTAGGTGACATTCCTTTTTTTAGTAAAAGCATTGTTTGTCCAGCAAGATCCGTCCAATCTAGTTTCTTTTTCAGAGCTAGCCGATTATTTTGTGGTACAGCAATATTACATGAACAATCACCTAAATTAAAGAAATCAAAATTGTTATTCATCAAGTAATCTTCATTAGTTGGCCCTACTATTAGATCAATATCTTTGCCTAAACGAATGGTAATATTGTGTAAAGAAGCTGGATCATCTTCAAAAGGAATAATCCTAATCTTAAATTTTGAATTTCTAGTTTGACTCCATAAATCTGTAATCGGTCGACATGAACGTAATAAAGAAGTGGCGATCGTAATTGTGACTTTGTCATCTTGAGCTATCGTTCTAGCTTTTTGAATAGAATTGACAATTAAAGTATTTATTTCTTGAGCAGATTCGTACAGTGATTGCCCAGCTGGTGTAAGTTTGATTCCCTGACTATTCCGTTCAAAAATTTTAAAATCTAAGTTTACTTCTAAGGTATTCATCCGTTTCATCACGGAAACAGGTGAAATATAGAGATTATTTGCAGCTTTGGAAAAGCTTCCTGCTTTTACCACTGCTAAAAATGTGGTTAAAAGATCATCATTCATTTTATTTCTCTTTCTGGTTATTATTCGCTCAGGTTATCAATTGTTATTAACTATAAATATTTTACATCACTGTTTTTGCTCCATACAATTATAAATATCAATGAAAGAGGAGTATAAAATAATGAAAATTCGAGTAACTAACAACGACTTAACAATTGATTATGAACTAAATGACAGTTCAGCTGCTAAAGACTTATTTAGTCAGCTGCCAATTACTACTGAAATCAAGAATTATAGTGATGACGAAAAGATTTTTTATCCTAAGGAATTAGATACTTCCTCTACTCCGAGTGCTAATGCCCAAGCTGGTGATTTAGGTTATTTTGCCCCTTGGGGTGACGTGGTACTCTATTACAAAGATTTTGGCAGTTATCCAGGTCTCTATGTATTGGGTAAAGTAATCAATGGCAAAGATAATATTGAAAAATTGAGTGGTCAAGTCACAATCAGTAAATTAGACTAACGCTAAAAATGCGATGTACTTAAAATCAGGTACATCGCATTTTAATTTAGATCAAAGTTTAAAATTTGAATCCTTTTTGAAAAATCGGTTGCTGGCGTAAATCATAGATAGAACCAACCAGTGGCGTAATGGCAAATGGACGCAAGATACTTCTACGCTCAGAATGATTAGCAGAAATTTGCTGCATTTCTGGTCGAGCTGCAAAAATCTGGTCCAAATATTTTTCATCGACTTCTTCAGCAATCCCATCCAAAGTAAAACCAACACTGTCTAAAGTTTCGTTACCCTTCAGCGCAGTAATTGAAATCCGTGGATGGTTCTTCAAGCGGTTGTAAAAAGCCTTTTGATAAGTAGTTGAAAAGATCAACCGATCATCATCTCTAACTTCAATATCAGCCACGTTAGTATGTGGATCACCATTTTGGTCCACTGTACCAAAGACTACTGATTGAAAACTATCAACAATCAATTGCAAAAGCTCATCATTAGTTAGCGAATTATCTAATTGTGGTACTTCTTTACGCATTTATTCTTCTTTCTAGGCTTGGGATGCACCAGTATTAGCATCCGTCTCGCCGGATAATCTTTTTTCTCGAGCAATATCACCAGGGCTGGCTACAAAATCAGGCCGCTCTTTTTCTTCAGCGGGAACCGTCTTCAAACCATTTGTCTTAAGGTAATAATCAACCATTGGCTTTAAATCAACTACCCATTCGGCAATCCCACGGAAGTTGCCATCTTCATCTTCAATCCGCTTATATCTTTCATATTGAGAAATTGGTGCACCATGCTGCTTAGCAACAGGAACCCATAATTCATCTCGGTCGGCTTCCTTATTTCTTAAACCGTATCAAACTTGTTTAGCATATTTGATTACATTACCAATATGAGGATGGACGGCATCCATTGTATCGCCAACTTGTTCAGGTCGTCTCTTAGCAAGCATGCGGTAATTAGGATCTTGATTACGGTTATACCAAAGCAATTGATGATTATCATCGCAATAAGTTAATTCACCAACGATATTTCTTAAGAGCCAATTAATTTGATTAACGGTTAAAAGACCGCAATCCAGTTCAACATAATCATCGCCTTTAGCTGCGTTGGTTTTAGCAGCTGCTTTCTTTAACCACTCGGGATCATGGGGATCAAGCCCCTCAACTGTATACTTACCTTTTCCCTTAGCTTCAAAATCTTCCCGATCAACCTTCTTTTGATCTAAAGCTCCTAACCATCTTAAACCATCGAGTTTATCTGTCATTTGTCTTGCCTCTCGTATTTTTTCAATTCTTAAATATATGATTATTTTACTACTTGTTGTTTTAAAATCAACACATTTATTTCATAAACAATAATTTTTATGCTTTAGATTTAAGTTTTACCAGTATTATTATTTTTGATTTCTTGCATATTTAAAATTAACAGGCTAGAATAGAATCATTATGAAATATTCCTACAAACTAAGTGACGCCATCCACTTATTAAGTTACTTAAAAGTTTATCAAGATGGCGATCTATCAAGTAAAGCAATCGCTGCTAGTATTGAATCTAACCCGAGTGTGGTTAGACAATTAATGTCAGATTTGAGAAAAGCTGGGCTAATTGATACACGTAAAGGCGCAGCAGCACCGAGCTTAGCTAAAGATCCTAAAGATATTTCTCTACTTGAGATATATCAAGCTATCAATATGGATCACAATTTATTACACGTCGATCCTAAAACTGAACCTAAATGTATCGTCGGTGGCAATATTCAAAATACGCTAAACAATTTTTATAATGAAATTGAACTAGCAGCCTTTACTAAAATGAGTCAGATTAGTCTACAAGATGTCATTAGTGATATTCTCAAAAGAAATCAGAGCAAGTAAAAAGCCCCTTGTCTATGTGTACAAACATAGAGATGGGACTTTTTTGCTTTATCAATTATAAGAATCTCATTCCCATCATCAAAATACCCAATAGGATAAAGATGACAGCAACAATCTTACTTAATTTTGCTTCACTAACTTTATTAGCAAATCTGGCCCCAATTACTCCTGCAATCAAAGCACCAATTGTAATTAGAATACCTAACTGCCAATCAACATTGCCAACTCTAGCATAGCCCATTAAAGATGAAAGAGCAGTAATTGCCATAATAACAGTGGAAGTACAACAGCTTGATGCATTGGGTAATGTAGAATAAAGATAATTGCAAGTAAAATCATTACACCACCACCGGCACCAACAAGTCCAGAAATCATACCGATTACTAACCCAATTGCTAGTAATAAAGCAGTTTGTAGAATTCTATTATTAATATGCAAACCCTTATTAGTATCAAATTGCTTGTTTTTGCGGCTGAAAGTCATAATTCCTGAAATTATCAATACAATTGCGAAAATGATGTTTAATTTTTCATCAGAAATGATCCTAACCCATTTACTACCAAATTGTGCACCAATGATCGAACCAACGGTAATCCATAAGCTAGCCTTCAAACGCACATTACCATGGTAAAAGTAAGAAATTGCAACGACGATACTTGTAATTACATCTACAAATAGACTTGTTCCAATTGCAATATGTGAATTAACACTAAAAAGTAGTGTTAATGCTGGAACTACAACAGTGACTCCACTTGCTCCGATTAAGGACGTGACGATACCTGTAATTAGTCCTATCAATATTGTTCCAATAATCATCCAAACTGTCATTAGGATCAGGCCTTTCTATCATACACATTAGATAATGTTGTACACTATGTAGTGTATTTAGATGATATCATACGGCAAAGTGACTTAAAAAGTACATCTTATTCAAATTTGTACAATTAACTACATCTACTTAAAAAGTGTATAAAAAATACCGTTGTATTCGACATGAATAATGCAACGGTGTTTTTGTTAGGCAATAGATTTTTATAGATATAAATTTAAAGATTTTCCTTAAAGAATTTGTCAAACTTATCAAATGGAATCTTGTCCATTTGGTCGTACAAGTCAACGTGAGTTGCGTTTGGCACAATCACTAATTCTTTAGGATCCTTCATACGGTTGTAGGCTTCTTCAGCCATGTAGCGTGAATGAGCTTTTTCACCTGTCACGATCAACTTAGGTTGCTTGATCGTTTTGATTCTTCGTTGTAATGGGAAGTTGTAGTAACCCCATGGAGTGAGGGCATCCCAAGCACCATTAGAGTTAACTGAACGTGGGTGGAAGGCACGACCAACGTAGTAATCAAAGAATTGCTTAGTTACAGGATCAGCATCAGCTGGCAACTTATCTGGGAACATCTTACTCCAGTAAATTGGCTTGTTGTTTTCATCAAAGGCCAATTCGTGAGGACCACCAACATGACCTTCATCAACTTCTTGCCAACGCATCTTAGCTAAGTAATCTTTTTCAAGTTCACGTTGTTCTTCTGTCTTAGAATTGTTAAGACCCTTCCACATTGAATCAGACATGTCGTACATGACGCTAGTGGCAACAGCTTTAATACGAACATCGATTGAAGCTGCAGTTAACACATGTGAGCCTAAACCACAAATACCGATCGCACCGATTCGTTCACGATCAACGAATTTTTGCTTACCTAAGAAGTCAACGGCTGCTGAGTAATCTTCAACGAAGATGTCAGGTGAAGCCATATTGCGAACACGACCGGAACTTTCACCGGTAGTTGATTGGTCAAACGCAACCGTCACGAAACCGCGTTCTGCTAAAGTTTGAGCGTAAAGACCACTAGATTGTTCTTTAACAGCACCAAATGGTCCTGAAATTGCAATGGCAGCATACTTCTTACCTTCTTCAAAATCTTTAGGCAAGTATAAGTGAGCAGCTAAGATAAAACCATAACGGTTTTCAAAACGGACATTTTGAACTTCAATTTCTGGATTAATTTTGAAAACTCTTGTGTCGTTAGCTAATTTAGTCATGAAATCTTCTTCCTTTCAGATATTTCAATTGTTGATTTTAGTATACTTGCCTTTAAGTTATATGTGAAATATTTGATATATATAAAGAAGTATAGGTAATATCTATAGACGCTAAAAAATAAAGCACCGCCGCATTCGACGAGAAATGAATGCAACAGTGCTTTTTTGTTGGATAATGGATCTACATATGTTTTTGGATAAAAATTTAACTATAGGATTTGTATGTATTTTTAGGAAAAATAATTTTTTATTGTAAGTATTGCTTAAAGAAGCTATCGATCTTTTCGAATGGAATGTAATCGTGATCGCCACCATCGTACAAATCAGTATGGGTAGCATTAGGCAAAATTACTAATTCCTTATTATCACCTTTTAACTTCTTGAAAGTATCTTCACCCATGTAACGAGAGTGGGCCTTTTCACCGTGAACAACTAAAACAGCGTTCTTCAAATCTTCTGGGTGAACTAAAATCTTGGTGTTCATCCAGCCAGTAGTACTTTGTAATACCCAGCCTTCATTTGAGTTAACTGAGCGCTTGTGGTAGCCACGCTTAGTCTTGTAGTAAGCACTGTATTGCTTAATAAAGTCAGGTTGATCATCAGGAGCTGGATAATCAAAGTTACCACCAGCCTTAGCAAACTTGCCAGTACCATATTCCTTAGTTCTTTGTTCAGCAATCTGCTTCTTATTTTGATAGCGATCTTCTGCAGTGCCTTTATCGAAGTAATCCCAGGCACCGACACGAGCCATATCATACATGGTAATAGCAGCAGTTGCTTTGATTCGAGGATCCTTAGCTGCAGCATTTAAGGAAATGCCACCCCAGCCGCAGATACCGATAAACCCAACTCGTTCAGGATCAACATTATCAAGATTGGTAAGTAGTCGACAGCAGCTTGGAAATCTTCAGTATTGATATCAAGTGAGAAGACATCACGTACATCGCCACCGCTTTCACCGGTGAATGATGGATCAAAAGCAATCGTCAAGTAACCCTTTTCGGTCATGGTTTGAGCATAAAGACCACTTGATTGTTCCTTAACAGCACCAAATGGTCCCGAAACTGCTAAAGCTGGTAATTTACCATCATAATTCTTAGGCGTATATTGGTCAGCTGCCAATGTAATACCGAAGTAATTTGTAAAAGTTACCTTTTTGTGATCAACCTTATCACTCTTTGGAAATACCTTATCCCATTCTTGAGTTAAATGTAATTCTTGCATTAATCAATCTCCTTCTTTCTTAATTGTTAAATTAAGTATACTGGGGATTACTATCCATGTTATATATTTATTATATATCGATTTTGATAACTTATAGTTATAGTTAAATGCAATAAAAAACAAATCCACCTGAATTTGTTTCTAAACTATCCTGCAATAGAATTATTGCCGATAATTGTACAGTTCATGATACTTAAACTTCTTCAGTGCAGAATCGCTTAGTCCACCCCAACCTTCTCCTTCTTTTTTGGAAGCATAATAAAAAATTTCTGGTCGTTTTGCTTTTACATCATTAGTTGAGATTCCATATTCTAATTGATAAGGTTTACCATCGATTTTAATATCAATCAGCGCCTCCCAAAAATTGTCTTTCATATTCCAGCTAACAGATAGTTTACGCACATCTTGATCAGGAACACCTTGCATTCTGGCATATTCTTGAATCGCACCATTCGCATATGCTTTTTGATTATTAACGCGAATCCGCCAAAATAGAAAAATGGCAAATAACAAAACTAAAACTATAACAAGAATTTGTTTGAATTTAGACACTATTTCTTCCTTTAACCTCACTCATAATCATCAGGATCAATATCCGGCTTAGGTAAATTTGGATCTTCTTTAATGACAACACCTTGAATACGATTCCCGTAAGTCCACTCCTTAGTTAGATGAACTTTATTTGGATACATAGGAGTTCTCCGCTCTTTTCACTTTTTCTACGCCTCTTCGTGACTTTTTTGCTTAACACTTAAAATAACATATAATATTTCACGAGGTGAAAAATATGACTAAAGCATTATTGATAATTGACTACACCAACGATTTCGTAGCCGATGATGGCTCATTAACTTGCGGCAAGCCAGCCCAAGATATTGAAGACTACTTGTTTTCACTTGCTAACAAGTTTTATGAGGACGGCGACTACGTAATTTTCCCAACCGACGGTCACACTGGTGACAAGTTCAGTCCTGAGTACAAACTATTTCCACCACACAACATCATTGGCACTCCAGGTCAAGAATTGTACGGCAAACTCAAAACTTGGTACCAAGAACACAAGGATAGCGACCGCGTTTGCCAATTTAACAAGAATCGTTATTCTTCTTTCCAAAATACCAACTTGGATAATTACCTGCGCGAGCGCAAGATTGACGACCTCTGGTTAACTGGCGTCTGCACCGATATTTGTGTTCTGCATACCGCGATTGCAGCCTATAACTTGAATTATCAAATCACCATCCCTACCAAGGGTGTCGCTACCTTTACCAAATACGGCAACGAATGGGCTTTTGATCATTTCAAGAACACCTTGGGTGCAACGTTGATTTAAAGTTGAGGAATCATCATGACAAGAAAAAGCACCGGATCACAAGATCAAATAATTTCTGACAAGAACGTTATTAACTTTTCAAATCTCACTCAATACCAATTTGATGATGAAATTATCAAAGGTTTTTCTGACTTCGATAATGGCAACACCTTTACTTCTGAACAAGTTAAAGCTGAATTGATCAAATGTCGAAGAAATTAACTCAATCCTTATATTTTTAAAAAACTCATTCTTTATTCACCAGCATGAACAAGGAATAAGTTTTTCTTTTATCGCGTCAGCAAAATCACAACTGCTGCAAAGATTGCACCTACGGCTCCTGCTGATAAAATATCTAAGATCCAGCCGGTTTTCCACTCAACTGACTTGGTCAGCTTGTTGGAATCATTCAATTCAGATTCCAACTTATTGAATCTTGCTTCCATTTGCTCAAACATCTTTTGATTACTTGCTACCAATTCTTCAGTAGTTAATTCTTTTTCCATTTTCTTCTCCTTCTGAGTACATTTGTTCGCATTTATTTAAAAAGTATATCAAACATTTGTTTTAATTGGCAAGAAAAATTTTAGTATAAATTCAAAAATGTTTAGTAGCTAGTATTCTTGCTTTTTTCAAGCGCTATCCTTAATCTAGATATAACAAATGAAAGAAGGTCTCCCTATGAGTAGCAAACCAACTAATAAAGAAGCTAACCTTTTACCCAAAGAAAAAAACCCGTTTAAAAATATTGAAACCTTAGAAAAATACGGCGAATTTGATGGCGATACTACTGGTTTTGTTGACGGTGGAGTCAATGACAATGAACTTCAAAAATAATTTACGAAAAAAGCTTGGATCGATTGCAAAAGATCCAAGCTTTTTCAATTACTTCCACAAAAAATTAACTAAAGCGCGGTTAACTTGGGCGTTATTGTGCAAACGGCTATGTTGCCCGCCTTTGCCACGAATCATTAATTCGCGATATGACTTAGCCCGACCATTAATCAAATACTTCAATGATTGTGCCGAAGCATTAGACACATCCCCATCAGAGTTAGTACCATCTTCAAGATTGCCGTAAATGTTCAAGACCTTAGTTTCCCTAGGGAAAACTTTCCGCAAAGACAGCAAGTTACGAAATTCTGGCCGCATGATACTTGGCTTCCCCGTCTTCTTGTTAATCTTCACTTGATTTGGCTTATCATTTTCACCAACAATGCCATCATAATGACCCGCCATCGCAACTAAATGGTTGATTTTAGGAAAAATTTTTTTGGTCGCATTCATTTTAATATAGGAAGCAACTTCCAAGTTACCCATGGAATGGGCCACAATATTAATGTGCTGATAGTGATATTTATTTCTAACTAAATCAATGGCATTCTTCACGTAACGTGCACCAGCAGTGTCATAGGCATGGGCATATTGACCCGCATGTTGATAGCGCGTTAACTTATGATCTGCAAAATTAACTTCAACTAGTGGATTTTTAGCATTCTTTTTAATCTTACCTATTAACTTTGCTTTGCCATTGCGCGCAACATTTACTCTAACGATGGTATTCGTCGCACCGGCTTTTTTAATCGCTTGCGCCATCGTATCTTCTGCGTGCCAGCTACTGCCCCAACCATGGAAGAAAAATGTCGGCACAGTTGATGCACTAACTTTTACTGGCTGAATCTCTTGAATAGCGTTTTGCTGATGATTTTGCTTAATTTTGACACCTGCAACTACAGCAATAATTGCTAACAAAATTAAGCTAATAATAGCTATCCCTTTCTTCTTCATGAAAAATCTCCTCTATTTTATTTTAGTAATGGTTACCTTAGTATGATCCTTCATATTCTCAACCACATTCACATAGTTCTTGGAAGTAAATTTACCAATAATATGAATCCCTGGGAAATAATCTACATGACCATAATAGAAAATAAGCCGCTTGTCTGGTGACCAATAACCAATGGTCCCCTTAGCGCCAGCTTCGCCGGTTGGCATCCCTTTAGTCGAAAGACTGTAGCCTAAATCAGCCATCTTTTCAGGATTACTGCCTGGAAAGCCAACAAATGTTAAAGTTTCGGGCAACTTCTTGGCAAAAGCTTTACCCGCACTAGTGTCATTCAAACTTACATTTAAAGTTTGATCATCAATCTTGATCTTAATTTTAACTGCCATTTTCTTGCTTTTTCTCCTCTTTGCTTTCTTATGCTTTTTAACGATTCTAGTTTTCGCAGCTTGATCGGTATTCGCGTTGTTTGAGCAAGCTGTACCAAGCCCTAGAACAAAGACCAAGCCTAAAATAATTAACGTTAATTTCTTTTTCATTTTTCTAGTCCTTTCAATTGTTGGCTTAATTATATGGGCTGATGCAAACTATGTGAAATACTTATTAGCTAGGCAGAATGATAGTTAAAAATTATAGTTACGCCCATAGAGAATAAATAGATTAAAATATAGCTAAAAACTATCTAAGGAGTCAAAAATGGATTTAAGAGTTTTACGTTATTTTCTCGCCGTCTGCCAAGAGAAAAATATCTCTAAAGCTGCCGAAAGTTTACACATTGCCCAGCCTTCCCTTTCCAAACAAATTAAGGATCTTGAGGATGAACTAGGCGTAACCCTGTTCATTCGAGGACACCGACAAATTACGCTTACCCAAGAAGGATATTTTTTACGCGATCGCGCACAAGAAATGGTTAATATGGCTGCACAAACTAAACAAATCATTCAAAGTTCGAGCCTAATCAGCGGAACTTTAAACATTGGTGCTGGTCAGTCTTATGCCCTTAAGAGCGTGATGCAAATTATCAATCAACTACTACAAGATAGACCAAATTTACATTTCAATTTTTATGATGGTTATGCTGATGAAATTGAAGCCAAAGTGAGTGATGGTAGTTTAGATTTTGGCATTATTATGGGTGAACGACCACTTGATGACTTTGACAGTCTCGTCTTACCTGAAAAGAATCAATTCTATGCCCTATTCAGTAAGGATCTACCACTTGCCAAAAAAGATCAAGTAACTCCTAAAGACCTAATTGACTATCCAATCATTACTTCGGCGCAAAGTCTGGTAGCGACCAAGTTCCGCAACTGGTGGGGAAATTTATACGAAAAGATAAATAATGTCGCCAATGCCAGCCTTTCATATAATGCCTCCCTGTTAACTAGCCAGGGAAATTATGTCCAAATTTCCTACAATCATTTGATTGATACTCAGTTAGAAAAGCTAGTTGCTCGGCCCTTATCACCAGCTATTTATGATCCTAATATTGTGATTTGGAAAAAGAACACGCAGCGTTCAAATCTAGCCAACAAGTTTATTGAAGAATTGGAAAAGCTGTCTGTTTAGTCTTCTTCGAATAACAATCCTAGTCATATTTGTTTAAGAATATTTAAAGAAACGTGATCTTGACTTGATGCAAGAGTATAATTGCTCTCTAGATTAATGATTCTATGGTCACAAAAGAAGGATTAGAATATTTCTATCATTTTAAAATCCTAACAATTAAGAAGGGAGAAGCAGATGTTTTTAGCTTTAAAGGAAATCAAGCATGAGAAATTACGTTATGGCCTAATTATTCTCATGATGTTTTTGATCAGTTACTTAATCTTCATGCTAGCAGGATTGGCATTAGGACTTGCTGAAGAAAACACCCAAGCCATTACTTCTTGGGACGCCAAGAGTGTCGTCATGAATAAGACTTCTAACATTAGCTTGATGCAGTCAATCTTAACTAAGGATGATTTGAAGAACGCTAAAGTTGGTAAGAATGAAGCCTACCTTGGTGAAATCCCAGTAGTTGCCAAGGCAAAGGGTCACAAATCAATCTCAGCGCAATTCTTAGGGATTAAGAAGTCACAATTCATTTACAAGGATCAAGAACTCCTCGCTGGTCACTTGGCCAAGAAGAAGAACGAAGTTACTGCCGATGAAGCCTTTCAAATTAAGGGCTACAAACTCGGTGACAAAATTAAGTTAGGTAACTCTAAGAAGAAATATACAATTGTTGGTTTTGTTAAGAATGCTAAAATCAACATCGCGCCAATTATTTATGGCCGCCTAGCAACTTGGAAAGAATTACACCCTGGGATACCTAACTTGGTAGCTTCCGGCATTATTTCTAAAAATGCTAACTACAAATACAACTACAAGAACGCAAAAACTTATGGCATTAAGACCGTTATCAATAAATTGCCAGGTTACACTGCTCAGAACTTGACCTTCGAAATGATGATTGGTTTCTTATTCATCATCTCCTTGATTATTATTGCCGTCTTCCTCTACATCCTGACTATGCAAAAGATGCACAACTTCGCAGTTATGCGTGCACAAGGAATTCCTTCGAAGACTTTGGTCGCTGCGACAATCGGTCAATCAATTATTTTAGTTGTAACTGGTGTTGTCCTATCTTTAATTGCCATGTTCTTAACTAACTTAGCAATGCCTAAGTCAGTTCCAATGGACCTTTCACCAGCAATCATCATCGCTGGTTGTGCTGGAATGTTGTTAATGGGAATTATCGGTAGTTTAATTCCGATCAGATCAATCTTAAAGGTTGATCCTGCAAACGCAATTGGAGAGTAATTATGACAGTTATTGAATTAAAAGATGTTAAGAAAACTTACGGTAAAGGTTCTGCACAAGTTGAGGCTTTAAAAGATATTAACTTTAAAGCAGACAAAGGCGAAGTTGTCTTAATCATGGGGCCTTCTGGTGCCGGTAAGAGTACCTTCTTGACCATTGCTGGTTCATTACGTCAGCCAACTTCAGGTAGCGTGATGATTAACGGCCAAGACATTAGTAACTACTCTGCTAAGCAAAGAAACAACTTACGGTTAAACGAAGTCGGTTTCGTATTGCAGGCTTACAATTTGGTACCTTATCTAACAGTTCATGAACAATTTGTCTTAGTTGATAAAGTTAAAAAGCAAAATAACTTATCTAAAGCAGATTTACAAAAGTTATTTGAAGATCTTGGAATCGGCAATTTACTTAAGAAGTATCCAAATGAATTATCTGGTGGTCAGCAGCAACGGGGCGCAATTGCCCGTGCGCTTTACGCCAATCCAGCAATTTTGCTTGCCGACGAACCAACTGCTTCACTTGATAGTCAAAACATCGAAGAAGTTGGTAAATTATTTAAGAAACTTGCTAAGGAACGGGATAAAGCCATTTTGTTGGTTACTCATGATCCAAGATTAAAGCAATTTGCCGACCACATCTATGAAATGATGGATGGCCAAATGACACAAGAAAAGTAAATTTATTGATTAAACTAAAATACGCAATCCGAAATGGATTGCGTATTTTTTGATTGCTAATATACTAAAAAGGTCGTACAAAAATCCAAGTTTAATTATTAGGTAGAAAAATGATCTTTTTAATTACGAATTTAGAAGCACTTTTTTTAGGCTACGTTGTGCTGCCCAACATCATTTTGATGACTTATTTTATTCAAAATAACCGCACGCCAGAAACTGCCTTACCAATGGTATTGTTTTACGTTGCTTTAAAGACAACGCCATACGCACAGCGTTCTTTTGGTAAAATTACTAATTCCTATAAACTACTGAAAAATGGTTTATTTATCGCTCTGTTAGGCGGGCTACTAACGCTTTTTCATCCCTTAATTATTGAAGGTGCAATTTTAATTGGAATTGGCCTGGCCAATCTTCCAGCAGCCTACTTGCAACTAAAAGATCAGTATCGGCTAAATTCCACTTGGCCTTATGGCAAAGCCATGCTCTATAGTTTTTTTATTTAATAATTTCGCTGATTTTAGGGATGGTTTTAGCCAGGATCAATTTTGATTTATTTATTGGAGAACTTATCTTAATTGTCATCTTAGCTCTTAGCACAATTTTGCACCTACCCAACCCTTGGACTGACAGCCCCATTTTTACTGGCAGCTTTCGACTAAAGCCAATTATTCCCACTATCTTAATTCTACTTATGACGCTTGGTGCTCGTGGACTTAAGCAAACTGGTGCACCCGCATTGATCGGATTATCGCTCGTAATCTGGTTAATCATGCTCTTCGGCTTTAATTGGCTACAAAAGCGTCTTTCACCATCACGCTTATGGACTTTCTGGACTGGTTCGGTAATCAACTTCTTCTTGATTTATAGCTTATTTTTCTTCGATACCTTAGGTAAATTTAAACTGCTATATGTAGCTTACATTCTTTATATTCTGGCAACAATTAGCAGTTTGCTTCTAGCTAAAAAAGTTCATTCCTGGAAAGTCATCATTGGTGGTAGTGTTTTAGGACTGCTGATTTCGCTAATCCCATCCCATATCGCCTTCTTAATCGGTTTGGCTATTACTTGCTTCTTCTGCAATTTAATCAACCGTTACGTTTGGCCACAATATCAAAAGGATTCAAGCATCCCCGAATTACGCAAACGTTTCGTTAAGCAGAACTACAATATTTTAGGTTCCATTGCTTCGCAAATTACCATGATCGCTTTCTTCATTATTAACAATTTTCTTTTTAACTATCATACCGGCCAAATCTTTGCAGCTTATTACTTGCAGAGAGCAAATACCACTTTAACTTGGGTGCTTTACACCACTCGACTAGGTTGCATCGTATTGATTGTCACCGTTTTAGCCATTCTTTTTGTTAAGGAAAGTGAGAAAAAGAAATAATTTCCCAAGCAAATAATTTTACATCCTTCTCAATCAAGACTATCTTACTTATAGTAAGTTAATGGAGAGAAGCAAAATGAAAAAGTACGATATTATTCTGTTTGGTGCGGGTCCTGCCGCAATTAATTTTAGTAGAGCAGCTCAAGGCTCACATAAGAAGATTTTGGCAATTGAAGGTGACAAGTTCGGTGGTACCTGCCCAAACTATGGTTGTGAACCTAAGATTTTTCTTGAAGGTACAGTCAGAATTGTTTTAGCTAGTCAACTATTGCAAAACCGTGGTATTGGACAAGCAAGTACCATTGATTGGTCTACATTGATGAAGACTAAAAAAGCTGCTTGGAAGAATATGCCAGAAAATGAAGAGATGGGCTTTAAGAATTTAGGTATCGAAACCTTACATGGCTATGCAAAGTTCGTTAACAACCATACCCTTGAAGTTAATGGTGAACAATACCAAGCCGATAAAATTGTGATCGCAACTGGTCAAAAGCCAAGGAAGTTAAACTTCCCTGGTTCTGAATACACGCATAATAGCAATGACGTGCTTGACCTTGATAATTTACCTGAGAAGACAGTCTTTATTGGCGCGGGAATTGTTTCAATGGAAATTGCTACTCTGCTTGCAGCTGCTGGTAGTCAAGTAAGTATTGTTGAATTCTTAAGTCGTCCTATGATGGCCTTTAGTGAAAAACACGTCATGAATACGGTTGAAGAGATGAAGATAACTTCTACTTTAATCAAGGTGTAAGTGAGATTAAGAAGAACGGCGATCAGTATCAAGTCGTAACTTCAGCTGGCACGGAATTAACCTCTGATTATGTTGTTGACGCAAGCGGCCGAATTGCTAACGTTGATAAATTAGCTTTGGAAAATACTGATGTTAAGCTTTCTAAGCGTGGCAGTATCATTGTTGATGATCACCTTGAAACTGATGCTAAAGGTATCTATGCTGCTGGGGATGTAATCGAAAAGAAGCAACCAGCTTTGGTTCCAACTGCTCACTTTGAGGCAACTTACTTAGGTGATCAATTAGTTAACGATAAGCACTATGCTATTCACTACCCAATCATTGATGCTTCTGCTTTCACCTTCCCACAAGTTGCTCAAGTCGGTGTAAACGTTGATGAAGCACGTAAGAGTGATGACTACACGGTTGTTGATATGGACAACATGGCTAAGACAGATATTGAACTTGCCGGTAAAAACGATCAAAGTGCTAAATTGAGTCTAGTTTATAACAAAAAACATCAATTAGTTGGTGCAGCTGAAAGCAGTCAAAATGCAGTTTACGAGTTAAACGGCATTATTCCATTGATCGGTTTGAAAATTACCAAGGAACAATTGAATAATAGTTACCAATTAATCTTCCCTGGCGTTAACTTTAAGACGGAATTTATGAATTAACATTTTAGCAATCCATGCTACAAACATGGATTGCTTTTTTACTTTCAAACATAACTATCTAGTTTTACAACACTTTATTCCCCAGGATATAAAAAATTCAAGCCTTCATCAGAAAGCTTGAATCTTCTTCGAATATTTTCAATTAATTCTTAAAACTGTGAACTGGAGCTGGAATCAAACCACCACGGTTAATTAAGTCAGCACTTGAAGCTTCATTCACTGGCATAATTGGCGCATGTCCAAGCAAGCCACCGAAGTCAACTTCTTCACCAACATCTTTACCAGGTACAGGAATGACTCTGACAGCAGTGGTCTTGTTGTTGATCATTCCGATTGCGGCTTCATCAGCAATCATACCACTAATGGTAGTTGCTGGCGTAGCACCTGGAATAGCAATCATATCAAGACCAACTGAACAAACAGCAGTCATGGCTTCAAGTTTGGAAATGGTTAAAGTCCCGTTCTCTGCTGCGTCAATCATATTCGCATCTTCAGAAACTGGAATAAAGGCACCAGACAAACCACCAACATGGCTGCAGGCCATAATTCCGCCTTTTTTAACGGCGTCATTCAACATTGCAAGTGCTGCAGTCGTACCATGGGCACCAACTTGACCAACACCAATTTCTTCAAGTACTTCCGCAACTGAGTCACCTGCGGCAACCGTTGGTGCTAAAGATAAATCGACAATGCCAAACGGAACGCCTAAGCGATCAGCTGCAACGGTACCAACTAATTGCCCCATGCGGGTAATCTTGAAGGCCGTCTTTTTAATAGTTTCGGCAACTACATCCATCGATTCGCCCTTAACTTTTTCAAGCGCAGCCTTAACTACTCCAGGACCAGAGACACCAGTGTTGATAACGACATCTGGTTCACTCACGCCGTGAAAACCACCAGCCATGAATGGATTATCTTCAACGGCGTTACAGAAGGTTACTAACTTAGCATTTGTCATGTAATCAAGCTTGGAAGCTTCAACGACCACTTCACCTATGCGCTTAACCGCATCCATGTTAATTCCACTTTTGGTTGAACCAACATTAACTGATGCACAAACATATTTAGTTTCGGATAAAGCCTCTGGCAAAGAATCAATTAAGTTGCGGCTGCTTTGTTGATCACCCTTATTAACCAAGGCGCTGTAACCACCGATAAAATCGATACCTTGTTCTTGAGCCGCACGATCGAGCGTTTTAGCATATTTGACATAATCTTGATCTTTGCTGGCAGCTGCAATAAATGCAATTGGCGTTACAGTGATTCGCTTGTTAGCAATGGGAATCCCGTATTCAGTTTCGATTTCTTTACCAACTTTAACAAGATCTTTAGCCTTAGTAGTGATCTTGTCATAGATTTTTTGACAAGCACGATCACTATCACTGTCGATACAATCAAATAAGGAAATCCCCATCGTGATGGTTCTGATATCAAGATTCTCGGTGGAGAGCATTTGACTGGTTTCGAAAATTTGTTTTGAATCCATAATTCACTCCTTTTAAAGATCGTGCATTGCGCTATAAAGTTCTTCGTTACGCAAATTAATTTCAACATCCATCTTTTGACCTAAAGCAGTCAACTTATCATTAAGTTTACTTAAATCCTTATTATCTGGCACTTTAACCATCATAGTCATGACAAAATTATCTGCCATTAAAGTTTGTGATACGTCTAAAATATTAATTTCTTCATCGGCTAAAGTTTGGCTAATTTGGGCAACAATTCCAACTTTATCTTTACCTACTGCTGTTAAAATAGCTCTCATTGAAGCGACCTTCTTTCTTATTTTCTTTGATTTTATAAGAAAAATGGTAGTGAGACAAGAGAAAGTATTTTTAATAGGAAGAAATTTTGTTTTTTGCTAATTTAAAAGTAAAAAAATATGAGATTATATTGTTTTTTTCATAAACAGAGCTAAAATTTAATACAAGACTTATTTATGGGAGTGGAATACTATGACGCCAGAAACTAAAAGATTCTTACGTAACCGCAAATTGCAAGCAATTGTGCCCTGGTTTGGCATTGCTGGATTATTAGTATTAATGTTTTCAGCATTCATGTCTGGTTTTCCACTTTTCCTAACAGAAATTGGCTTTGTGGCTAACCTCTACTACTGGACGGACGAGTATAACTGGATTGTTCAACGGATTCTATTTAACGATGATCACATTATCGACAAGAAGAAGGAACATTTACAGAAGATTTTGCTCAACGTGGCTATTATTGGAGCAATCATTACTACCATTCTGCTGGGATACTTGCGTAGTCAAAACTTCATCTTTTTTTCATGTGCACTTGGAATAATTAGCGGCAGCTATTTCACTAGTCGTTTGCTAGAGAATTTTCTGTGGATCATTAAGATCACTTTTACTGATTTTAAGAAATACTACCTGCTTATTGCTGATTTTACCATAGTTGGCACGCTCATTTTGACAATTCTAATGCTCATTAACAAAATCGCCTTTATCGTTGCGCTCGTTGTTGTTGGTTTATTGTACGTTTTAGAAAAAGACATCATTTCTGAAATGAAGAAGCGCAACAGCAAGAATGAAGCTGGATATGATTGCATTGAGTAAGCATAAGCAATTATACTAACAATGTTAAATATATATCTAAACGGAGAAATATTTATGATCAAATTTAAATTCAGATTAGTAGCCCTCCTTGCTATCGTTGGTGTTATCGGTATCTTTCATTCGGCTCCGGCAAAAGCTGCAACATTAGCACAGATACCAGAACAGGTAAAAGAAAAAGCTCTTCCTAAAGGCTTTGAGACTCCAACTAACCGATTAGAAGTAACTTTAAATCATAATTCATACTTGTATGATGAAAATTGCAAAAGAATCAAGGGATCTAAGAAGCTTTTAAAAGATAGTACCATTACTATTAAAGGACAAGTAAAAAAGCTAAATGCTCAAAACAAAAAGTATTATTTTATACGCATTTATTGGGGAGACGATTGGGAATACTATCAAATCTATTGGGCACCTTATGAAATAATTCATGGTAAAGCGTTTTATCCTACTGTTCAAGGTGGATATATCAGAGTAGCTAATATTAAAGCGATTGAAGGTAATGAGTTATGGGCTACTTCAGGTCTTGCAACCGCAAAACGGAATACATATTTTTATGATCGACATGCACATCGAACTAATAAAAAGATCAAAAAAGGTTAAAGTTACAAAATACGTCAATTTAACGCCTAATAATCCTGATCCACCTTATTTCCTTAAGGTTAGTGAGAATCGGTATCTTTTAAGTTCGGCTATGATCAAACCCCGTGTTGATGTCATACTGTGGGGTAGAAGAGACACATATGTAAAATTAATTCGTGATACATATATTTACAACAAAGATGGTAGTATTCGTACACCCAACGAACCTATAAAATTAGGACAAACACCTAATACATGGGAAGTTGATGGTCTGCGGTATCTTTGGATTCCTAAAGACAAAAAGGCAGAATTGTTCTATCACATTGTAAAGAGTGATCCTTGGGTAGAAACAAGAGATGGCTATATTAAAGCAAGTGATGTTAAATATTACTTCGGAGAGAAATTAAAGCCTGAGAATACTGAAAGTTCAGTAGAAAAATAATTTTTCTAAGACGAGCAGTCGCTTTAATGATAGGGACGTTCGTCTTTTTTTGTAATCTTCACATAAAAATCCATGTTAAAATACATGTGGGATTATTGTCATGTCTATTGATCATGAATGGCATGCACTGCAAGACGATAACTTGCAAATATATGAAGGCTCTACATTTTGTAGGGCCTTTTTTGTAGTTTCGTTAAGTCCAAATAAGCGCAATGCAGCCTACCCTATTATTTGAAAAAAGGCTCCAATTGGAGCCTTCTTAGATGGAGTTAAACATTATGACAATAATTACTCAGTAACTACTGGAGCAGTTTTAACTGCCACCTTTTCAATTTTACTTTTCGCACCCATCTTAATTGCAACAAATAGAATTACAATTTCAATAGCTGCTAAAACAAATAATGCATATTTAACATTTCCAAAGCCAGAGATTGTCGTTAAAAATGTCGTCAAAATTGGAGCTGCAGCCATGATAATCGTATTTAACAATCCAACTGAAGAAGCTAAAATTTTCTGATCAATTGTATTAACCAACCATTGTTGCATCTTAATTGAAGCAATACTTACAACAACTGCTAATAAGAAGTAAACAACCAAAACAAGGTAAATATTAGCAAAAATAGTGGCAACAGTAGTAGCTAAACTTAAAACGATAGAAATGATTAGTGTAGTGAAAACTGACATTTTTTTGAAGATTTGTGGACCAAACATACTACCTAAGATAGCTCCACAACTTACAACAACACCTGTCACTGCAATAGTAAAACTGTAACTAGTAATAATCATAGTTGACCGGTTCCCCGCCATTACAATTGGAAGTAATGAACCCATTGCAGTTAAAATACCATTGACTAAGGCAATTACCAGAATTACAGTCATTAGACCCTTGGCTTTCTTTATTTGTAGGTATGAACTTTTCATTGTGGCAAAGAATTTTTGATCATTAACTTCTTTAGGTTCAAATGGCTTTTGATCCTTTCTGTGCTTTAGTCCAACACTTAAGAATAAAATACCAGCTGCAAGGAAAGTAAAAGCGTTAAGGAATGCAAAATTTGCAAATGATAAGAAAAGTAATAATCCTGACCCGATAAATTGAGCTACGGTATTAATCACTTCACTAATACCATTAGTAAAACCTTCAGCTTCTCCAAATTCTTCCTTCCCAACTAATTCAACAATTAATGGAGCCATTAACCCACTTGAGTAAGAACCAAAAGTATCAGATAAGAAGTTGATAATTACAACTGCAATAACTAAATTCCATTGAGAAACATTACTGATAAAGAGCAAACCCACAATTCCGTAAAGAACGAATCTTACTACAGCCATTAAGAAGATATTCTTAAATTTCTTTTGAGTTTTGTCAGCTAGGTAACCGCCAAAGATATCAAATAACTTTGGAATTGATTCTGAAATAGCGATTAATGACAAAGCAAGTGAGTAATTGTTCAATTTACTTGCGTAAGTCATGAAAGCTAAGTAAAAAAGAATATCACCAGAAGTTGAAAGAAAGCCAGCGATTGAGAATTTTCTGTAATCTTTATTTTTCAAAAATACATTCATAATATTTAACTCCTTTTTCTTTTTAGATGTTAAATACATGATATAGGCTTTATAATTAAATCTATGAAATAGTCGTATTCGAATATTTTTTGAGGGATGATACAAATGACCATTGGAGAATTACTAAAAGAATACCGGATTAGCCAAGTTAAGAACCAAAAAGAATTCATTAATGGAGGAAACATAATTAGCCAATCCTATTATTCTAAAGTTGAAAAGAATACTCATAGAATCAATGCAGATAGTTTAATTGAATTGCTTCATTACAACAATATCCCTGTAACGGAATTTTTTAATCGGCTGAATAAAAATGATGATCTTCGCCAACATCAAATAGATAAATTGAATAATACACTAGGAGACGCTTTTTATCATAATGATAGGGATAAAATTCTAAAATTAGTCCCTATAATTAATGAGAGTGATCTTTCTACCAAGGAAAAACAAGAAGAACTACTTTTGATTCAAGCATGGTTAGAATTAATGAAAGGACCAGATGAGCAGCCTGATCTTAAGTTAAGAGAAAAGATAAAAGAAAAGATATTTAACATACCTAATTTAAATTATGCAAAAGTTACACTTTTTTGTAACTTTATGAAGTTTTATGATATCGAAAGTGACAAAACAATTGGTAAAAAAATTATCGAACAACATATAAATACCACAAATAACAAATGGAAAATAGCGATGTTAGCTACAATAGTAAACATCTTAGCCTTTTCACTTAAAAACGGACAAGAAAATGATGTCACTTATTTCATTAAAAGCGGCGAAAAAATAGAGACTAAACCCGAGTTAGTATTTTATAAGTCTGCATTTTACTTTTTCAAAAACTTAATTAATTATCGTTGAACCAATAATACTGATAACTATAAGAATAGTGTCAAAGCTAAAGATTTCTTAATCAACATTGGCATGGTGGAATATGGAAAAATACTCAATACTTTGCTAATCAAGTATAAATAATGGTTATATCTATCTTGGATGCTTTGCAAACAATGTTAGTTCGGCAATTACTTTTAATTACAATCAAATTCTTATGGAGATGAGAATTATGACAATCGGAGAATTACTAAAAGAATATCGGATAAGCCAAGGAAAGAATCAAAAAGAATTTATTGATAGAGGACGGATTGTGAGTCAATCTTATTACTCTAAGGTAGAGAAAAATGTTCACCGAATTACTGCAGATTCTTTGATTGAATTGCTTCATTACAATAATATCCCTTTGTGGGAGTTTTTTAGTAGATTTAATCAAGGCGATGAAATGCGACATCAGCAAATTCAAGATTTACATGATGCAATGATTACCGCATATTACGAACATGATGAACATAGACTAAAAAACGTTAAGATGTTAATTGATGAATGTGATTTATCTGACCAAAATAAAGAAGAACAAAAGTTAATTGTAGATGGTTGGCTAGAATCAATGAAGAAAAATCCTGAAACTTATAATATTGAATTAAGAAATAATCTTAAAGATAAGGTATTTAACAGTCATAATTACGACAAAAGTACTATCACCTTGTATTGTAACTTTATGTCTTTTTATGACTTGAATAGCAATCGTTCTATCGCTCAAAGAATTATTAGACAGTATAGCAATAGCTCCAATATTGATATTCAAATTTCACTACTTGCAGTAATTGGCAACATTCTAGCTCTTTCAATTGAAAAGCATGAAATTAATAAAACAGATTTTTTCATTAATAGTGCTCATGATATCCCTACCAGACCTGAACTTTTCTTTTATAAAAATGGAATTTTTATTTTTGAAAATTTAATTAGATATCTAGAAACTAAACAAAAAGAGTATTTAAATAATTGCAATAAAGGTATTGAAACTCTTACTAATCTTGATATGAAAACTTATGGTAGCAAAGTAAAAGCTTTTGTAGAGAAAAATATAAAGTAAAAAATAACTGCTTTAGCTCTGCAAGCTGGCAGTTATTTAGTAAACCATTTATAAAAATGCTTGATAGCATCGTTTATGCGATTCTACGCAGGAGATTGACTTATTTGCCAATCTCTTTTTTCATTATTACAGCAAGTTTAGACAGCTTTAAAATTACTTAACAGATAAAAACTGTTCTAAATCGACGACCTGGTCATAACGGTGAAGTTCCTCTGGTTCATAGTGGTGAATTACTTCTACAAAGGTTAAATCAGAGTTCAGCAAGTAATTATGAATCCGATCTGATGCCTTTTTATCGAGGGATGCGTTAATTTCATCAAGTAAAAGTACTGGACGATTCATTAAAATACCACGAGCTAATTCAATTCTAGCTAGTTGACCACCAGATAATTGATCAGCATTATCACCTAAAGAATAGTTCCACCCTTTTTCTTGAATAATACTATCCAAACCTAACTTAGTGCAAATTTCCATAACCTTTTCTTGGGAAATATCAGTACCAAGTGTTAAGTTAAACCACAAAGTATCTGCAAAAATCATTGGCCTTTGACTACAATATGCAAATAAATTAGTAAAAGAACCTGCATCAACTTTTTTACCATTTAAAATAATTGCTTTTGCATGACCAAATTCTCCTGTCATCAAGAACTGCAAAAGTGTAGATTTACCAACTCCAGATGGTCCGATAACTGCAACCTTCTGTCCGTACTTTATTTCTAAATTAAGATGTTGAGGTAATTGTTGCTTTTTTCTATTTAAACTTAAATCATCTATATCTAATTTATTGAAGTTGTCTACTGTTGATACTTCTTTTTCTTTGCCCTTAGCGATGAACTTATCTGCCTTGGCGGCAATCTTTTTAGTAGTTGATAACTTATTTCGATCTTCTAATATCGTCAGAATTGGATTAACAAATGAATTAGATAATTGCACAATAGCAAATAATGCACCCAACGTAGTTTGACCATTAATTACCATATAAATACCTACTAAAAATGGCAATGTAAAGGTTAACAAATTTGCAATTAAATTAATCCATGAAACAGTGTCTAAGTTCAAAAGATTCATCTTGCGTAACGCTGTTTCTAAGTGATTAACAAAAACTCCGTTTTTCTCAACGGCATTATCTTGCTTACTGTATAATTTTAACGTCGAGCTACCTGCCAAAAAATTCTTAATATGACTAACATACTTATCATTAGCATCAGCCCACTTTTCAGAAGCTGATTGAATCTTCTTTTGGAACACATTCGACACAATCATAGGCATAAATGATCCCAATAAAAACAGCAAGGTTACTAACCAATTGACGGATACCGCATACCCTAATGCAAAGACAATCATATTAGCTTGCATCATGATCTCAATTTCTGCATCAAAACGATTGGTTTCCAAAAGTTTAAAATCCGTGGTTAGGTACCCTAAACTAGCAGTGTTTTCATCACTTGTTTGTTTAAGCATCCCCTTTAAAATACATACTCGCAAGGTGGTATTTGCTTCTTTAATCGCACCTGCTTTCAAGTAATTAAAAACTAGTGACGCAAAAAATGTGACTAAAAACCCACCAATCACAAATAATAATAACTGCGGTAAATCGCCAAAACTTTTCCGAGTACCAATATTAGTCATGGTTTGGACCATATAGGCTGCGACAAGTTGTTGCATACTAGCAATTAAGCCCAAGATAATCATGCCAACAAATTTAACATGTGAAGAGTATTTGTAAATCATTCTTATATCCTCCTTAATTTACTGTGATATTGCCATTTGAAATATCTATGTCTAATTTTCTCAACGCTTTGCTATTTTTACTGTAATAATCACCTTTATTTGAGCCATTTACTGTGACTGTACCGTTAGTCGTATCCAAATCATATCCAGCTGCGATACTGTGATCAATCACGACATTACCGTTAGATAGATCGATCTCACCTTGTCTAGTCGTAATATTTTGAACTGTTACACTACCATTAGAATTATCAACGTCAATATTCTTAAGTATCTGATCCGGCATTTCAATCGTAATTTGTGGCATTACAGAATGCTTTTTGAACAAATCAAAAAGATTACCATTAATGACTTTGATACCATATTTATCCTCAATGATTAGTTTTTTCTCCTTAATTTCAACTTCTGGAAGCAGTTTTTGTCTTCCTACAAAAACAACACGACAAGCATTTCCTCGCTTGACTTTAATATTGAAATTACTAGTATCAACCTTTATTTGATTAAACTTTTGATCAGTTAAAACTTTTTGTACTACTTGTTCTGAATGAGATTTGTTCATATCCTGCAACTTTAAACCTCCTAAGATGATTAAAATAAGTACAATTACCAAAATCAGTACTCTTATTCCTCGCTTCATTTTTATCCCCCGTCACTTGAATTGTCCTTAGTATCGCAGGATAATAAATTAAAATATTAGAAATTTGCAGATCTGCAAATTGAGGTGTAAAAACTATGTTTAAATATGGGTCAACCTATAAAGAATTGCGTAAACAACAAGAAATTACACAAACTGAAGCTTGTCGGGGAATCTGTTCTATTTCTAAATTGTCTCGCTGGGAAAATAATCAGGTAGAAGTAGAGTTTAGTACAGCAATCGAATTACTCAAACGGATCAATGTCACGTTAGATGAGTTCACAGAGCGTGCAAACATTAATACAGAATTCGAATTACCAGACGAAATTATTACAGCTATTAATGCCAACGATGTTCCCCTGTTGCGAAAATACGTACAAAGTCGTTTAGATAAGTACCATACAAATAAAAATATTCTTGAATTAAAGAATATCTTGATAGTTTGCAATCAACTATTATTAATCGAAGGCAAAAATTATCTGACCACCGCTGATATTAAAAGAATTGGTTCTTACCTGCTGCATAATACGGTCTGGTCAAAGTACAACATCACTTTATTTGCAAATTCTCCATTTTTATTAAATTCTGAAATTGGCTTCAAAATTGCTATGCGGATCGTCCATAATTTTGATCAAGTCAATGACTTGAATGATAATTTAGCAATCTTCATGGGTGGACTATCAGATACTGTTATTGCATTTATCTTCAAAAAGAAACTAGATTATGCACAACAACTTTTAGATGAACTGCGTAAGGTTGAACTACCACCTTATTTCATGTTTTTTGATCTCACCCTTACCTTCTTGCAAAAACTTATTGAATATTGCCAGACTGGAAATGAACAACCAATTTTAGAAATGTTCAATAAGTTAATACAATTAGGCTGTTCTCGGCATGCCCAAATATTACTGGAAGCATTTAAAGACGCTAAACGAATTTGGGAGGAAAATGAATGAAATTTACAAATGATAATTTTTGGGAACTACTCTCTCGTTTGGATTACTACACTCAGTAAGGAGATTGTATCGTCCCTTTTCTGTTTTTGACAAAATAATATTAGTTAAGCAACACACGCTTTTATTCCATTCAATTACCTGATATACTTCTAAGAAACACTATATATTGAGGGATAGTATGAAGAATGAAAAAAAGATCAAAGACGACCTATTAGGTAGTATTATCGGCGGTATAATCCTATTAATTGCTCTTAAATTTATTAATTTAATCCCCTGGTCATGGTTACAATCCGGAATCAAGATTGGATTAGTTTATATCACAATTGATATTATTTGCTTATTGTGGAAGTTTTATAGATTCAAGAAAACATCTAAATCTGGATTAGTTAACAATAAAACTGAATAATCAAAAAAGGCTCCAAATTGGCAATGTCATTAAGTTAAGACATTGACTTTGAACGGGGAATGCTTTAGGACACTCATCTAAGTTTGATGAGTGTTTTTTTTGCTTAATTTTTGAAACCGCTTTACGCTATATTTGGTTAGAGATTT
>NZ_ML136887.1 GCF_004009905.1 Lactobacillus xujianguonis
ATTATAAAACTAAGCTTACAAAAATTATAGATTTGCAGGCTTATTTGTCATACTTTCGTTTAAAAATAAATCGACACAATTTTAATTAAGTCGTTAAATTATACAAAATAATAAAGCAAAACATACGATGATGCTTGACTTTACGTAGAAAAAGAAGTAGCGATTATTTTTTATTAAATATTCATAAGCTATTTAGATGAAATGGTAAATTTGATTTAACACGGTGGTGCTTCGCCCATTAAATAAGTAATTGAAACTCCTGAATCTGATCGAAACAAGGTAAATACTGTTTTTTGTATTAAATATAGATGCCTTCAAATATTTAAGAAGGAATTCGCTAAAGCAAATATGGCTGATTCATACTGGGAAGATGCCAATAATTTATCATTTATGAAGCATGCTAATGCATACGTAGCACAGCTCATTGCTCTTTATCAATTGGCTTTGACCGAATATATCAGGGCTAATAAGGATACTCTTGATGAAATACAAGCGAAAATGAAAGATACGGTATTACGTAACGCTATTGTGTGGAGTAACGCTTCGCCTCAAGATGTACCAAATGCTATGAAGCAGAATAACTTCACGCTGCATCCCATAGTAACGCTGCCAGATCTGTAGGACACTGGCGGCATATAATAAGATATAAGGAATCAGCGCTAATGACGTTGGTCAACAAGGCTTCGAGCTAAGTTGATTCAGGTTTTAAGCATCATGCACTTATGTGTGTGATGCTTTTCTCATTTTTATAGGAAGTTAGAGCAAGAGAGGATAGTCAAGATTGAGCGCTAATGAAAAATCCCAGTCTTGTTGATATGAGGCTAGAATTTTTATGTTGCATGAATCGCATAATGTTTATTGGTATAATTTATATGTTTATTAAGTCGTATATAGTGTAGCTGGCTCCGGCAATCTCCTTGGTTGAGGTTGGTGGGGCTGTTTTTGTGATGTGGAATATTCCAAATTAAAATTAACGTGAGTAGAAAAGAAAAATATGAGTATTAAGTATATAAAGTGTATTGCAAATTACTTTAAAGTTGCATTTTTTAAGATTCAGCCGATTACGGTCTCAGCTATATTAATATTTCTAAGTTCATATGTAAGTGGTAATGGATGGGTAAATAAGTGGCCCCGTAAGACAATACCTGACTTTCCATATTTTGGTATATTAAGCATTGTTTTGACTATTATAGTTTTGCTTTTTTGGATTGTTTCTACACACTTATTTTATTTAATGAAATTTTCCATAGTAAATGAAGTAGATACATTTTTAACCTCCTTGTTTATTATTTCTGCTACGGATATCTGGATTTTTAGTTTTTCAAATAATCAAGCTGAGTCAATTATGATGGCAATTACGCTTTTGACGGGTAGTATAATTTGTTGTCGAATTAAAAAAATTTATGATACATCGATTTCAAATGAAATATTTGAATCTAATAAATTATCAAGTTCTTTAGTTGATTTACGTGATTTATATAATAAAAGTAATGTTACGCAAAATGAACATGGCGAAATTTTAGTGGATGAGAGAGAAGTAGATTATGATCTGTTCGATAGAAGAAATATTGTTAAACAATTAACAGAAGCTATGCAACATCCAACTAGTAAACATTCATATGTTATAGGATTAACAGGTATATGGGGATCAGGAAAATCTACAATTCTTAACTTGGCTAAGAAAAAGATAAACAAAGATGCAAACTCTGTTGATTTATCACATACTAATAAATCTGATTTTGATCTATGGTTATTTGAATCTAAAGAAGAAATGATTAAAGGGATGTATAACTATTTCTTAACAGGATTAGGTATACAATATCGTTCTGCCTTAACTAATAAATTAATTACTAGTGCTGCAAAATTACTTGCAGGGATTTCAATAAATGGAATTGAGGCATTATTTTTAGATCCTAATACATATCAAGATGTTTTCGAGTTGAAGGAAAAGTTAACTAATTATGTAAAGAGTGCGAATAAACATTATGTAATGTGTATTGAAAATCTAGATAGAGCTGATAATGAACAAGTAATTTTGATTTTAAAACTTATTAATTCGGTCTTCGACATACCTAATGTTACTTATGTTCTGCTTTATGATAATGACAGACTAAATAAAGTATTGGAAAATACCGAAAGTTCAAATGTTTCATTTGCTGAAAAGGTAATAAATCAAGAGATTCAAATGCCAATTAGCATTGATTTGGACATTTGTAATACATGTCTGAACAATTTAAGAGATAGCTATGGAATGAACAATGGCTTTCAAGTAAGAGGAGAAGCTAAAGACTTTCAGAAAGTTCAAGAAAATATTGTATCGAATATCACAACCATACGAGATTTAAAAAGAATAATTAATTCGGTTTATACGATTTTAGCAAATAGGGATACACTGCGCTTATATTTACCGGACGTAATTGCTATCCAATATATCCACTTCAAAAATCCTGAATTATATGAAAATATCAAAGATCACAAAAAACTATTAACTTGGACTCAATCTCTTTATTTTAACAATCTTAATAATTTGACCACTGAAGACAGAAAGTATATTGAAGATCTTATTTCTAATAATAGACAATATGCAGATATGCTAAAAGTAATGTTTCCTGTCATAACTTATGTGACTCAAAATATTATTGAAGAATCATGTTATGGAAATTATAGTTCAAAAAGAGCAACAATAAATTCAGAAATGTTCTTTGACTGTTACTTTAATTTAGCAGAAAATGATAATACTGTTGAGAATAGTAAAGTAAAAAAGTTCATTGCTGAAGTCAATCAGATAGGAGAACAAAAAGGCAATAATATAAAAGACGATATAAATAAAGCCTGGGTAGCATTTATTACATCGATCAACACAGACAAAAACGAATTGCCGATTTCGGGACTATCAATGTTTACTGATAGAGATGATATTGTTTCTTCACAAATACGAAAAGTACTTTCTGAAGTAATTTTTGAATATGTTATCGATAATCGCCAACATAATGGATTTTATTGGGAAGATTTTATATTTATTGTTTCTAATCTTATTAAGGAGGTTAACAAAGAAGATTTTAATGATTTTTTGGTAAGTGAATTTTCTAATAGGTATGATTTGTTATATATTGTAAATAAAATTAATAGAGATATAAGTGAAAGTATAGGCAGCTTATCAGGAGATTTAATAAGAAATAGGAATACGATAGCTCAATTTCAATTACAGATGTACAAGGATATTATTGCTAAATCGGTAAATATCTTTGACGGGAACGGCTTTTATCAAAATGCCCCGCAACTTTATAATTTAATGCTCAATAATAAATTGGTTCCTGAAAAGGTTAATGCTTATTTGAGTAAGACAGTTACTTCAAAAAGTATCTTTCGCTTTTTTGGATGTCTAATAACTAATGGAGAAAACTTTAAAACAATATATTATGAAATGTCTTCTGAAGAAATGGGTAAGATTGAAGATAAATTGAAATGTATTCCGGATTTAATTGAGATTTGTAAAGAAACTGCTCCTAAAAATAAATCACAGAGAATAGTGCAGAAGGTAGTCAATGAGTATGTTGCATATAAAACCGAACTGTTAAAAAATAAAGATGCGAAGATTAATAGAGTGGAAAAAGATAGACAAATCGATTATTGTGAATTGTAATTTAATATTGTCTAAGTAATTTGTACATATAAAAGACAAAATGATAAGAATAATTGATCAATAGCAATATTAATGCTATTTGATAGTGGATTTTTATAAATAGTTGTACCAAAACAGTAATTAGAAAATTGTAGAGTCGAAGTATCTTAAGTTTTCCTTATATATTTATCGCTTTAGAGTTAAATAAGCACAGATGTCATAGTTTGGCAGCTGTGCTTTTTCTGTAGAAAGAATATGCATTATTTCTTTTGTTAAAAATCAGTCCTT
This sequence comes from Lactobacillus xujianguonis, assembly GCF_004009905.1. Classification (GTDB taxonomy): domain Bacteria; phylum Bacillota; class Bacilli; order Lactobacillales; family Lactobacillaceae; genus Lactobacillus; species Lactobacillus xujianguonis. The sequence continues at coordinate 3,911 of NZ_ML136887.1, forward strand.
TACAAAATGGAACGTTCCAACTATACTATAACTATAGAAAGCGGTTACAAGTAAAACGAAAGGAATAACATATGAATTATATTGTTAAAGGAAATACATATCGTTTTACCGTTATTACGAATTCATTAATTAGAGTTGAAGAAAGTTCGAATGGTCAATTTGAAGATCGACCTACAACTGCAATTCTAAATCGTGATTTTGCTTCTCCGGAACCAGAGGTTCTTAAAAATCATAATGGACATGTGGTAGAGATAATTACTCCTGCCTTCCATCTCTATTATGATGGCGGACAATTTTCACCAGAGAATTTATATGCAGATATTAAAGTAGCTCAAGCCCTCCATGTTAGTCGTTGGTATTTCGGTAATAAAAATGCTGAAGGAACTAACAATTTAAAGGGTACTGCCCGTACTCTAGATAGAGCAGATGGACCTATTGATCTAGAAGATGGGATCATGTCTAAAGATGGTTATAGCTATTTAGATGATTCTAATTCCTTTATTTATGATGAAAAGGAAGACAAATATATTCCTCGTTCACAAGATCAAGTAGATGGCTATCTCTTTACCTATGGTCATAATTATCAAGAAGAATTGAAAGATTTCTATTCTTTAACTGGTAAAACGCCATTGATTCCTCGGTTTGCCTTAGGAAACTGGTGGAGTCGCTACCATCCATATTCTCAAGAAGAATACATGGAATTAATTAAAAAGTTTGAAACTAAAAAGATTCCCATTAATGTGTCCGTAATCGATACTGATTGGCATCGTGAAGACATTCCAGCAAAATATGGTTCTCCTTGGACTGGTTTCTCCTGGAATAAAGATTTATTCCCTGATCATGTTCGTTTGTTGCAGTGGCTGCATGAACACAACAAACATATAGCACTGAATATTCACCCAGCCGATGGTATTCGTGCCTTTGAAGATCAATATCCACTTGTTGCTAAAGATCTTGATTTGGATACTAAGAATGAAGAGCCTGCAGCATTTGATTTGGCTAATACCAAATTTAGAAATGCATACTTTAAGGACGTTCTACATCCATTAGAAAAAGAAGGTATTGATTTTTGGTGGATAGATTGGCAACAAGGATTTTCAAAATCTAAGTCTAGTTTAGATCCTTTATGGTTACTAAATCACTATCAATATGAAGATATTAAGAAAGAAAAACCATATGCTGCTCTTATCCTAAGCAGATATGCTGGAATTGGTTCGCACCGTTATCCTTTAGGATTTTCTGGTGATACAGTAATCTCTTGGAATTCATTAGATTTCCAGCCTTACTTCACGATTACGGCATCCAATATCGGTTACACCTGGTGGAGCCATGACATTGGCGGCCATATGCGTGGTAGCTATGATGGAGAATTGTCAACCAGATGGTTACAATTTGGTGTATTTAGTCCAATTAATCGTTTGCATTCATCAAATAATATCTTTTCAGGGAAAGAACCTTGGAATTTCCGCTTAGATTATGAAAAAGCTCAAGAGAAATTCTTACGGTTACGTACCAAATTAGTGCCATTCTTAGACACAGCAAATTATCAAACAGCTGAAAATAGCGTTCCAATTGTTAAGCCACTTTATTATGAATATCCTGAAAAGGATGAAGCATATCAAATCAAGAATGAATATATCTTTGGTTCAAACATGTTGGTTTCACCAATTACCCAGCCACATGATTCCGCAACTCAACTTGGACACAGCAAGACTTGGCTTCCTAAGGGACAATGGGTTGATTACTTCAATCATTTAGTTTACGAAGGCAACACTGTTCTTAAGACATACCGCTCGATTGATGAAATGCCGGTATTCGTTAAGAAGGGCAGTTTAATTGTTACTAACCCTAACTACATGGAAGATATCGATAATCTACCAAAGAAACTACAAGTTGCAGTTTTCCCAGGTCAAGATTGTAGTTATACATTAGTTGAACATCAAAAGGGTCACGTTGCTAAAACACAATTTGATTGGAACGAGCAACAAAGAAAACTCGTCTGGAAGGTTGCAGGCGATACAGAAATTATTCCAGCAGATCGAGAAATCGAAGTAAAAGTAGTGCAATACAAGTTAGACGATGTTTTCAACAAAGCATATCAAGTATTGCAAAAGGCCAAGATCTCATTCGATGTAAAACAAGAAATTTATCAAAAGTTTGTCGCAAAAGATTATAGCTATGGTGATTTCATTAATTACTTGAATAACTTACAAGATGCAAATCTTCGTAGTGCAATGAGTGAACTTGCTTACGTCCGTGAGGCATACCATGAATAGAAAGCCGACAATGAACGATGTTGCTAGGGTAGCTGGAGTTGGTCGTGGCACGGTATCTAATTATATTAATGGCCGAAAAATTAAAGAAGAAAATCGACAAAAAGTAGATAAGGCCATAAAAGAATTAGGTTACATTCCTAATTTACAGGCTAGAGAACTAAAGACCTCGACTAATTCTGAGATTGTTTTTATCGTTCCAACTAACTGGACTTCATTCTTCTCTGAAATGATTTTTTACATGCAAGAGGAATTGAGCCGACATCATTACAAAATGATTCTAGAGAACTCACATAGTAGCCCTCAGGAAGAAAAGGAAATATTACGTATGGCTGCCTTAAATCAAGTGGCTGGAGTAATTACTATGTCATATTCCGATTTTTATAATTTTACCGATTTTAGTGAAAATTTGAATTTAGTTTCGATTGAACGACAAGTTTCACCAGAAGTGCCGCTGATTTCTAGTGATAACAAAGGTGGTGGTATTTTAGCAGCTAAACAATTATTGAAAATGCAAAGAAAACACTTATTGTTACTGAGTCGAGAAACGCATCATCATACTGGGACTGATTTAAGAGCTGAAGCGTTTAGCAAGTATTTAACTGATAAAGGTATTAAGTTTAAGCGCTTCAGAGCTTCGTTAGAACCAAGTTATCGGCAAGAAATATTTAATTATCTAGAAAAAGAAGGGAAATCTTTAGATGGTATTTTTGCCGTAACTGATGAGTATGGAATGATTGCACAACGAGCATTAGCTCAGATAAATCCAAAATTATTAGAGCAGATAGAGATAATTGGATTTGATGGAGCGCATACTTCACAATCTTCGCCATTATTTTTGGATACTATTCAACAGCCGATTAAAGATCTTGTAAAAGAAGCTGTTCACATTCTTTTGAAGAAAATTAATGGAGAAACAGTTGAGAATAATTATCGCAAAATTCTGCCAGTAACTTTCGTGAAAGCAGAAAGGGATTTATTTTAATAAGGAGTAAATATTATGAGTATGTGGAAAAAATTATTGATGGTAAGTACAGTTGCATTAACTGCAGTAACACTTGGAGCCTGTGGAAATAACCAAAGTTCTACTAGTTCTTCAAATAATAGTAATAAGCCATTAACCCTTTGGGTAGCTACTGATTATGTTCCATGGTATAAAACTTCAGTTAAGGAATTTGAAAAGAAGCACCCAAACATTAAAGTAAAGGTAGCTCCAAGTCCTAACGGTACTGCCAATGCCAAGACAGATGTTGGTAAAGACCCAACTAAAGCAGCTGATGTATTTGCAGTGCCACATGATCAATTAGGACAAATGGCAAGTTCTGGATACATTAACCCAGTTTCACCCAAAGATACCCAAAATATTAAGAATAATGATATTGCAGTGGCATACAAGGCTGCTTCTTGGAAAGGTAAAGTGTACGGTTATCCATATACTTCAGATATTAACTTCTTGTATTACAACAAGTCTAAGTTGTCAGCTAACGATGTCAAAGATTGGGACACTTTGACTAAGAAAGGCGTTGTAGCAACTGACTTCTCAAATGCATATAACATTTGGCCAATTATGTTCTCAGCAGGTACAAAGTTATTTGGTGATAACGGCGAAGATGTAAAGGGCTCAACTATGGATAGTCAAGATGGTGTAAATGGCTTGAAATGGGTAGCTGCTCAAAAAGATAATAAAGGCGTAATGCAAACTTCTAATGCATTGAACCAATTAAAGTTGAACCATGCACAAGCAATTCTTGATGGACCATGGGATGCAACTAACATTCGTAGAATTTTAGGTAAAAACTTTGCTGTAGCTCCATTCCCTAAGGCAACTGTTGGCGGTAAGCAAGTACAAATGAAGGCATTCTTGGGTATTGGTTGTTTTGCAATTAACTCACGTACTAAGAATCCTAAAGGCGCTGCAGAATTGGCTAACTTCTTAACAAGTAAGGAACAACAATTAGTAGTTCATAAGAAGACTGGTGAAACTCCTGTTAATAAAGCAGCGGAACAAACCCCAGCTGTTAAGAATGATGAAGTTGCAGATGCTGTTATGACTATGTCACAACCAAGTCACTCAGTAATTATGCCAAAATTACCACAAATCACTGTATTCTGGAATGAATCAGCTCCATTATTAAGTGGTGTATACGACCACAAAGTTAAGCCTGATCAATACAGAGCTAAATTAGCTAAACTTCAAAAAGATATTTCTAAGAAATAGAACATAAAGCAAAATAATAATGAAGACATCCTGTTGAAGGATGCCTTTTTTATGCATGAAATTTCTCTCACTCATACCAGTTTGATCAGGTTTATACTGAAGATAAGTAGTAATAAGGAGAAAAACATGAAGATCAAAAGAATTTTAGCTTTTTTGGCAGGGATGTTAATTGCTATTTCAGCAGGTTGGATAACTAATCAACCTGAGCAAGTAGGTGCATCTATTTTTCAAAAGACCGCAGTGCCTAAGAATTTCTGCAGCACTTGGTATAGTTGCTGGGGTAACGGGAAGGTTCAGCCCTTCAAGATTACACGCACTGAAATTAATTTAGCCGGCTGTACTGATGGCGGGGCAAGAGTCTACAAATATACTAAATGAGCATATAATGCCAAAGGCAGTTCGCACCTATTGATTAGGACTAAAGGCAATAGAATGTGGATATGCGCCCCACACGGTCAGACATCAACTGCGTACGTCACTAATAGCCGTAAAAATCTCTATGTATTTGTCACTACTTGGCCGAATACGTATTCCAAGAGTAAATCCGCAGCCAGAAAAAACTATAAAGCCGATAGTAGCATGAGCAGAAGAGGTAAGCTTTCTAAGCTGGTTTGGGGTAATTAGTTGAAGGAGCTGAACTGTCTGTTAAACAATTGAGTTAACAACTCAGCTGTGACATAATGTAAGCAATGGGAGGAAAGCTCCTTTATAAAATTTACGTGGGACAATGGTCCCTTGGCACTCATTTTTTGATGGGTGCTTTTTTTGTTTAGGGGATGCATTGTGATCCAAAACATTTTAATAAAACCTATGTTCTTTTTACTGACTTTAATATAATTATTTCAGTTCCTACGAACAAATGATCGAAGAGAGCAATAAAATAATACTTTTTGTAATAAACCTTGTAAAATAATAGATGAAAAATAGTATTAGATTAGAAAGTTTTTAGTAAAGCCAAATATAAAAGTTGGACCTAAAGCTAATAGATAAAATATAAGAATAATATTTGCAATTACTTTGAGTTCTTTTTTTGAAAACATAGATTTTTACCAAATGATTATATTGAATAGACTTACTTTTTTATTAGCATACCAAATATTTTTAGGGGAACTCAATCTATTTTGAAAATGTTAGAATTAATGAAAAAGAAACACGAGGCATAATCATGTCAGAAATTAAAATTGTTCAAGGAGATATTACTAAAATGCCAGCCGATGCGATCGTTAATGCGGCTAACCGCTCCTTATTAGGCGGCGGGGGCGTTGACGGTGCAATTCACGCTGCTGCTGGTCCAGAATTACTCGCTGAATGTGAAAAGCTAGGTGGCTGTGAAACTGGTCAAGCTAAAATCACTAAAGGTTACAACTTACCAGCCAAATATGTTATTCATACGGTTGGTCCGGTTTATCATAGTTCTGTTAGGGATGCCGAAAAACTGCGGGCTTGCTACTACAATTCCTTAGAAGTAGCCCGGAAAAACAACTTACACAGCATTATCTTTTCTTCCATTTCAACTGGAGTCTACGGTTATCCCGCTGACAAGGCAGAAAAGCTTGCCTTTGACACAATCCGGACTTGGCAAAAAGAGCATCCAGATTATCAAATTGACATTACGCTTTGCGCCTATGATAAGTGGATGTATCAATTGATGAAAAAATTGCAGTAAACAAAAAGCCATGATCATGTGCGATCATGGTTTTTATTTTAGTTACGATAACTTTTACTCCAAGCAAAAATCAAAATTAAAATAAAGTTGAGTAGCAGGGTAAAACCAGTAATCCAAAAGACAGTCGCATAGTTGGATAAGCCTGAAATCGTTGAGCCCATCAAGGATCCCAGCACAGCTCCAACAGCTTGGAAGGACTGATTGTAACTGAAGATTCTGCCAAAGCTTTCAGCTGGCGTATTCAAAGTTAAGACGGTTTGCGCAGCTGGTAACATCCCCGCACTGGCAATTCCTAACAAGAACCGCAAGAAAGCCAGTACCCATGGATTATTCGTCAAAGCCATCGGAATGAACAGAATAAACCCCACAACTAAGCCAACGCGTAAGACCCGCAGTGGACCAATTTCGTCCATCTTGTGGCCAATCTTTGAGGCTGCAATTAAGGTTCCAAGGCCTGGTGTAGCGGCAACTACCCCGGCAACAAAGGCGACATCGGAGCTATGAGGCATCATTGATTTAACATATAAAGACACGATTGGGTCAATCGACATGGTTGAAGATTGAACCAACATAGTAGTAATAAACATGATGATAATCAATTTCACACTAGGCAAGCTCTTCATAATTTCGCCCATTGGCTTCATCTTGTCACGTGAAATTGGCGTAAAGTTTTCATGAACTAAAAAGCTCGTTCCTAAAAAGACCAAGAACATCAAGACCCCAGTGATAAAGAACGGAATCCGGTAACCCCAGGCTCCGCCAAAGATATTACCGAAGGAACTTGAAAGGGCCCCACCAAGTAGTGGTCCAACCAAGTTGCCGGCCGTCCCAGCCGTCATCATCTGGCTCATTACCCAGCCGCTACGTTGGTGCGGAGTTTCACCAGCCATTAAGGCCGTAGCGTTATTGATGTAACCAGAAAAAGAGCCCTGAATAAACCGCATGATAACAATGTAAAGAGCGTTGGGTGCAAAACCAGTTAAAGTAATGGTCAACGCCATCACGCCTGAAGCCCGCATACACATTAATTTTCGTCCTTTGCGGTCAGCCAAACTGCCCCAGTAAGGAGAAACAATTGCCTGAGCGATGAAAGTCATGGCAAAGGCAAGTCCAGAATAAAGGTTAACTTGCAATTTACTGTAATTACCTAAATCTGAAATAAAGAGGGAAATAAAGGGCATGGTCATTGAATAGCCCATCCCGGTGATGAAACAGCCAAGCCATAAAGTATAAAAGGCTTTGTGCCAACTTTGTGGTAAATTTAGCGAATCTGTTTTATGCAAAAAGTCATCTCTTTCAATTAGTAAGTGTATCTAGTTAATTGTACCACGCAAAATGTATAAAAATTGTTGAAAAAGTAAAAATTGTTGTAGCAGTTTAGCGTTTCTGTGCTAGGATAGTGGCTTGAGAAGGGAGTTGTCACTATGGCACATATGTCACGCCGTGAATATCGCATGAAGAAAGAACACGGCCAGATGCAAGCGGAGAAGGCAAGAAGTAGTTATGCTAAAAATCGTGCTAATAGCCGCGAAGAATTTCAGTTAAGAGAAAAAAGACATGAGCACCGCAATAAACCAGCAATCACTGCTGGAAATTCCCGTGAGGATTATACCCACGTAAAATTGAATTTTTGGCAAATTTTTTCGGATCGGCCATATGTTTCTGTTTTCTTGATTCTGGTGGCGATTTTCTTAATCATGATCAAGCTCTGGTGGGGATTAGCGATTCTGGCAGTTTTGATTGCCTTAGGTATTGTGGTGATTGGTCACAGTCACCATCCGCATCAAGTACTCAGTCTTGAATTTAAGATGAAGGCTTCCAGAAAGCTTAGTATGCTCAGAGCTCTGCAATTAGGTGGGTCAGTTCTAATGTTCTTGGCTACTTATATGAAGCAAGTCGTGAACGTTAACTTTTCTTCAGCTGGTTCCACTGATAGTTTGCAGGTAGTTGAGGGGATGCTTTCTAGTCGTGGCGGGAGCTATGGCCAACAAGGGACGTATTTTTTAAATTTGTTAAATACCTTCACTGGTAACCAGCTCTGGAGTACATACCGTTATGCCACCAATAGTGCACAAATGATGAGTTCACCCTCAGGACGCTGGATTGTGATGTGGACGCTTTTATTAATGATTGCTCCAGCTTTTTGTGTGTTAGCGCAATTTTTCAAAGAACCATATTCAAGAAATGCAACTTTAATTGCTTCAATTATTACGATGGTAAGCTTCTTGTTCACTCCAATCTTGATGAAACGTTGGGTAGTAGCTTATGCCGTTGAAAATCAAATGGATCAAGTTTCAGCTCAATCAGCTGTCACCATTGGTCCGATGGCTTATGTGGCAATTGCATGTGCGATTGGCGTTATGATCATTGCCTTTTATCGCTTTATTAAGCGTGATAATTTTAACTAAAAAATGCAAAAAAATAGCGGCTAGGATTGATTATCCTAACCGTTATTTATATTTACGGGAATTTCACTGAAGTAATTTTTAGTACCAGTGGTGAGCTAACCAAAATCTCTTAGCGTTAGCCCATGAACCGTAACGACTGTAAACGTAGTTGTCAGCAACTCGTTCTTGATTCTTAGGAGATAAATCGCCGTGCAAGTAACCAATACTTAATTGGTACTTACCGTAACAATTACCGTTTCTAGCGATGTAGCTACCGCCTGATTCACGTAAAGCGATCCAACGCTTAGCTGCCTTTTCCTTCTTAGAAAGCTTACGAGCAGCTTGAACAGTTTGAGTGGTAGAACTATTAGTAGTAAAAGCTTGAACTGCAACAACTGTAGTCAAGGCTAAAGTAAACGCGATAACTAATTTAACTAACTTAGATTTTAAATTATTCATAGATATTTTCATTCCCTGTAAAACTTAATTATTTCTTAATGACTATGCTTTAATAGTACAAGGTAAATGTGACAGCAATGTTACAAAACGACAACGGAGCTCTTACAATCAAGAAAAAAAGTGCATCAGCTACGTAAAAAACCGCTTTTTTGGTAAAATTTAAGGTGAATCATGCTATTTAAGGAGGAAGAAATATATGGCAGTTAAACGTTTTTATGAAACTTTCCACCCAGAACATTACGACTTACGGATTAATGTTAACCGTAAGCACAAGACAATCAATGGTACTTCAACGATTACTGGTGAAGTAATCAGTAACCCAGTTTTCATTAATCAAAAGTACATGAGCATTGATAGTGTTAAGGTTGATGGTAAAGACGTTGATTTTGAAGTAATTGAAAAAGATGAAGCAATTAAGATCACCGCTGGTGTCACTGGTAAGGCAGTTATCGAAATTGTTTATAGTGCTCCACTAACTGATACTATGATGGGAATTTATCCTTCATACTACAAGCTAAATGGGGAAAAGAAGGAAATCATCGGTACTCAATTTGAAACTACTTTTGCTCGTCAAGCTTTCCCAAGTGTGGACGAACCTGAAGCTAAGGCTACTTTTTCACTTGCTCTTAAGTGGGATGAAGAAGAAGGCGAAGTTGCCCTTGCTAACATGCCAGAAGTTGAAGTTGACAGGGATGGTTACCACCACTTTGAAGAAACTGTCCGCATGTCTAGTTACTTGGTGGCCTTTGCCTTTGGTGACTTGCAATCTAAGACGACCCATACTAAAGATGGTGTCCTAATTGGAGTTTATGCAACCAAGGCCCACAAGCCTAAGGAATTAGACTTTGCCTTAAATGTTGCTAAGCGCGCAATTGAATTTTACGAAGAATTCTACCAAACTAAGTACCCATTGCCACAATCATTGCAACTTGGTTTACCAGACTTCTCAGCTGGTGCCATGGAAAACTGGGGCTTAGTAACTTACCGTGAAGCAGCCCTTTTGCTTGATCCAGACAACACTTCACTTGAACAAAAGAAGTATGTTGCGACAGTTATTACCCACGAATTAGCTCACCAATGGTTCGGTGACTTGGTAACCATGAAGTGGTGGGACAACTTATGGCTTAACGAAAGTTTCGCTAACATGATGGAATACTTGTCAGTAGATGGCTTGGAACCAGATTGGCACATTTGGGAAACTTTCCAAACTAGTGAAGCAGCTGCTGCTTTGAACAGAGATGCTACTGATGGGGTTCAACCAATTCAAATGGAAATTAACGACCCAGCTGACATTGACTCAGTCTTTGACGGTGCCATCGTTTATGCTAAGGGTTCAAGAATGTTAGTCATGGTTTGTGCTCTTCTTGGCGATGATGCTTTAAGAAAGGGCTTGAAGTACTACTTCGACCAACACAAGTTTGATAATGCCACTGGTGATGACCTTTGGGATGCTCTTTCAACTGCTACTGATCTTGATATTGGTAAGATCATGCACTCATGGCTTAAGCAACCAGGTTACCCAGTTGTTAATGCCAAAGTTGACGCTAACGGCCACTTGATTTTGAGCCAAAAGCAATTCTTCATTGGTGAAGGTAAGGATGTAGGCAGAACTTGGCAAATTCCATTGAACGCTAACTTTGACGCATCTAAGATTATGTCTGAAAAGGAAATCGATCTTGGCGACTACAAGGAATTACGTGCTAAAGCTGGTCACCCATTACGTTTGAATGTCGGTAACAACTCTCACTTCATCGTGAAGTATGATGATACTTTAATGAAGGACATCATGGCTGACGTTGATAACTTAAACCCAATCGACAAGTTACAATTACTCCAAGATTTACGCTTACTTGCAGAAGGCAAGCAAATTTCTTACGCTGTCATCGTGCCATTGTTGACTAAGTTTGCGGATTCTAAGTCAAACTTAGTAATCAACGCTTTATACACCACTGCTGCTAAGTTGCGTCAATTCGTTGATCCAGATTCAGAAGCAGAAAAGAACTTGAAGGCCTTCTACAACAAGCTTTCTGAAAAGCAAGTTGCTCGTTTAGGCTGGGAAGTTAAGTCTGGTGAAAGTGACGAAGATATTCAAATTCGTCCTTACGAATTAAGCGCAAGCATTTATGCTGGTAACGCTGATTCAATTAAGGCTGCACACAAGTTATATGAAGAAAATGAAGATAATTTGGAAAGCTTAAACGCTGACGTTCGTCCATATGTTTTACTTAACGAAGTCAAGAACTTCAGTAGCCACAACTTAATTGCTAAATTAATTAAGGAATACCAAGAAACTGCTGATGCTTCATACAAGGTTGACTTGCGGGCTGCCATTACTAAGACCACTGATCCAGCTGAAATCAACACGATTGTTGAAGATTTCGAAAACGCTGATGTCGTTAAACCACAAGACTTGCGTGGCTGGTTTGCTGGTTTACTTGTTAACCACAAGGGTGAACAAGCAGCTTGGGACTGGATTAGAGAAGACTGGGACTGGCTTGATAAGACAGTGGGTGGTGACATGGAATTTGCGACCTTCATTACTGTGATCAGCCGCGTCTTCAGAACTCCTGAAAGATTGAAGGAATTCAAGGAATTCTTTGAACCAAAACTTAATGTCCCATTGTTAAGTCGTGAAATTAAGATGGATACAAAGGTTATTGCAACTAGAGTTGACTTAATTAAGGCTGAACAAGCAGATGTTAACAAGGCGGTTAAAGAAGCTTTGTAATTAGTAAAATATGTTAATCAAAAAGGCTGTAGGAAAGTTATTTCCCACAGCCTTTTTTGACGCCTTCCTTATAAGAGCGATATAATTATTATTTTGTTGACTTTTAGTAAGGAGTTTTTAATTAATTTATGAATAAACAAAATACCGATACAGCCTTCTTCGGTCAGCCGAAGGGCTTATCAACCCTATTCTTCACCGAAATGTGGGAACGGTTCAGTTATTATGGTATGCGGGCAATCCTGCTCTTTTACATGTACTATGCGGTAACTGAGGGTGGTCTGGGCATGAATCAGACTACGGCCGCTTCTGTGATGTCGATTTATGGTTCCTTAGTTTATCTAGCAACGATGGTTGGTGGCTGGATGGCCGACCGGATTTGGGGTGCACGCCGCACAGTCTTTATTGGCGGTGTCTTCATCATGTTTGGGCATATCGTGCTAGCACTTCCAGCTGGACAAGTTGCCTTATTTGTTTCCATTGCCTTAATTGTCATTGGGACGGGACTTTTGAAGCCTAACGTTTCCGACATGGTTGGTGGACTTTATAGTGCTGAAGACCGCCGGCGGGATGCTGGTTTCAGTATGTTTGTCTTCGGGATTAACTTAGGTAGTGCGATTGCGCCAATTTTAGTTCCTTGGGCTGCTAATGGCTTTGGCTTTAAGTTATTTGGTACGCAAACTAACTTCCATGCTGGTTTTTCATTAGCCGCGGTCGGAATGTTCTTTGGATTATTGCAATATTACTTCGGCGGGAAGAAATACTTGTCAAATGAAAGTTTATTGCCTAACGATCCGATTGATAAGGGCGATTTATTACGCATTATCAAATGGGTAGTAATTGGCATAGTTGCTTTAGCTGTAATTTTAGCCGGCATGGGCGCAGCTGGTCAATTGAATATTGATAATGTCATCACCTTATTGACCATTATTGCGATTGCTTTGCCAGTTTACTACTTCGTTGTGATGCTCAAAAGCCCTAAGGTTAACAAGCAAGAACGTTCAAGAGTTAAGGCTTATATTCCTTTGTTTATTGCCGCCGCAATTTTCTGGGGGATTGAAGAATCTGGCTCTGTTGTATTAGCTTTATTTGCGCAAGAAAGAACTATCTTACACCTTGGTAGCTGGCATTTTGCGGCTGCTAACTTCCAGACTTTAAATCCAGTCTTTATCATGATCTTGACGCCATTCTTTGTTTGACTATGGGAAAACTGGAAGAAGCAACCAACTGCTCCAGGTAAGTTCGCAGCAGGGCTAATCTTTGCTGGTTTATCTTATGTCTGGATGGCCATTCCAGGGATGCTCTTTGGGACGCAAGGGCGCGTTAGTCCATTGTGGTTAGTTGGTTCTTGGTTTATCGTCGAAATTGCCGAGATGTTAATTTCACCAATCGGTTTATCAATTACCACTAAGCTAGCTCCTAACGCTTATCGCTCACAGATGATGAGTATGTGGTTCTTGGCCGATGCTACTGGACAAGCCATTAATGCCCAAATTGTAAAGTTCTATTCAACTGGCACAGAAGTCCCATACTTCTGGTCTGTCGGTTTAGTAAGTATTATCTTCGGGTTGATCATGTTCTTGATGGTCAAGCGGATTAATGTGCTAATGGACGGAATTAAATAAAAATAATAAAAAAGTGTTTTGGAAATTTTTCACAAAACACTTTTTTTCTACCTAAAGTCAAGTACTATCAATGATTAAAAGGGATTTATTTCCTACTTCTATGCCGTCATTTTAAAGAAGGTAATTAATGAGATACCAACTAAAATAATTCCTAAAACTAAGAAGATCCAGCCGATGGTCTTTTGCCAGGCCTGTTCTTCATTACTCTTCGCCCGTAAAAAGGAAACTAAGGCGACGAATAAACAGATTATTCCTACAATTGTCATTGTTAAATTCTTTCTTTAGTTGTAAACAATTACTGCTTGGTTTTGGTGAACATTCTTCCAAACACTATGAATTTCAGCTGGTTTAACATTGACACAGCCGTGAGAACCACCCTTTAAGTAAGCAGTCTTACTCCAGTCAGTCCGCCAACTAGCATCGTGAAAACCACAACCACTTAAAGTAAATGGCATCCAGTATTTAACTTTGGAAGCGTACTTTGAACCATCGTCATTGTAACCCCGTAAAGTACTTGGGGATTCCTTATATTGAATGTACCAAACTCCAGTAGGTGTCCGGTTACCCTTACCACCGGTGTAAGTTCCAGTTACTACATCAGTTAAGTGGACCACAACCTTCTTGTTGCGTACGATCCACATTTCTTGTTTCTTAATTGAAACAACAATATAGCTGTTACCAATTCCGTGGTTACTCTTACCGTAGCCGTGAGCATAAGTACTGTAACCTTCACCGTAGAGATAGTCTTTACCATCCACGGTCTTCGTACCGTTCATAAAGGCTTTTTCAATGGCGGGCTTGGTCTTCTTCAGATAAATGCCCCAACCGTAACTTTGGTTCTTGACGGTAATCGTTTTACCGTTAACCTTGTTACCAGTTGGTACCGTGAAGCGGTAGCTCTTGTGTAAAGTTGAAACTTCTTTGTTAATTTCATTTAACTTCTTATCTAACTTATCAACATCTTCAAATTGATATTTACCATCACGATAAGTAGCTTGATCAATTAAATCTTTAGCTTTCAACTTGTAGCTTTTACCACCGACTTTATAGTCAACAACGGCATTATGGACTTGCATCAACTTCTTCTTAGCCGTTGTTAATTCTTTTGACTCGTAGTTATATTTCTTATTGCTTGGCATGGCTGTATGTTGCTTATCGAAGAAGTCTTTGACTTCATTTTCTTCGATCGTCTTTAATTTTGGATCGCGGCTAACCACAACCTTATCATCAGTTAAACGGACCGTGTTTTTGGCTTGGGTGTTGATCTTAGCCGTTGCTTTAGCAACTGTTAATTTACCGACCTTAACGCCATAAATTGTCGTATTTGGATTAAAGTGCGTTGTCGCAAATTTTCGTGCCTTAGCTTCAGCTGCCACGCGGTTATTGTGAATGACCACGCCACCAATAATTGCAATGACGATCACTAGTCCAACAATAACGAGAAGCAGATTACTACGATTATTACGTTTTCTTAGAGTTTTTCTTGATTGCATATTAATACCCAACTTTTTATTTGAATCTCTTAATTAAACGAATGAATGTTTGCTAAAAGTTTATCATTTAGACTCGCATTAGTAAAGCAAGTCTGCTTGAAGAATGTTTATCAATTTCCCTATAATTATCATATTAGTCCAATTAGAAGTGAAGAGGGGAAAAAGATGAAAAATGATCCATTAGTTTTTCAAATGAGTATCGCTAAAGGTAAGCCCCAATCTTATCGTAAAGATGCTCCTAGAAAGAAAAAGGTTTGTCCTTTTTGTGATGTAGCCCATTTAACTGATATTTATGAGCAAGCTGGTCCCATGATCTGGCTGCATAACAAGTTTCCTACGTTAAGAGATACAGTGCAAACCGTCTTAATTGAATCAGATGATCATCACGGCGACATTGCTACATACTCACGTGACTATAACCGCAAGTTGATGAAGTTTGCCTTAGCTTGCTTTAAAAAGATGCAAGCTGATCCGCAATATCAGTCAGTTCTTTGGTATAAGAACTTTGGCCCCAATTCCGGTGGTTCACTAGTGCATCCCCATATGCAAATTGTGGGTTTGCAAAAAGAAGACGGTTATAAGTACCTCCATCCCAATAACTTTGAGGGAGAAACAGTCTTTCAAAGCGCTGACGTGGAAGTTAATGTGGCTGAGCACCCGGTGCAAGGTTACACCGAATTGAATTTTAACACTTACCACGAGCAAGATTTAGACCTATGGGCTGATTGGATTCAAAGCGGCGTGAAGTACATGCTTAACGTTATGTATAACGGCCGCTGTGATTCATATAATCTCTTCTTTTATCCGCGCTTTGATCATGGGATTTGCGCCAAATTAATCACGCGTTTCAATGCGCCACCATATTTTGTCGGTTATAAATTATCACAAGTTAATGATGAACTTACCCTTGATTTGGAAGCTAAACGCTTTGGGAAATTTTTTGCCAATGGGTTAAAAATTGAAAAGTAAAAAATAATTCTAAGAGTTCTTAGAATTTAGTTTCCGCCAAATCATCTTCTGGTCGGTGAGCTTGAATGCGTAGGACTTGCCAAGGAAAACTATCATCAGGTGCAGTGACTTGAATAGTTAACTTACCATTTTCAAAGTTAAAGTCTAAGTCCTTGCGGTTTTCAATCCATTCTACCCGGTTAGGTTCTTGCTCAAGCCCAGTGACCACAATTTGTTCAGGTAGTGGCTGCTTCAAGAAGACGTATTTTTGATAGTCAGCGTGACGGTTAACCAGGACAAAGCCATCATGGTCAACCGTCAACTTAGAAACTTCACCATCGTTAAGAGCATGCCCAAACATGTGCATCCAGTGGTTGATGGTATCAAATAAAGCTACAGTTTCCTCACTGAACTTGCCATCAGCTGCTACTGGAATGTTGATTACAGTGCTTTTACCTTGCTCACGTCTAGTAACTAGCGTGTCAATCACGTTGTCACTAGTTAGGTCTAAGCCATCAGTTGGCTCAGCTAATGAAATTGTGTATTTTTGACAAGCGTCTTTTAACAAGTCACTGCCGCTAACTGCGCGGACGCCAATGTCACGAGCGGTCTTTACCAACTGGTCAGCGTTGGTGCTGTCAGGGTGTTTGATTTGAAAGCTTAAAATTATAGCAAAATCAGGGTTCATAAAAAATCCTCCTTAATAAATACAACTCATTTTACCGTAGAAAAGAGGGAAAATAAAAGTTGAAGATTATTATTGCTCCAGCTAAAAAGATGCAGCGCGATTTAGAAGCCTTTCCGGTGCAGTCGCTACCGCAATTTTTGCCAGAAACTGAAGTCTTAGCTGCTTTTTTAAAAACTAGAAGTCAAGAGCAGTTAAAAGAATTATGGCAGGCTAGTGATAGAGTAGTTACTGCTAGTCTGAAACAACTCGAAGAAATGGATCTTCACCACCATTTAACCCCAGCAATTGTGGCTTTTAGTGGAATCCAGTACCAGTATATGGCGCCAGATTTGTTCACTCAACCAGCCTTGGACTATATTCAAGACAATTTACGAATTTTGTCTGGTTTTTATGGGATGTTACGCCCATTTGATGGGATTACTCCTTATCGCTTAGAGATGAAGACGAGAATGACCGGCTTTCGTGACTATAGTTTGTATCATTACTGGCAGGATAAAATTGCAGCTAGCTTATTTAAAGATGACGATTTAGTGATCAACTTAGCTTCTAAAGAATACAGCCGCATTGTTACGCCTTATTTGTCTGCGAATAGAAAAATGATTACCGTTGATTTTCAAGAAGAAAAAGACGGCAAGTGGCGGACGGTCGCAACTCATGCCAAGATGGCGCGAGGTGAAATGGTGCGCTATTTAGCGGAAAAGCAAATAAAAAATTCTGCAGCTTTGCAGGACTTTCATGATTTTGATTTTCAATTTGATGAAGACGCTAGTACACACGATCATTATGTCTTTCGTACTAACTTTGACTTTAAGCGGCGCTAGAAAAGGGGCTTTACAAAGTCACTGGCAAATTTAGCGGCGGGATCTAAGTATTCACCGGTAAAGCTATGGTCAGAGCCATCAATAATGTGGAGTTCACTGTTTTGGTAAACTTCATCGTACTTTTTACTGTATTTAGGATCAACGACTTGGTCATTTGATCCCACGACAATGGAAACCGGACCAGTGAAGCGAGCGGATACTTCATAGATTGGCAAAATTTGAGCAATTCTTAAGTAAAAACTACCCAGTTTTTTGCCCACCTTGTTACCAATTAAAGGCACTAAATCAGGAATATGATCGGGATTGTATTCTGCACCTTGAGTGTTGCCTTTTAAGGCATCATCCTTTAAAGAAGCGGCTGGTGCCAATAAGACTACTTTTTTAATAATATCAGGGTAAAGACCGGCTAACATTGAAGCAACGACACCACCTTGAGAGTGGCCAATTAAAAAGATGTTGCGGACATGCGGATCGGTTCTGACGTAATCAAGAATTGCCTTAGCATCCGCAATTTCATTAGTTACGGTCATATCTTCAAATTTGCCGTCGCTTTCGCCGTGGCCATTGAAATCAAAGCGGACACTAGCGACATTTTCATCACGTAAGTTGCCCGCGATCTTTCTTAATAAGTCAGTGTTACGGTTAGCAGTGAATCCGTGCATTAAAATTGCCATGTCATAGACTTCACCAAATGGTTCTTCACGGTCACCTACTAACGTAAGCCCGTCTCTTTGGATTGTAATCCGTGCCATAATTTTCCTCTTTTCAATTGGTCTAGTTACTTCTATTTTATACTTTTTTAGAGGTTAATAAGTTAAGAAAATCGAAAATTTGTCTTAAAAATAGTAAGATATAGTCATTCTTGAGAATAATGGGGTTAAAAAATGGAAATTGTGTTTATTCGTCATGGTCAAACTGACCTAAACAAGTCTGGCCGCATTCAAGGTGCTGCCATTGACGCAGAATTAAATGAGGCTGGGCGTCGAACCGCTAAGGCAGCGGCGGCGCATTTTGATGCCAGTGATTTTGATGCCGTGTTTGTGAGCCCGATGAAACGAGCAGTAGAAACAGCTGAAATCTTCACTAAAGGTCAAAAGAAGCTGCAGCGGGACCGGCGCTTACTAGAATTAGATTATGGTGATTGGGATGGACAGTTATTGGCTGATATGATTAAGAAATATCCTGATGCCATTGATCCTTGGGGCAAAGCCGATCAGCATTATATTAAATATGCAAAAAATGGCGAAAGTATTGCTCACTTAGAAGAGCGATGTGCGAGTTTCTTTGATGAAGTATTGAGTAAATATCCAGATGGTAAAGTGCTGGTAGTTGCTCACGGGACTTTAATTAGAGAAATGGCAGCACACTTGGTGGCTGGTGGCAAGATGGATGCCTTCCAAACGATGGCCAATTGCGGCTTAGCTAAGTTTAGTTGCCGCAAGGGAATTAATCGCTTAGTTTATTACAATCGCGTTTTGGCATAAGAAGAAGTGGTCAGAAACTTCTCGAGAAATAGCCGAGATAGTGTAGAACTAAATTAAAGCACGTAGTGCTTAATTTATGTTCGTAACTATAGTCGGCTATTTCTGTTTCTGACCACGACAATTCTGGAATAGAGTATGTAAGATATCTGGGAAAATACCTTTCCCAGATATTTTTTATTTTCCATATTTGACACGGTGTCATTTTCGCAGTATGCTGAGGCCAAGAAAGTGACACGGTGTTATTTGAGGGAGTAGAAAAATGGTCAAATCAACTTTTATCAATTTACCAGATGCAAAAAAGCAGCGCGTTACGGCTGCTTTATTAGCCGAATTTAGTAATCATGCTTTAACAGATGCGCAAGTAGCGCAGATCGTTAAAGACGCTAATATTGCGCGCGGTGCTTTTTATAAGTACTTCGATGATTTAACGGATGCCTATACTTATTTGTATCAAATTGCCATCCAGGATATTCATGTAACGATGCAGCCGGATGCCAAATTTGATCCGGATTTCTTCTATGAACGCGTTCTTAACTTCTTAGATGAAGCAGGTCATAGCAAGTACAAGAAGATGATGCGGCTGCACATGCTCTATAACGAGGCCGCAATTCCTGGCAGCATGAAGACCAACTCGGAACAGTTATTGAAGATGACACCAGAAATCTGGAGTGCGATGGTACTGAGTCATGAAGTAATCGTGTCGGTCTTTGCGGATCCAGATAATAAAGCAGAAAACTTAAAGCGTTACAAAGAAAGTTTGTATTTGATTAAACGTGGGGCCAATAAATAATGTTTTTAGCATTTAAAGAAATTAAGAAAGAAAAATTGCGTTACGGCTTAATTATTTTGATGATATTTTTGATCAGCTATTTAATTTTTATGCTGTCATCTTTGGCGATCGGTTTAGCCCAAGAAAATACGCAAGCCGTTGATGCTTGGCAAATAAAAAAGATTGTTTTGAATAAAAATTCCAATATCAATTTAGCCCAATCAATGCTGACAGAAAAAGACTTGAAGAAGGCTAAATTAGGGTCAAAAGAAGCCTTGATTGGGGAAACGCCTGTGGTTGCTAAAATCAAACATCATCCCTCAGTCTCAGCCCAATTTATCGGGATTAAGTCCAAGCAATTTATTTACAAGAATTTGGAGTTAATTAGTGGTCGCAAGGCTAAGACGGCTAAAGAAGTCGTAGTTGATCAAGCATTTAAATTAAAAGGCTACAAATTAGGGCAAAAAATTAGCCTGAATGATTCAAAAACTAAATACAAGATTGTCGGCTTTGTTAATAACGCCAAAATTAATATTGCTCCGATTGTTTATGGTCGTTTAAGTGTCTGGCGTAAATTGCGGGGCGGGATGCCTAATGTGAAAGCTACAGCGATTATTTCCCAGCGTGATAATTATGATTACCATTATCATAATGCCAAGACTTATCCGGCTAAGACTTTTATTAATAAACTTCCAGGCTACACTGCCCAAAACGCTACTTTCGGTTTGATGATTGGCTTTCTGTTCGTGATTTCGTTAATCATTATTGCCGTCTTCTTGTATATTTTGACGATGCAAAAGATGCATAATTTTGCCGTGATGCGGGCGCAAGGAATTCCGTCCAAGACCTTGGTTGGTGCGACAGTTAGCCAATCCATTATTTTAGTGGTGATTGGGGTAGTTATTGCCCTAGCCGCTATGTGGCTAACCGAATTTGCAATTCCAGCTAGTGTACCGATGAACTTTACCCCGGCCATTATGGTGATTGGTAGCGTAGGGATGCTGGTCATGGGCATTATTGGTAGTTTGATTCCAATTAGATCAATTCTGAAAGTAGATCCAGCAAAGGCAATTGGTGAATAAAATGGCAGTCATTGAATTAAAAGATGTTGATAAATTTTACGGCAAAGGTTCTGCACAAGTGGAAGCTTTAAAAGATGTGGATTTTCAAGCCAATAAGGGCGAAGTAGTCTTAATTATGGGACCATCAGGTGCCGGGAAGAGTACTTTCTTAACTATTGCCGGTTCCTTGCAAAAGCCCAGCTCAGGGCAAGTCTTGATTAACGGCGAAGATATTGCGCAATTTTCTGCTAAGGAGAGTAATCAATTACGGCTTGAGAAAATCGGCTTTGTCTTGCAGGCTTATAATTTAGTACCATTTCTGACCGTTCAAGAGCAGTTCATCTTGGTAGATAAGGTGAAAAAAGAAAACAACTTATCTAAAGAAGATTTAGCTAAATTGCTTAAGGATTTAGGGATTACAGATTTAGTGAAAAAATATCCTAATGAATTGTCTGGTGGACAGCAGCAAAGAGTGGCGATTGCTAGAGCGCTTTATGCCGATCCAGAAATGTTATTGGCAGATGAGCCAACGGCTTCTCTTGATACTCAAAATGTGGAAGAAGTCGGTAAATTATTTAAAAAATTGGCTAAAGAACGGCAAAAGGCGATTTTGTTAGTGACGCACGATCCGCGACTAGAAAAATATGCCGACCATATCTATGAGATGATGGACGGCAAAATGAGTAAGAAGCAGTAAGATTGATTGCGAATTTTTATGCAATCGCATATAATTGTAAAAGAAAAGGAGTTAACGACTTGCACTCGTTAACTCCAATCGTAACCCAGAATGACTAAGTGGTGGCTAACCTTTGTGGTTAGCTTTTTTTGTTACCGCATATAAAAAAGCAGGCTTAGCCTGCTTTTTTTACAAATTCGGATCCATCTTAAAGCGTAATGGTGAATCAGCGGTTTGCTCAGTAATCAATTTGGCAATTAATTCTTTGTAAATATCGAGCGCTGCTTTCGCCATTTTGGCATTAGCTTCATCCACTAAGGATGTTTGCTTAGCTGGATCTTTTTCTTTACTTAACTTTTGATCATATTGGTAACGCAAGTGTGTCACCTTTTCTCTAGCAGCAGTTTGGGCATTGCCAAGCTCAGTACCGTACTTGCCCCAATCGCGGTCAACTAACGTACCAGCTAATTTGAAGACCCAGTAGGCAGAGTTGGAACTGTAAGTTTCTTTACCATACTTATACATAGTTGGTACTTTAGTTCCTTGGGGGTAGAACGGAATATAAACGCTTTGTGCGCCCACACCCATGGCTAACCAATGGACCATCTTTTCACCATTTAATTCAAGCAGGTGGGATTCTTGCGTCGTTGCTACAGAAATTGGTCGAAAGGTCGCATTGTCCTTATTTTTAGCATTAGTTAGATCATAAGATGTGTTCTGGTAGTGATTGCACAAGACGGCTTCGGCATCTTGGATAGCAATCGACTTATCGGCTTTTTGAATGAATGGCAATTCGAAGCTTTGTGGTTCTTGCTTAACCTATGGTGTTAACAATTTTTGCCCAATCCAGACTCTTGGTGTGTTGTAATGCAAATCGCTATCATCATGAGTGCCAAAGATTTCTCTAAAGTTAAAAGCTTGATCAGCTGGCCACAATTGATTGGTCTTCACAAATTCTTGAATGCCAGTTGAAAACATAAAGTCGTCACTGTTAAAGTCAATGACTTGAATGGCTAATTGGTTAGCCACAACTGCATAGGAATCCTCTGGAATTCTTTGAGCTACCCAGTGGTGTCCAGAACCGATTTCCATGTACCAAGCTTCATCGCGGTCACCAAATAAAATTCCGTCAGCTTCGGCAGCACCATGTTTTTCCACGATTTCGCCTAAGCGTTTGACACCTTCACGAGCAGTCTTCACATATGGTAAAACGACGGTAATCATCGCTTCTTCTAAGATACCTTTTTCGGTCTCAAAAGGATCAACAGCTAGGACCCGTTCGTTGGCATATGCACTTTCAGTAGCACTCATGGCAACATGATATTCATTAATTCCGTCTTCTTCAAAAACGCCATACTTGTCGGTCCATTCAGGAGTAGAAGAGTAAGCAAATTTAGTAGTAGGTAATTCCATTTCAAATTTGTTATCTTTTGATTTGAAATGATTATTTGCTAAATTCTCTTCATGTTTATTAAAAGCCAAATGCTTCGGCCAAGCGGTCTTGGCATCTTCATTACGGCCAATGATCACGCTACCACTTGTTGTGGCAGCTTTTCCGACTAAAATAGAAGTACAAGAGGAACGTCCAATTTTTGCAATCATAAGATTCTTCTTTCTTTTTACAACTTGTAATTAAATTCTAAGTTATAATGGTTGTAACTTAAACAATAACATTATTTTAAATGAGGTGTTAAAAAATGGAAAATAAATCAGTTCAAATCGATACCGACTACGACAAGCATGCACTTAACATTAAGTTCTCAGATAACTTGACAGATGACCGTGAACGCGGTTATATCTTATCTGCAGCCTTTCTTTCCTTCTGTGCTTCTCAAGGTTTAGATAAGCAAGAAGTGATCGAAATGATCAACACCAATTATTCCCAATTTACTGATCAAGATGGCAGCACGTTATTTAAGCGTCTCTAATTCCTGTCAAAAAAGCTCAATTACCTCTTGCAATTGTTATTTAATAGATATATTATTAGCAGTGAAGAGTGAATAAGGACTTTTTAAATAAAGCACATTTTTCATTATATTGATTGAGGCGATTAAAATGGCAAGAAAGAAAGAAATTAGCAGAAGCAAGATTTTAGACATTGCTTACAAGATGGCAGTTAACAATGGTTTAGATAGAATGCACGCTCGTAGTATTGCGAAGACTGGTCACTTCTCAACTCAACCGTTATACTTGGAATTCAAGAACATGGATGAAATTCGTTCAGAAGTTTTGAAGCGGATTTCTCATGAATTGAGAACTGAAACTTTGCAAAAGAAATATGTTGGTGACGCATTAATCGATTTAGATTTAGCTTATATCAACTTTGCACAAGACCACTCGAAGTTGTTCCGCGCAATGTTTGTAGGTGGTAAGTTCGGTAGCCAAATTATCGTAGATACTTTAATGGACTTAGGAACTGCTAAGTTCAAGGAACAATACGGTGACACTAACTACAGCGACCAAAAAGTTCACGACATTGTAATTGCTAACTGGATTTCTACTACTGGAATGGCAGCTTTAGTTGTTAATGAAGTTGCTAAGTTTAGCCAAGATCAAATCGTTAACGTTTTACAGGCGCAAATCCACGACGCCATGCTTAACGACCGTCTTGACCTTTCTTCAGAAGAGAACCCAATGTTTGCTGCAGATGATGAAGCATCATTGAAGGATAGTTTAGCTTAATTGGACGCCGAGTGAAAATTGTGCTTTTGTCAATCGAGTTTAGGACCTTGTGTCCTAAACTTTTTTTGTGCAGTAAATTCAAAATATAAAATATTTTATGTCTTATCTTTTGCATTTTTTAATATATAATGGACTTGGAATTAGTTTTCGAAAGGTGGTTTTTTATGAAAATCCTTGCATTATCAGGTTCAAATGCTGACAATTCTTTTAACTTAGCTTTGTTAAAGTTTATTGCTAAGCATTTTGCCGACAAATATGATTTTGAAGTAGCTTCAGTTAAGGGCTTGCCTTTGTTCAAGGAAGGCGTTGACGCTTCTACTGAAGTTTTAGCTTTAGGTAAAAAGATTGAAGATGCTGATATAGTTTTAATCGGTTCTCCAGAACAACAACACTCAGTAACTAGTGCTTTAAAGAGTGCACTTGAATGGTTATCAAGTTCCATTCACCCATTTAAAGACAAGCCAGTAGTTGTTGTTTCAACTTCTCCAATGCCTCAAGGAGCTTCTCGTTCACAATTACGTTTGAAGACTGTTTTGACTTCTCCAGGCTTTAATGCTCACGTCTTTAATGGTGACGAATTCATGATGGGCTTTGCTCCAAAGCAGTTTGATGAAAACGGCGACTTAGTTGATGAAGGTACGGTTAAGTTCTTAGACCACTTCTTCACTGAAGTTGACGACTGGTACGCACAAATTACGAAGTAGGAGGGGTTGAAGATGAAATTATTAGCAATCGTTGGAACCAATGCTCCTTTTTCATATAACCGTTTCTTAGCACAATTTATTGCTAAGCGTTATGGTGATAAGGCTGACATTGAAGTTAAAGAAATTGATGAAATTAAGCCATTTTGCAGAACTGAAGAACCTGATGAAGTTACTAAGAAATGGATTGAAGACATTAAGGCTGCCGATGGTGTAATTTTAACCACTCCAGAATATGACCACGCCATTCCTTCTTCACTTAAGAGTGCGCTTGAATGGTTAGGTTCACACGCTGGCCCTAACGTAATGAAGATGAAGCCTGCGATGGTAGTTGGTGCTTCATACGGTATTCAAGGCGCTAGTCGTGCCCAAGAAGATGCGCGTGAAATCTTACTTTCACCAGATATGAGCGCTAACGTTTTACCAGGTAATGAAGTCTTAATTGGTGGTGCTGCTAACAACTTTGATAAGGAAAGCGGCGACTTGACTAACGAAACTTACATCAAGCAATTAGATGGTGCAATGGATAACTTCATTAACTTTGTTAAGCAAGCAAACAAATAATTTTGCCAGAATTTCTGGTAAAAGTATAAAATAAGGTCTGAGACAAATTGGTCGCAGACCTTATTTATATTTCAGCTAAACTATTAAGAAAGGGGGCAGAAAATGCTCAAACCACTAGTTTTGCCACTTAAGAGTGTCCGTAATCCGCGGGACTTAGGAGGCTATGTTGGCTTTGATGGCCGTAAGATAAAAGCACGGCGCTTGCTGCGCACTGGCAATATTGCCAACATTTCAGAAGCTGACAAGCAATATTTGCAAGCTTATGGTTTAAACCAAATTATCGACTTGCGTTCACCTTTAGAAATCAAAAGGAATCCTGATCAAGAAATTACTGGCGTAAAGCATTATCTGCTGTCAATTTCTGATGAAGATAATACTAATGGCGGTAAAAAAGATTTGACGCGGACTTTCCAGCGTTATCGTGAAGATCAATATGCCGGCTTTCACATGATGTGCCAGCGTTATCATGATCATGTTGCTCGCGAGCATGCTCAAAAAACGCTCCACCAAATCTTAGAGCTGTTAGCCAATAACCATGAAGGAGCAACCCTTTATCACTGTTCAGAAGGCAAGGATCGAACAGGAATTGTCACAATCGTGTTACTCTATATCTTGGGTGTTGATTTAGAAACGATTCGGCAGGATTACTTATTTTCTAATCCAATGCTTGATAGTTACCGGGCTAAGCGGGATCAACGCTTTGCTGCTAACGGTGAAAATTTGAAGTTTAGAGCCAATATGCGGGTTTTAGGTTCGGTTTCCAATAGCTTTTTTGATACGGCACTAATTACCGTCAAAGAAAAATTTGGCAGTTTAGATGATTATTTGCGTGAGCAACTCGGAGTAACACCCGACTTACGAGATGCTTTGCGTGAGCTTTATTTAGAAAAGAAATAATTATGGAACAAAAATATATTAAAGATTTAGCGCTCGAACAAGTAACGGGCACGCACCATGCTTTAGGGACGTCAATTACCTTACAGATCTTTGGCATGCAAGAAGACAAGTTTGGCATTATTCCTAAGTCTTTTGCGCTAATTGATCACTATGAAGATTTATTGACCGTTAATCGGGATGAATCTGAAGTAATGGATGTTAACCATGCAGCAGGTAAGCATCCAGTTCAAGTGTCGAGCGGCACTTATGATTTGATCAAGTTAGCTGTTGAAAAAAGTCGCGAAAACTTCGGCTTCAACGCTTTAATTGGGCCAGTTGTTAAATTGTGGCACATCGGCTTTAAAGGCGCTCATGTCCCAACTGATGAACAAATTAAAGAAAGAATGAAGTTAACGGACCCAGAAAATGTCGAAATGAACGATCAAGATCAATCCGTCTTTTTGACTAAGCCAGGGATGGAACTTGACCTTGGCGGGATTGCTAAGGGTTGGATTGCCGACCGCATTCGTGATTTATGGCTTGCTTATGGCATTAAGGCCGGAATCATCAACTTAGGTGGGAATATCTTGCTAGTTGGCGATTCTCCTAAGCGGATTAACGGCAAGTGGGTCATCGGTGTCCAAGACCCTAAGGAACCACGGGGCGACAATATTACCACTTTAATGGTTAATAAGTGTTCAGCGGTTACGAGCGGGACTTATGAACGTTACTTAATTGTAGACGGGAAGAGGTACCACCACTTGATCGATCCTCGGACCGGTTATCCAGTGCAAACTGATTTGGCAGGAGTGACAACCTTTACCAAAGATTCTGTTGAAGCAGAAATCGAATGTAAACGGCTCTTCTTTGCTGGTCATCCAATCAAGGGCTGGCATGATGATCCTGACCGTTTGGGTGCGGTGTTTGTTTATAATGATGAACACGTTGAATATGATAATTTTAAGAAATAAGAAGTGGTCAGAAGCTTCTCGAAAAATAGCCGAGATGGCGTAGAACTGACTTAGAAGTAATGGAGTACATTAAAAAAGCTTGGAAAATTCCAAGCTTTTTTCTATCCCACGGCTTTGCCGATACTAAAGATACTATTGAAGACGCTATTTGATAAACCAGGCGTGTTATAAATGATAAACCGCAAGAAGCTCGAGTCCACGGTCTGCTGCATGAACCACGGATTTTGCAAGGCGTTAAGCATCGACAAGATCACGTAGACAAAGAAGTAACCAGCAATTAAAGAAGCTAAAGCTCCTAGGACACTATCTAAAATACTGCCAAGATTTGTAGCGTGCGGATTCTTGGTTGGAATCCAGCTCTTGAAAATCTTAACCACCATTCTGCCGACAAACAAAATCAGGAAGAAGGCCAAAAAGCGATACAGCATTAAGTCGGTAGCTGTGGTCAAATTAGTTTGAATGTTGTGACCGGTAAATTCGGTGTAGAGCCAATTACCAAATGGATTTTGCATAAAAATCGCGACCATAAAGACAATTGCCGCAAAAATCAAGTTAATGATGTAGCGGGTAAAGCCGGTCTTAAAGCCGTTATAAGCCTGCCAAAGTAAATAAATAAGTACAATTAGCGTAACAATCATAAGAATTTTTTCTCCTTTGGCAAACATTATACCCTATTTTTGCCTTTGTAGACTTTGACGATTACACGAAAATACTTCATAATTGTAAGGATAATGTAGCTTTACTTATTGCCGATTTAGGCGTTAAATTAATAGAGTGTGAAACACAGTTTCACGGGTGAAATATGAATCCTGAACAATTTATTCAAGAACTAGCAAAAAACAAAATTAACTTAACTAAGAAGCAAGCTGAACAATTTCAGTTGTACTTTCAAGCATTAATTACTGCCAACGAGCACGTTAACTTAACGCGAATTACTGCAGAAGAAGATGTTTATTTAAAGCACTTCTTCGACAGCGTGACGCCGCTTTTTTCTTTTGAAGAAATTTTTAAAGCAGGGGCCACACTTTGTGATGTCGGTGCTGGTGCTGGTTTTCCATCAATTCCGATGAAGATCTTGATGCCAGAATTAAAGATTACCATCGTTGATTCTTTGGCTAAACGTTTAACCTTCTTAAAGGACTTAGTGGCTAAACTGGGCTTAAGTGATGTGACTCTAGTGCATGGCCGCGCCGAAGATGTTGGTCAAAATCCGCAATACCGGGAGAAGTTCGACATCGTCACCGCACGGGCTGTTGCCAATATGACGGTATTAAGCGAATACTGCTTGCCATTAGTCAAAGAAGGAGGCTATTTCGTAGCCTTAAAGGGACCAAAAGCTGAAGCAGAGCTTGATGACAGTAAGAAGGCCTTACAAGTGCTAGGGGGCAAGGCGCTTAAGGAAGAAGAGTTAACTTTGCCAAATAGCGATGAAGAACGGACTTTAATTTTAGTTAAAAAGGTGAAGCCGACCCCAAAGAAGTATCCACGTCAAGCGGGGACGCCGCGTCGTAAGCCAATTCATTAGACTGTGAGAGGGGATAGTCATTATGTCATTATTTTCATTTAAACATCATGAGGAAGTTCCTAAAAACAAGCAAATCCAAGATCTTGAATTAAGTAAGATCACACCTAATAAGTTTCAACCACGGAAGGCTTTTTCAGAGGATTCAATTAATGAATTAGCCCAAACTATCAACGATGAAGGCTTATTACAACCAATCGTTGTGCGTGAAAGTGGTGAAGGCTATGAAATCGTAGCTGGTGAACGCCGCTTTCGGGCCGTCCAAAGTCTAGGCTGGGAAAAGATTCCGGCCATTGTCAAAGACATGGATGATGATCAAGCAGCATCTTTAGCTTTGATTGAAAACTTGCAACGGGAAAACTTAAACCCAATCGATGAAGCTGAGGCTTATGAAAGTTTGATGAAGTTAAATAATTTAACGCAAACACAGCTAGCCAAAAACATTGGTAAATCCCAATCTTACGTCGCAAATAAGATGCGGCTGCTTAAGTTAATTCCTAAGGTGCAAACTTACTTAGCTAGTGGTGAAATCACCCCTCGTCATGGTCGGGCCTTATTAGGCTTGAGTGAACAAGACCAGAGCCGGGTTTTAGATGAGATTTTAGCTAACAATTTAAATGTTAAAGAAACCGAAGCAATCGCCAAAGATGTGAATGCTTATTTTGCTCATAAAGACGAAGGTAAAGAAAAAGAAGAGCGTAAGAAGCGCTTTGTTGAGCGGGTTCCTAAGGATCTAAAGGTGCAAATTAACACCATTAAAAGAGCTATTAAATTGGCTAAGGATTCCGGAATCCAAGTTAAAGTTGAAGAAAATAATGATCCTGATGATTATCGCATCACTATTGAATTAAAGAGAAAGTAGAGAGGACATGGAAAATATGGTAAGTGTAATTTCGGTTGCTAACCAAAAAGGTGGAGTAGGTAAGACCACAACTACCATCAATTTAGCAGCCTCAATTGCCGACCGTGGCTACCGGGTGTTGATTGTTGACATTGACCCGCAGGGGAATGCTACATCGGGATTAGGCATTGAAAAATCAGAAATCGATCAAGATATCTATAATGTTTTAATCGATGAAATTCCTATTAAGGAGACCATCCACCACACCAGTACTAAGAAGCTAGACATGGTACCAGCGACCATTAACTTATCTGGGGCGGAAACGGAATTAATTAGTATGATGGCCAGAGAAACGCGGCTAAAGTCAGCTTTAGATGATGTCAGTGATGAATATGACTTTATCTTTATCGACTGTCCACCATCTTTAGGCCAATTATCAATCAACGCCTTTACTGCTTCTGACTCAATTTTGATCCCAGTGCAGAGTGAATACTATGCTATGGAAGGGTTAAGTCAGTTGTTAAATACGATTCGCTTAGTCCAAAAGCACTTTAACAAGGACTTAGGCGTTGAAGGCGTACTTTTAACCATGCTCGATGCCAGAACTAATCTGGGTGCAGAAGTAGTTAAAGAAGTGCAATCCTACTTCAATAAGAAAGTGTATAAGACCATCATTCCTCGGATTACCAAGTTGGCGGAAGCTCCAAGTTATGGCCAACCAATTACGGAATATGCGCCACGGTCACGCGGAGCTAAGGTTTATGATGATTTAGCTAGAGAGGTGTTAAAGGCTCATGGTAAGAGACTCAAAAAGTAAAGAACCAAGAAGAAAAGGCGGTTTGGGTCGCGGGATTGAAGCGTTGTTTGAAGACGAGCCCCAAGTCGATGAAGTTGAAGAAGTCCAAGACCTTCCTTTAGCTGAAATTCGGCCTAACCCTTATCAACCAAGAAAGAGTTTTGATGATAAGAGTTTGAAGGAATTAGCTGATTCTATTAAGGAAAACGGCGTCTTTCAACCAATCATTGTTCGTAAGTCCGTTAATGGTTATGAAATCATTGCCGGTGAGCGGCGGTGTCGGGCTTCTAAATTAGCCAAGAAGAAGACCGTGCCAGCAATTATTCGTCAATTTGATGAAAGTCAAATGATGGAAGTTGCGGTGCTGGAAAACTTACAACGTGAAGATTTAACTCCCCTTGAAGAAGCACAAGCTTACGAAATGCTCCAAAAGAACTTGGGCTTAACGCAAGAAGAAGTTTCTAAACGGATGGGTAAGTCCCGGCCATATATCGCTAACTACTTGCGTTTATTAACTTTGCCAAGTAAGACCAAGCGCTTATTGCAACATGGTGAACTTTCCATGGGACAAGCGCGGACTTTGCTCGGCTTAAAAGATAAAGACAAGATTGATGAAGTGGCCAAGAAGGTGGCTAAGGAAGGGATGCCAGTGCGGAAGGTTGAAGCCTTGGTTGCTAAGCTCAATTCCAAGAAGCCGCGTAAGAAGACCACCCGCAAGTCTGCCTTTATTCGGGCTAGTGAACATCAATTAGCTGATAAGTTCGGTTCAAGTGTTAATATTTCTAAAACTAAAAAAGGTCGCGGTCATTTATCAATTGACTTTGGCTCAGTTGATGAATTGAATCGTATTTTAGATATTTTAGGCGTTGATCTCGATGATTAAAAACGATGCATATAATTTAGCTGATACGGTGCAAATGAAAAAGCCCCATGCTTGTCAAAAAAACGATTGGGAAATCTTGCGTTTAGGTGCAGATATCAAGTTAAAATGCATGGGCTGCGGGCATGTCGTGATGCTGCCGCGGGCAGAATTTAACCGCAAGGTGAAGAAGGTTTTGACCAAGGCAAATGATCCGGTAAACCTGAAAAAAGAACATTATTTGCCAAAAGATCAAATCGCCCGCCCAAATATTGGCTAAAATAAAAAGGTAACAAGTATTAAAAATAATTTTTAACAGAAAAAGAGGAAGAAAATGTCATTAACTGCTGGTATTGTTGGTTTACCAAACGTTGGTAAGTCAACTTTGTTTAACGCAATTACTAAAGCTGGTGCCGAAATGGCTAACTATCCATTTGCCACCATTGAACCAAATGTCGGAATGGTTGAAGTTCCTGATAAGCGCTTGGCTAGAATCCAAGAATTGATTCCTGCTAAGAAGATTGTCCACACCACTTTTGAATTTACTGATATCGCTGGTTTGGTTAAAGGTGCTTCCAAGGGTGAAGGTCTTGGTAACAAGTTCCTTGAAAATATCCGTCAAACTGACGCCATCGTTCACGTAGTGCGGGCCTTCGATGATGACAACATTACTTCCGTTACTGGTAAGGTTGATCCTGAAGAAGATATCAACACCATCAACTTGGAATTAGCAATTGCTGACCTTGATGCCGTTAACCGCCGCATTAACAAAGTTAAGAAGGTTGCTCAACAAGGCGACAAGGAAGCTAAGGCTGAGATGGCTGTGTTAACTAAATTGCAACCAGTTCTTGAAGAAGGTAACGCTGCTCGTTCAATCGACTTTAATGAAGATGAACAAAAGATTGTAAAGGGCTTGTTCTTACTTACTTCTAAGCCTGTAATTTACGTTGCCAACATTGCCGAAGATTCAATGGCTGATCCAGAAAGCGACAAGTACTACCAAATCGTCAAGAAGCATGCTGAAAGTGAAGGCGCAGAATGCTTAGGTATTTCTGCTGCGACTGAAGAAGAAATCGCTGGCATGGATGACGATGAAAAGAAGGAATTCCTTGAAATGGAAGGCGTTGAAGAATCCGGTTTGGACCGTTTGATTCGGGCCGCTTACCACATCTTAGGTCTTAGAACTTTCTTTACTGCTGGTGGTCCTGAAACTCGTGCTTGGACTTTCCACAAGGGGATGAAGGCTCCTCAAGTTGCTGGTGTCATTCACTCAGACTTTGAACGTGGTTTCATTCGTGCCGAAGTTGTTTCCTTTGATGATTTAGACAAGCTTGAAACAATGCAAAAGGTTAAGGAAGCAGGTAAGCTCCGTCTTGAAGGTAAGGACTACGAAGTTCAAGACGGTGACATTATCGAATTCAGATTCAATGTCTAGAGGTATTCAATGTCTGAAGAAAACAAGAAGCAAAAGATTGACGAAAAAAAGCAAGCAAAGTTAAAAGCACAAACTGCAAGTCAAAACCAAGATGAAGAATTACAAAACATGGCTCCTGCTAAGCTGAGAACCATGTTAACTAACAAAAATTCCGATTACGTTTTCCGCTTGCAAAAAGAATTGCGTGAACAAGGCAACATGTCTGAAGCTGAAGCAACTAGCAAGGTTGATGAATTATTGCCAGATATCATTATTGCTCAGCGCCACGCGCAAACGGCAAATAATTTGTTCATGGCTTCACCTAAGATGAAGGCTGATCAAATTTTGCACCCTGTGCAAAAACCAAAGACGATTATGGACTTGCCATTTTGGCAACGGGCTGTGGATAACGGCTTGTTCTGGTTAGCGATCATGATGGCCATCTACGGCATTATGGAATTGTTTAGCACTAAGCAAGCTCAAACCTCCGCTAACGGGGTTTTGACCATTGCCTCAACGGGGATTTTGCTAGGAATCTTCATGGCAAAGTACAATGAATTGATTATGCCAAATGTGAACGGCAAGCCGAAAATTTCTTGGCCACGTGTCATTTTAATTTCAGTAGGCTTGGTTGTGGTCATTGTGATCTGGCTCGGCTTACTCAGCCTGCCAGTCTTCCGGGTAATCAACCCAGTCTTACCAGGCATTTGGTATATTATTATTGCCGCTGCTGCTTACGGTATTCGCTACTTATTTAGAAAGAAATACCAAATTGTGGGTTCCGCTTTTGGACCAAATCCACCACGTAAGCAAAGCTAAATATGTGCATTATACAAAATTTAGGTATATACTAGAATTTATCTGTTCGTGAAAGGGATAAACGGGCCATGGGCTTCGTTTATCCTTTTTTACAGTTTTTCGTGTGTTTAGGTAGAAAAAAGAAGGGGGCTTTTAATTGATCAAGACGCTGAGCAAATCGATTCGGCAGTATAAGAAATTATCACTGCTGTCACCGCTCTTCGTTATTGGCGAAGTTATCATTGAAATGCTGATCCCATATTTGGTCGGGGTTTTAATTGATAAAGGGATTATGAAGGGTGACATGCCTTATATCCAAAAGGCAGGTTTAATCTTATTGGTACTGACGATCGTCTCACTAGTTTTAGGGGCTAGTGCCAGTTATGTGTCCGCGCATGCGGCAGCTGGATTTGCCGCTAACTTGCGTAAAGACATGTTTAATCATATTCAAGATTATTCATTTGAAAACATTGATAAGTTTTCAAGTGCCAGTTTGGTTACGCGTTTGACGACGGACGTTAACAACGTACAGATGGCTTACCAAATCATCATCAGAATTGCGGTAAGAGCACCAATGATGTTGATTGTTTCCGTCGTGATGTCTGTGATCATCAGTCCACGCTTGTCATTAATCTTCTTGGTCATCGCACCAATCTTTGTGGTTATCTTAGGCTTAATTATTCGGGCAGCTTACCCATACTTTCCTAAGATCTTCAAAGGTTACGACCGCATGAACCAAGTAGTTCGTGAAAACGTCCGCGGAATTCGTGAAGTGAAGACTTATGTCCAAGAAAAGCCACAGATTGCGCAATTTGAAAAGTCATCTGGCTTTATCTACAAGTTGTTTGCTACTTCACAGAAGATTATTTCTTTGAACGCCTTAGTTGTAGCTGCAGTTTTGAACATTGCTACTTTGGCAATCTGCTGGTTCGGGGCTAAGGAAATTGTTGGCGGCACTTTACAAACTGGTCAATTGGTTTCCATGTTCTCATACTCCAACTCAGTTTTGTTCAGTTTGAACATCTTAGCCATGATCGCCACGCAATTGATTATTTCAGGTGCTAGTGGTCGGAGAATTGCCAACGTCATTACTGAAGAACCATCAATTGAAAACCCAAGAAAGCCATTGAAGCGTTTGACTAATGGGGAAATCATTTTTGATCATGTTAACTTCAAATATGACGAAAGTGACAAGACCTTGGCTTTGAAGGATATCAACTTGCATATTCGTCCTGGGGAAACAATCGGAATTATCGGGGAAACCGGTTCTTCTAAGTCAACTTTGGTTTCTATGATTCCACGTTTGTACGATATCAGCTCTGGGGCCGTCCGGGTTGCTGGGCACAATGTTAAGTCATATGATCTGAAGACCTTGCGTGATAATGTTGCCATGGTCTTGCAAAAGAACGTGCTCTTCTCAGGTACGATTAAAGAAAACCTCAAGTGGGGTAATGAAAATGCCACTGATGAAGAAATCGTGGCAGCAGCTAAGGTTGCTCACGCTGACGGTTTCGTCCGTGAAATGCCAGATGGCTATGACACGATGGTTGAACAAGGTGGTAACAATGTTTCTGGTGGGCAAAAGCAGCGTTTAACCATTGCTAGAGCCTTGCTCAAGAAGCCAAAGATCTTGATCTTGGACGATTCAACTTCAGCCGTTGATACCAACACTGAACGGGAAATTCGTCAATCCTTGGCTAAGGACATGCCAGAAACAACCAAGATTATTATTTCGCAAAGAATTGTTTCTATTAAGGATGCTGACCGAATTATCGTTATGAATCACGGTCAAATTCAAGATATCGGTACGCATGATGAATTAATCAAGCGTAATGAACTCTACAGTTCAATTGCGAAGTTCCAAGAAGAAAACGGAAAGTAGGGGTGATTAATTTTGGATCAAACAATTAATAAAGAAAACATGAAGGGACATCGTTCCCAAACTTTAAGCCGTTTACTGAAATTAGTCTTAACTACTAGTCCTTGGATGTTTGTGATCTCTCTGATTACCATCATCTTAGCGGCTCTTTCCAATGTGATTGGGACGCTCTTCATTGAACGGTTGATTAACAACTACATCACGCCGTTAGTTAAGCAAGTCCAACAAGGTCAAGATCCAAACTTTGGTCCGTTAGCTTATGCGATTGCGGTGATGTTTGGGATCTATGCCATTGGTTTTATTTCCAACTACCTCTTTAACATGTTAATGGGGATTTTGGCCCAAAAGGTTCAATTCCGGGTACGTAACGAAATGTTCACCCACATGGAAAGTTTGCCAATTGCTTACTTTGACCAAAATGACTACGGCGATATCATGTCTCGTTACACTAACGATATTGATACCTTGATGCAGATGATTTCACAGTCAATTCCGCAGTTTACCAACTCCTTATTGACTTTGATCTTCGTTGTGTCAGCGATGTTTATTTTGAGTTGGCAATTAACCATCTTCTCCTTCATCGTCTTTGCCTTGTCATTTGGAATTGTGCGTTTCTTAACCAAAAAGTCCAGCCACTACTTCCAAGTTCAACAACAAAAGCTGGGTCAAATCAATGGTTATAACGAAGAAATGCTTAATGGGTTGAAGGTCATTAAGGTCTTCTCTCATGAACCTGAAGTTAAAGAGGACTTTGAAGTTTATAACGAAGAATTGCGGAAGGCTTCTGGTAAGGCCAACACTTATGCTACGATCTTGTTCCCAATCATGGGTAACATGGGTAACTTGCTTTACGTTTTGATTGCCTTTGTTGGTGGGGCCGCTGCTATTAACAACTGGGCTCCATTATCCCTTGGTGCAATTGCTTCCTTCTTGCAATTATCTAAGCAGTTCAGTATGCCAATTGCCCAGATTTCCCAACAATTGAACTCCATCGTTATGGCTTTGGCTGGGGCACGGAGAATTTTCCAATTGGAAGATGAACCAGCTGAAGAAGACAACGGTGTGGTTACGATTGCTAAGAACCAAAAGGTTGATAATTCTTGGTTCTGGCAAGTTCCAGAAAAAGACGGTTCTGTTAAGGATGTTCCCGTTCGTGGTCACATTATTTTTGACCATGTGAACTTCTCTTATGTACCGGAAAAGCAAATTTTGCATGATATTTCAATTGATGCCAAGCCAGGGATGAAAGTAGCTTTGGTTGGTGAAACTGGTGCAGGTAAGACGACTATTTCTAACATGCTTAACCGTTTCTACGAAATTGATTCCGGTAAGATTATTTATGATGGGATTCCAATTAAGCAAATCAAGAAGGATGACTTACGGAAGTCCTTGTCCATTGTTTTGCAGGAAACTCACCTCTTCACGGGGACAATTATGGACAACATTCGCTTCGGTAATCCAAATGCCAGTGATGACGATGTTTACCAAGCAGCGAAATTGTCACACGCCGATGAATTCATTCATGAACTTGATGATGGTTACCAAACCATTATCGATGGTGATGGTGGCGACTTGTCTCAAGGTCAAATGCAATTGCTCAGTATCGCGAGAGCGATGATTGCGGATGAACCAGTAATGATTCTGGATGAAGCTACTTCAAGTATCGACACTAGAACTGAAAAGATGGTGCAAGCCGGGATGGACAACTTGCTGGCTGGGAGAACGAGTTTCGTCATTGCCCACAGATTGTCAACGATTGTTAACTCTGACTTAATTTTGGTACTTGATCATGGTCACATCATTGAAGCTGGTAACCATGATGAGTTAATTAAGCAAAAGGGTTACTACTACGAACTTTACACTGGTAAAAAAGAAATTCAGTAACAGAAGTGATCAAAAACTTCTCGAAAAATAAGAGCTTAAGGAGAAAAATAATCTGCTTAAGCTCTTTTTTTGCTAAAAAACGTTTAAAATAAAGAGGGTTTAATTAATTATTCTAAGCAAGTATATTAAAATAGAACAAAGTTACTACAGAGAGGGGTTTTCTTTGTGAAAATCTTAGTTGTTGATGACGATAAAGAAATCGTTGAATTATTAAGTATTTATCTAAAAAACGAAGGCTATGAACCAGTAACGGCTTATAGCGGTAAAGAAGCAATTACGAAATTAACGACCACACCAGACATCGCCTTGATGATCTTGGACGTTATGATGCCAAATATGAGCGGAATTGACGTGATTAAGGAAGTCCGCAAGGATTCCGATATTCCAATTATCATCGTTTCTGCGAAGACTGGTGATATGGACAAGATTCAAGGCTTGATTACGGGGGCTGACGACTATGTTTCTAAACCCTTTAACCCACTTGAAGTGATGGCCAGAGTGCGGTCTCTACTTAGAAGAAGTCAAAAGCAAGTTAAGGATGAAAAGCCAGATATCTTAGAAGTTGGCCCATTAATCATTAATCGTGATTCTCACGAAGTGAAAACCATTGACGGCACAACCATTCAATTAACGGCTTTAGAATTCGGAATTTTGTACTTGTTAGCTAGTCACCCGAACCGGGTCTTCTCCGCTGATGAAATCTTCGAACGGGTTTGGCAACAAGAATCAATTGTTTCTGCTAAGACCGTTATGGTGCACGTTTCTCACTTACGAGACAAGATTCAAAAGGCCACTGGCGGTGAAGATGTCATCCAAACCGTCTGGGGTGTCGGCTACAAGGTTGAGGCTTAATTCATGAAAAAAGAACGGGTAAAACTTACAGGTGCTGAGAAAAGTGAACTTTTTGCGGAAGGCGTTGTAACGGTTATCCTCCTTTTACTGCTCAATCTATCAATCATTATTTTGATTCACTTAGCTGTGCTCCAAGACCAGAATTTAGTGAATGGGATCTACTTCTTAAAGAGTACCGTCACCTTAGTTGGTAATTACCACCTCTGGTCCTGGCAGCGGATTTTCATTATTTGTATGGCAATTGGCGATCTGATTGTGCTCTACTGGCGGCTAATTCGGCGCTACCACCAGATGCAGCTGCGCCACGTCATTTCTGAATTGCATTATATTGCGGACGGTCACTTTGACCACCGCATTTCTTTTGCGGTCAGAACGGACCTGCAGCGGGTGATTGATTCCATCAATTCTTTAGTTGATAGTACAGTGAACTCAATTAATGAAGAAAAGGCCATTGAGCAGTCCAAGGATGAACTGATTACTAACGTTTCGCATGATATTCGGACGCCATTAACATCGATTATTGGTTATTTAGGCTTGTTAAAAACCGGCTATGTCACGCCAGAAGATCAACAGAAATATATCAACATTGCCTATACTAAGGCGGAACAGATGAAGTCCTTGGCGAATGACTTACTAGAATATACGACATTAAAGTCTAATAATACGAAATTGAATCTGTCTGATCTGCATATCTATTCCATGCTGGAACAAGTGGAAGCCGGTTTTGAATTAGAAGCAGAGAAGAAAGGCATTCATTTCAAGATTGAAGCGCGGCCGAAGGATTTGACGATTAAGGCCGATGCCGAAAAATTAGTCCGCGTCTACAATAA
Source organism: Lactobacillus xujianguonis (assembly GCF_004009905.1). Classification (GTDB taxonomy): domain Bacteria; phylum Bacillota; class Bacilli; order Lactobacillales; family Lactobacillaceae; genus Lactobacillus; species Lactobacillus xujianguonis. The sequence continues at coordinate 42,673 of NZ_ML136887.1, forward strand.
TTTGATCAATAATGCCTTCAAGTACGGTACAGGGGCAACGGAAATTAAGTTAGTGGCCAACTTGATCAATAAGAAGACGGTTGAATTACGGGTGGAAAATAATGGGGCACCAATTCCGGAGAAGTCCTTGAAGAAGATTTTTGAACGTTTCTACCGCGTTGAAACTTCCCGTAACACCAAGACTGGTGGGACCGGCCTGGGATTATCCATTACTAAAGGGGTCGTTGATCTCCACCACGGGACGATTCGCTGTACTTCAGATAAAGACTGGACAAGTTTCATCATTCGCTTGCCTTTAGACCCTAGCCAAGCCTAGCTGTGTTATAATTTTGTCAGTATAACAATAATAACTATTCGAGGGGTATACCATGAGTATTTCTTTAAATACCTGTATTTTAATTTTAAAAGAACATCACTTACTTAAATCAAGTGCAGTCCAAGATACGGTCGCTACCAAGATGGAATACGTATCTTACGATTCACGTGATATTCAAACCAACACCTTGTTCTTCTGCAAGGGTGCGGGTTTTAGACCAACTTACTTATCAATGGCTAAGGATAACGGGGCAATTTGTTACGTGGCAGAGCAACCTTATCCAGAAGGTAAAGGGATGCACGCCTTAATCGTGCGTGACGTTTCTAAGGCCATGGCCTTACTTTCAGCTGCCTTCTTCCGCTTTCCACAAGATGACTTGTACGTGGTCGCCTTCACTGGAACTAAGGGGAAGACGACTTCAGCTTACTTTTTGAAGGGGATGCTGGACCAAGCCAATGGCGGTAAAACCGCGCTCATCTCTTCAGTTAACGATGTCGTTGGTCCTAAGCCAGAAGACACTTTCAAGTCTAGTTTGACCACACCAGAAAGTTTGGACTTGTTCCGTGATATGCGGACCGCGGTTGACAACGGCATGACTCACTTAGTCATGGAAGTTTCAAGTCAAGCCTACAAGAAGAACCGGGTCTTTGGTTTAACTTACGACTTGGGCTTTTTCTTAAACATTAGTCCAGATCATATTGGACCAAATGAACACCCTAACTTTGCGGATTACTTGCACTGTAAATTGCAATTGTTAGTTAACTCTCGCAAGTGTATTATCAATGCCGAAACGGCTCACTTTGACGAAGTTTACGCTGCTGCCACTACAACTACTAATCCAGACAGTATTTACTTGTTTGCCAACGAAAACTTTGAAAATCCAAAGTTGAAAGAGCCAATCGACTTCAGATTTGCTTCCCAAGAATTGGACATGAACGAAACTCGCTTCAAGTTATTCTGCGCTAGTGATAAGGCGCGTAAGTTGCCAATTAACGGCGATTACACCTTGAAGATGTTAGGTGACTTTAACGAATCAAACGGTACCGCTGCGATTATTGGGGCTGGCTTAGCTGGACTTGATCATGATCAATGTGCTAAAGGAATTCGCGATGTCACGATTCCTGGCCGCATGCAAACCGAAAAGACTAAGAGTCACGGCATGGTGGTCGTTGACTACGCCCACAACAAGGCTTCCATGATGGCTTTGATGAGCTTTATGCAAAGTGAATTCAACAGTCCTAAGATTATCGTGGTTGTTGGGGCACCTGGCGACAAGGGCGTATCTCGTCGCCCAGGCTTTAGTGAAAGTTTGACTGCTTATGCGGACAAGGCCTTCTTGACGACTGATGATCCAGGCTTTGAAGATCCACAAAGTATTGCCGAAGAAATCGACTCTGGCATTGACCACTCTAAGTGTGATGTCACGATTGAATTAGACCGGAAAAAGGCCATCCATGATGCGATTGCAATGGCTGGTCCTGGGGATGTCGTTTTGATCTGTGGTAAGGGAGCAGATGCCTTCCAAAAGATCCGCGGGGTTAACACGCCATACCCATCTGATATCGTGGTTGCACAAGATGTCATTAATAAATTAGAAGGACAAGACGAACACTTTAGAAAGTAGAAAGAAAATGAAGCATTTCTTTAGTATTATTGGTGGGATGGGCACCATCGCCACTGAAAGCTACGTGCGGTTAATTAACCACCGCGTCAAGATCACTAAGGACCAGGATTACTTGAATTATTGCTTAGTCAATGATGCACAGATTCCTGATCGAACTGCTTATATTAAGGATCATAGCAAGCCTAACTTCTTCTATGATTTAAAAGATGATATTGAAGGCCAAGCCAAGTTAAATCCTGACTTCTTCGTGATGCCATGTAATACGGCTCACTACTTCTACGATGATTTAGCTGCATTGACTGATATTCCGTTCTTACACATGATGCGGATTGCAGTTCATAACTTCGTTGACAATTATCCCGATGAAAAGAAGATCGGCTTGATTGCGACGGAAGGGTCAATTTATGATCACTTATATGCGGATGAAATTGCTAAAGTGGGGCGCGAAGTTGAATTAGGTGGCCCAGAAATTCAGCCAATGGTGAACGAGTTGATCTATTCTGACATTAAGGAAAAGGGCATTGTGGATCATGACCTCTATCACAAGATCTTGAAGACAATGCATGATAAGTACGGCTGCAATGTGATTTTGCTAGGTTGTACGGAATTATCCTTAGCCCAAGAAAAGGCACCAGATCACCCTTACAACGTGGTTGATCCGCAATCAATTATCGCGGATGTGTCGATTGAATTGGCGTTGAAGATCCGGAATGGGATGGATCCAAAAGAAGCTTGTCAAAAGTATTTGTATTAGAAAATAAAAAATTAAATTGTAATTTACTGAATCGTAATAATGAATATCGTAATGTTGTAAATGATAGGAGCAATGAAGATGACTTTCGTAGGTAGAAAAAAGGAATTAGATAGCCTAGCTGAACATTATGAAACTAATCAATTTCAATTTGCTGTCATTTATGGTCGGCAGCGAATTGGAAAGACGGCCTTAATTAATGAATTCATTAAAGACAAACATACTAACCTAGTGTTAGATAATTATTCGACGGAATGATTATCTAGCGCTTTTATTTTTGCTTTAAAATAAAAGTTGAGGTAAAGCACTTAATGCCGTGGGCTTTTTGGACACTTGATGTCGTACGACAAACGGGCAGCTTCACCGGCTTTTCAGGGAATTTCATTGGAGTATGTGGGCTTTTAAAGCCTAGTTTAGAAAATTAATGACTGAAAAATCAATGTGAAGAGCAACTTTA
>NZ_ML136888.1 GCF_004009905.1 Lactobacillus xujianguonis
TACCATGGACAAAAGAAGTTCAGAAAGTATGTAAAACAAAAGAGAAGCATACTAAAGCGGCCTAGCAGATACACTCTGTATCAAAGCTAGACCGCTTTTTCAATATACTTCAGTTTTTGACGCTTACTCTTCATCCAAAGAATTCATTAAGTCATCGATATTTGTAAAGCTGGATGAATCATCCGAAACTAAGCCTTTATCTTTAGCATCAGCTAACAGCATAGCCTTTTCACTAGTTTCGTTAGGGATTTCCGTTTTGTCAAAGTTTTTTAACAACCTCGAGTTATGATAATAGCCAATCTAAAATATTGAGTTGTTTAATTCCTTGATAATTCTCCCCAGCACCAATTTCATCTAGAGTTAAGAGATATTTAGGATAGTGGTCATCAATTCCTTGAAGTGGCTTTAATTCACGAGTCAATGTTTTAGGATCGATTACACTTTCTGAAACTTGGTAGTAGCAGACCTCTTGACCTTTTTTAGTAACAAAGTCCACCTCACCTTTAGGAAGAGCACCTACATTAACTTGCTCTCCTCTTCTTAATAACTCTAGATAAATGATATTTTCGAGCACGTGACCGCGATCCATTTTAGTTCCAGCAATTAAGTGATAACGTAATCCAGGGTCAACAATGTAGTATTTTTCATTAGTCCGTAATTGGTCTCTACCATGAATATCGAAACGTGGTACACGGTATATTAAAAGACTATCAACTAGCGCTGAAATATAACGCTCAACGGTTGCAGGTGAAATCTTGAAGCCATCGTTAGAAATTGTATTAGCAATTTTTCGCATTGAGAGAATATTGCCAACATTATCGAATAGGAAACGAATGATTTTTTCTAATGCAAGATGATCTGACACTTTTAAGCGAGTTTGCACATCGCGATAAACAACCGAGGTAAAGATGCCATCAAGGTATTGTTCAATTTGAAGGGGTTCATTATTTAGTTGCAAAATGAATGGAAATGAACCAAAGCGAAGATAATTGTTAAACATCTTTGCAGTTGACAGATTAGAGTTAGGATAAAACTCTTGATAGCCAGTTACATATTCTTTAAAAGATAAAGGTAACATCTTTAACTCAACGAAGCGCCCAGTTAACAAAGTTGCTAGTTCACCTGACATGAAGTAGCCATTTGAGCCAGTAATATAAAGGTCAACATCTGCAAGTGTGTTAAGCGCGTCCGCAATTTTTTCAAAATGAGTAATGTGTTGAATTTCATCTAGAAAAATATACTTCATCCCTGAAACGGTTAATTTGGGCTTTAAATAATTATAAACTTCTGTTGAATCGGTAATATTCATGAACTCTGGTTGTTCAAAATTCATTTGAATAATGTTTTCACTCTTAATACCATTCTTACGTAGGTAATTCTGAAACAAAATGAATAATGTTGACTTGCCACATCTTCTAACGCCAGAAACGACTTTGATTACTGATTTGTCTTTCCAGGTTTTAAGAAAATTTAGGTAAGTTGGACGCGGTATTAAATTCATAAAGGTCACCCTTTTTTGTAAAATCAATTTAACATTTATCTTTATTTTAGCATTTTTGTGAAATTGATTTAACAAAAATCATCTTTTCGACTAGTTTGTAAAATTGATTTTACATTTTCGTCAGTATTCCCTATTTTTTAAAATCTAAACAAAAAGAAAAAGCAAGCTAGCACAGAGCTAACTTGCTTTATTTCGATTTATCGCAATCGCAAAATAAAATTCTTAAAAAAATCGCCCGATCTACAAGGTAGGGAAAAAAGAGATCGAAGCGATAACACACTTGTAGTTTATCGATTTCTGTGTAAATGATGTAAATGATTAGAAATAGAATCGCTAAGCTACATGTATTAATGTAATACCAAATAGGGCAAAAAGGCTGTTAGCTTGCACTTTCTGTTGAGTTTGTAGCATAATTTACCAGATAATAACAATTTTGGACAAAATAAAAGAGTAAATTAGTATTATTGCTAATTTACCCTTATAATGTAATAAGTGCAATCCATATAATGACTGCTACAAAAAGTTGCTTGATTGGCAAGGGAGGGAAAAGCAATCAAAGCAACCAGATTTTATCAAAAGCAAGATAAAACCTAATTTTGTAGTTATCGATTTCTGTGTAAATGATGTAAATGATTAGAAATGAAGTCTTCAAACTACGAAAATAATATATAACATTTTTAAAAAATCCACAATATTATTCGATAATTTTGAATATTTAAATAAAATAAATATAGACTTTTAGAGGAAAATAGATGAAAGTAGCTGTAGTTGAAGATAATGCTCAAGAGCGCGATCGCCTATTGGGATGCTTTAATCAATATGAGCAAGAACATTCCATTAATTTTGAAATAACAACTTATCAAAACGGCTTAGAATTTGTTGATCATTACACCAAAGATTTTGATGTCATTTATCTTGATGTGCAGATGCCACATATGGATGGAATGACTGCTGCTAAGAAAATTCGCAAGGTCGATTCAACGGTACCGATTGTCTTTGTTACTAATTATGTGCAATATGCCATTCAAGGGTATGAGGTTGATGCCACCGATTTTATTTTGAAGCCAATTAATTATTTCAATTTTAGTGAGCACTTTAAGAAGATTGAGCGCAAAGTTGGTCAAGAACAGGCCTCTCTCCTCTTTGATACTTTGAGCGGCTCGCAAAAGATCATTCTCGATCAACTCTATTATGTTGAAAGTGAAAAGCATTACCTTCATTTACATTTAATGGTTGATGGTAAAGCGGTAGTCTAAGATATGCTAGAATCCATGAAAAATATGTAGAAAAAGCTTGCATCATATAACTTCTTCCGCTGTAATAATAGCTATATTGTTAATTTAAAGCATGTTTCAAATGTCGATGGCAATCTGGTTAAGATTGGTCCTTATGAATTGCAAATCTCACGACCACGTAAAAAAGCCTTTATGGCTGCTTTAACTAATTACTTAGGAAGTGAAATAAATTAATGGATATGACTGCTATTCCTGGCATTGCTGATGGTGTTGCGCAGTGGGCTGCTTGTGTTGTCATGGCCTTGCAAGTTCTCAAAGATAACTTCTGGCTATATGTTGTTTTTTGCTGCTTTGGAAGTTATGTAATTCAAAAATTAGAAGAGCCGATACCTACTCGATGGGTTGCAATTGAGATTTTACTTGATATGGCATGTATTTTTATCACGATGACGATGTATGAGAAAACAGATATTTATGTGAGAATTTACCATGCTTCTAAGGCCTTTACTTATGCGACTTTTGTGGCGTCTTTATCGTGGCAAACTTTGGTTTATCTTGGAACTAGCGATGGTAGAATTTGGTCAGGTTTTTTACCACCTATCATCTTTTTAGTTTTATATTCTGTTCACTTACTTAGTAATTCTAGTTCTATCTTTATGATGCGGACTTTTGCAGATTTATGTGGTATTTTACTGTTTAACATTTTGGAAAATCAGCGCTATGAAACCTATTTACGTGATGACTTGTAGCAGATGAATAACATGTTTCATTCTCAATATGAACAGTATCAAGCTTATCGTGAAAGCTCAGAAACTGTTAATCGTCGCTTTCATGATCTAAAGCACCAGCTTGATGTTATTGCGCTAGAAAATGATTCAAAAAAACGATTGGATTATATCAACACTTTGCGTAACGATATTAAGCAGTTCAAAGCCGATGTTAAGACTGGCAATCCAGTGGTTGATGTGGTGTTAACGAGAAAGAATGCCTATTGTATCCAGCATGATATTACGTTTACTTGCATCGCTAACGGTGCCTTGCTCAATCAAATCGATACGATGGATCTGTGTAGTTTATTAGGTAATAGTTTGGATAATGCGATTGAAGCCGTTCAGAAAATTCCAGATAAGGAAAAACGTTTGATTGATTTACGGATTTCTAAGAAGGCTAATTTTATCATTTATTCCCTTTCAAACTATAATTTAGCTGCCACTGATTTTGCTAAAAATGGCTTACCTGAAACTACTAAAAAAGATCAAGAACATCCCCATGGATACGGCTTAAAGAGTATTCAGTTAATCGCTGATAAGTATGATGGAACCTTGACTCTATCTAATCAAGATCATTGGTTTAGATTAAAGGCTATGTTTCCTTATCATGAAAAATAAAGTTTACACAATATGCCTTGTTAGAGTGCATATTGTTTTTTTAATCGCAAAAAATTCGCTAAAATTAAAATAAATTGAGAAAAATGGAGGGATCGTCGTTGAACAAGCAAGAACGTTTAAAGGAATTAAACCAAGAACAATATGAAGTAACCCAACATGCGGCTACTGAATATCCTTTTTCTGGCAAGTATGACGATTTTTATGAAAAAGGCATCTATGTTGATGTGGTTTCAGGCGAACCACTCTTTTCTAGTGAAGACAAGTACGATGCGGGTTGTGGTTGGCCTAGTTTTACCAAGCCAATTAAGAAATTAGTTTACCATCGTGATCAATCCCATAATATGGAACGAACAGAAGTTAAGAGTCCTGAAGCCGACTCCCATTTGGGGCACGTTTTTACCGATGGACCAACTGATCGTGGCGGCTTGCGTTACTGCATTAATTCAGCAGCCTTGAAGTTCATCCCTTACGATGAGTTAGATAAACAAGGCTATGGCGAATATAAGCAATTATTTAATTAGGGAGGAAAAATAAATGAATGAAAAGAAGTTAGACAAGGCGATCTTTGCTGGCGGTTGTTTTTGGTGTATGGTTGAACCTTTTGACACTTTGCCTGGAATTGAAAAAGTTGTCAGTGGCTATACCGGTGGTCATGTAGCTAATCCAACTTATGAGCAAGTCTGCACTGGTGAGACCGGTCATACCGAAGCTGTCGAAATTACCTTTGATCCAGAGGTAATGCCTTATGAGAAATTGTTAAACTACTATTGGCAAGTGACTGATCCAACTGATGCAATGGGACAATTCCAAGATCGCGGTAGCCAATATCAACCAGTAATTTACTATAATTCTGCAGTCCAAAAGGCAGCTGCCGAAAAGTCTAAGCAAGAATTGGCTGATAGTGGTAAATTTGATCAGCCAATTGTCACCCGAATTGAGGAAGCTAAACCCTTCTATCCAGCCGAAGAATATCACCAAGATTTCTACAAGAAGGATCCCTTGCGCTATGCAATGGAAGAAGCTGGCGGTAGAAGCAAGTTTATCAAAGAACACTGGGATAAGTAGCAAGAAGAAGTAATGAATATGGTTGGTATTGTTAGACACGCTCAGGTAACTTTTGAGAGTGAAAAAGATTTTAAGATTTTTAAAAAAAGAATATTGCATTCAAGGAAAACTGTATCCTTTACACAGTTGCAAGAGAAAGTTAAGAACGATGGTATTTATATTCAGCACTAAATCCTTGTAAAAATAAAAGCATGAATTACAATTGCGTAATTCATGCTTTTTCTAGCTAAAAAACTTCTTTGCCAACTGGTCCGCCCCAGTCAACTTCTTTTGATTCACCGGGATGTTCTTTTTCCCATTCGTCCCAATATGCTTCGTAATCGAATCCTTCGAAGTGTTGAGCTAACTTACTTTTCTTTTGATCTACCATCATTATCACCCTTTCACTTTAATCAATTTTACAATATTTTCGATTGTGTGTTCAACATTTTTAGCTCCTTGCTTCAATGCTGTCTGTAAATCGCAGGCCCCTGGTAGAATGCCAAAAATCGCTGTAAAACCACAATCGTATAAGGTATCAATCCCTTCACCTAGATAACCAGCAAGTGAAATAACCGGTTTATGATATTTTTGCCCTAGTTGAGCGACACCAAAGGGAGTTTTACCGAACTTGGTTTGAAAATCAGTACCACCTTCACCAGTGAATACGATGTCAGCTGCTTTAATTTTTTCTTCTAAGTTAGTGACTTGAATCGCGATCTCGATGCCCTTATGCATCTCATAATTGGTAAAAGCCATTAGGCCAGCGCCAAGACCACCTGCCGCGCCTGCTCCAGCTTGTTGTTCAACATCCCTGTGCAAATCACGTCTAATAACTGCGGCATAGTGATGTAAATTTTGATCTAGCTCCTCAATCATCTCTGGAGTGGCACCTTTTTGTTTACCAAAGACGTGAGAAGCTCCTTCTGGGCCGGTTAACGGATTGGTAACGTCACTAGCTAAGATAATTTTCGTATTAGCTAAACGCTGATCTAAGTCGGTGGTGGTAATTTTGATTAAATCTTTAAGGCCACCGCCACCAAGCGCTACTTCTTGGCCATCTTTAGTCAATAAATGAGCTCCTAGAGCTTGTGCCATCCCGGCGCCACCGTCGTTTGTGCTTGAACCGCCTAGTCCCACGATAATTTTGTTAGCACCATGATCAAGTGCATCTTTAATCAATTCACCAGTGCCATAAGTCGTGGTAATTAACGGATTACGCTGGCTTACGGGCACGATTTCTAGTCCACTCGCTTTGGCCATTTCGATGACGGCTGTTTCACCATCACCTAAGATGCCATACTCAGCAGTCACTTGCTTACCTAATGGTCCCATGACCGTCGCCGAGATTTTCTGACCATGAGTAGCATCAACTAGCGAATCAACTGTGCCTTCACCACCATCAGCCATTGGTACGGCAGTGATCTCAGCGGTGGGATCAGCTTTTAAAATGCCTCTTGTCATTGCTTGGCAAACTTCTTTCGCTGTCATGCTTTCTTTAAATGAGTCTGGTGCAAGTACGTATTTTGTCATTTTTTCACTCTGTTTCTAGATTAGTCATTGGTTTTAATTTATTTTACTGCTATTATTGATAGAAATGCTAATCAGATCACGGAAAAGGAGTATTTTCAATGTACAATTCGATGATGATCATCTTTTACACGTTACTTGGATTAACATTACTTTCTATTGGTTCTTTTGTTTATGTTTTGCTTCATGAACGTCGATCAATGTGGGCAGGGACGACACTTGTTAGTTCGATTATTTTACTTAATATGTGGATCTTAGATTCTCTGATAGTCGTTGACACCAATTATCCTAATAGTCATAGCATTATACAATGGCTCGTGGTCTTGATGATGCTATTAGTGGTCTTTTTAACTTTGGCGTTTATCTTAACCCTAATTGTCATGTTCTTCTACAATGGAGTAAAAATCCTCTTTCGTGAAGGAGCACGTTTAACCAATTTCCTATCTTTAGGGATGGGAGTAGTCGTGTTAGCTGTCATTTTTGCTTATCCTTGGCTTGGGCGGTTTAACACGACGCCATGGTTTAGGTTTTTATACTTGTTTTTATCACTAGTAATTTTTTATCTAATCGCAATCATGATGATGTACACTTTAACCTCATGGTTAAATTTGCTTAATTGGCATCCTAAAAAGCTAGATTATGTAGTAGTGCTAGGAGCAGGATTACGCGGCAAAGAAGTTGCTCCTCTTCTTGCTAGTCGTATTAAACGTGGAATTGAAATTTATCACCAAAATCCTGGTTCAAAGCTCATCATGTCAGGTGGGCAAGGTCCTGATGAAGAGATCCCTGAAAGTCATGCAATGGCGCATTATGCAGAAAGTTGTGGTGTTCCAGCGAGTGAGATTATTATTGAGGATCAATCTAAAACTACTAGGGAAAACATCAAATTTTCGCATCGCTTAATGAAAGCAAACAGTCGATTTTGTATTGTAACTAATTCTTACCATGTTTATCGAGCTTTAGTTTTAGCTAAAAGACAAGGCTTAGCATGTATTGGCTACGGTGCTAAGACTAAGTGGTACTTTACCTTGAATGCGTTTGTACGGGAATTTATTGCTTATTTAGTGATTACCAAAAAGATGCAATGTGGAATTATTGCTTCTTTTGGCGTTTTAACTGCACTGATGGCAGGTTTATATTATTTAGGTCTTTAGTTAGGAAGAAAAAATATCAAAATATCGAATTCAATCTCTATTATTTGTGTTTATTGCCTTCATGCTGGGCTGTAATGAATACATGATCGTCGGGGTCTTACCTGATATTGCTAAAGAATACCATAGCAGTCTTTCTAGTTTAGGTTATGTGGTAACCATCTTTGCCTTAGTTTATGCAATCTCAACTCTGATTGATACTAGCTGGGGTAATCGTTTTAGACGGGAAAAACTCTTGCTAGCCTTGATGATTATTTTCTTCATTGGAAATACTTAGACTGCGCTAGCAACCAATTATTGGTCATTAATCTTGTCGCGAATATTAACAGCTTGTACCGCTGGCGCTATTATTTCGCTAGTCCTAGTTTTAGCAAATTTCATCGCGCCAATGGATAAACGAGTCGGTTTACTTTCCTGGGTTTTTGCTGGTTTTAGCATTGCCTCAGTTGTGGGACTGCCGATTGGGACGATGTTAGCGCAAGTTTTTAATTGGCAGTTGAGCTTTGCCATTATTTCTATCCTAACGATAATTTCTTTTATTACTTTGTTGTTCGTTGTGCCTAAGAATACGCCACAGACGCAAGGAAAAATTGCTGAGCAATTCTCCCTATTGACGGATAAAAGAATTATCTTTGCAGTTATTTTTGTAGTTGCAATCTGTGCTGCAGATTATACCTTTTACACTTTTATTCGGCCCTTAATTACCGGACCACTTAACTTCGGTGAAACAGCTTTAGACTGGATTCTATCCTTCTTAGGTGTGTGTTCAATTGTCGGTAATAAATTTGCCGGCTTCTTAGCTGATCATGGCGGAGTTAAACGACTACCTAGTATTTATCTCTTAATGACAGTGTTGTTTTTACTGTTAGGGATGACTTTACATCTTCATTGGATCGGCATTGTGGTGATTTCTCTCCTTTGCATTATCTATTCCAGTTACGGGGCAACTACACAAATCATGTTTTTGGATATTGCTCAAGCTGAGTATCCGCAATCAATTGACTTGGCGAGCTCGCTAAATTTAATCTTTGCCAATGTCGGGATTTCGTTGGGCTCCTTTACGGCATCAGTTATTGCAGGCGTAACTTCGATTAATAATTCAGGTTACTTTGCAGCGATTTACGGCGTAATTGCCTTTCTATGTATTTGGTACGCGAGTCGTATTTATCAGAATTGAAAAATATAGATAAATAAAAAGCAAGATTATATTAAATTAATCTTGCTTTTTTCATACACTAGAATTTACTTACCGAAAGTTTATTTAGTATATATCATTATCATATATTATTGTACGCGTGCAATCACATCACGAACTTTAATATTAGTCGTATCAAGTCCAGGTTCTTGACCATGTAAATCAAAGTCCAATTTAACTTCTGGTCTAAATAGTAGAACATGAGTTGATCCACCAAAGTGGAACATCCCTAATTGATCACCTTTGTTGACATGTTGACCAATCCGAACCGTGATTTCATTATTTGAAACATCGCCCATACCAACTGCAACAAAGCCCATTAAACCAATCTTTGGATTATCAGCCTGGATGAAGATGACCGCTCTAGTTGCTGTAGCAGTTAAGAAGGCTTGGGAATCATTAGCCGCAACTGGATCGGCACCGCGTGGATTTTCAAAGCCTTGACTTAATGCTTCGCCGTAGTAACTACCATTAACATGGTATGCTTTAACGATTTTACCACTAACCGGACTGTTCCAACGGTGATAACTCAGGGCACTTAAGAAGGCTTGATACAGAGTACCATTTTCAAATTTAGCTGTCCATGGATCGTTGTGTAATAGATCAAGTAATGAATATGGCTGCCCTTTGATCCAGAATTTTGCCTTTAATGGGACATTGCGAGCAATTCTAAATGGAGCAGATTCACACGCATTAGCCACAATATTTTCATCATTAGCGCCTGCAACTGGACGAATGCCTGGCTTGAACTTTCTGGTAAAGAAATCATCCCAAGATTTGAAGCCTAGTTTTTGGGTGACATCGGTTGAGCGACATTCAAATAAATCTAGGAAATTTTCACCTTTAGCTTCTTTTGCCATTTCTTGTAAAGCAGTTGGTGATAACCAACCTTTATCAGAAGTATTCAATACATAGGTTGAATCTTCTGTTTGCAAATAGTGTCCCCAATAATTTAAAATGTCGCGGAATTTTTCGTTAACTTTCGGGTTGTTGAAAAGCACATAGCCAGCTTTCGTTCCCATCGGATAATCTAGAATGGCATTAATTGGTGTTCCCACTAAACCGGTTGTGTTAAATTCAGGTGCACGTTGAATAATTCGATTAAGCATCAAAAGCAATTGATGATAGTCTCTAACTTGTGGTGTACCGGCTGGCGTGTCGACGTCTTTCATCGGAATTTCGTCAAACATCATTTGGAACAAATTCCAGATATAGCGATCTGATTCAATTAACTCTTTCAGTGCTTGGACTGGAGGTAGTAAATGCTGATTTTCTTCGGCTTGAGCTTCTTGATAAACCTTTTTAATCCACTTGTCTTCAAACTCTTGATCACTTGGTAACCATTTACCAACGTTAAATTTATGTTTTGTCATGTTGAACACACTTTCCAATAGAAAAACAAAAAACGCTTACAGCTTTACTGTAGCGCCAAATGAAATTAGAAGCAATTAAATGCATTCGTACTTTATATCTATTTACTTAACATAATTATGTATATGTGATTTGTAAAATATGAAAGCTAGTTGGATAATTACTAATCAAATCAAAAAAGTTTAAACGTAGAATGCTTGTCTCAGCATTAGCCAAAATCAATACCCTTTAATGTTCTTTCTCGTGCTTCTTGATCTAAACCAAGATAGCGCAAAGTCATTTGTTCAGATGAATGATTCAATAATTGCATGACTAGAGCAATATTATGGTTGGTTTGTTCATAGACGCGATAAGCACCAGTTTTTCTCATTGTGTGCGTGCCCAGATAATCGAGGTGTAAATTAACGCCAACCTTCTTCATGATTTGCCAGTATTGCTTACGCCCGATTGGTTTTTCAGCATGAGTGAATGATGGAAATAGCCAGGGACTTGAAAAAACGTGACCATTAAAGCCATTATTAGGATTTCCGTACTTTCTCAAATATAGTGGAGTGTTACTGTCATGAATATCAATTTGGTAAATCTTATTTTGCATCTCTTGCAGCCACTTAAAATATTCCGCTAGTTCCCGTTCAACTGGTTCAAGAAAAAGCACGTTCCGCTTTTTAGTTTTCTTGTCGATGATATAGGCATTCTTTTTGATTTCGCCAGAATCAGTGTAGACATCACCCTTTTTTAGATTTAGCACATCACTGATTCGGAGTAAGGTGGCTTTGCCCACTTGAAATAAGGTGTAATCTCGCATTCCGGTTAATTGATTTTTCTTCAATTCATCTTGAACCGATCTTAAAGTCCAGGTATCGGTAATTGGACGAACAACTTCGCGCATTTTAAAGTCTCCTCTAATTCTTTAGAACTAGTATAGCATCTTTTACATAAATGACATAATTGTGTAAAACTAAATAATGTCACTTAAGTATCTTGAGTACTCAAATTTAACCCCTATTCTAAAGCCTTTTTAGGCTACTGTACATAAAGGACATAATGTTATTATGTCACTTATGTAAGTACGGTATTTTCGACTTTTTAGTGTAAAGACAGCAATTTTTCCATCTGAATTTACGAATTTGCATTCTATGGACTGAAATGATCAACTACTAATCAAAATTGCTAAACATTATCATAGAATTGCCCTCTCAGCATTGAACTTTTTATCGAAAAAAATTTAAAAAATATTGCTCCACACTCTTGTTCTTCCAAACAAAAGTTCATATAATATAAGTATCCGCACGATTGTTCGTGCAGTTTTTGGAGCGAATAAAAAATGTATGACTATAAGTATGAACCACACCGAATCATCTTCATGATTGATAATAAAAGTTTCTTTGCTTCATGTGAGGCATTGAGATTAGGACTAAATCCGATGACTACTTGTCTTGCAGTAATTTCTCGGCAAGAAGGTGGCAATTGGGGATCAGGCTTAATCATGGCCGCCTCTCCTCTAGCTAAGAAAAAATACGGCTTGCATAACGTGATGCGAGCACGTGATTTACCTTCTAAAAGAGAAGCACCTGATTTAATGCTAGTTGATCCGCACATGAATCTTTATATTAAACGCAGCATGCAGGTTTTAGATATTTTTCGCAAGTATGCGGCTGATGAAGATATTCATATGTATTCAATTGATGAAGGCATGATTGATATGACTAAATCATGGCGGCTATTTGGGGATGATCCTTATTATGTTGCGCGCAAAATGCAAAAGGACATTCATGATACACTAGGCCTCTACACTACTTGCGGGATCGGCGAAAATCCAATTTTAGCCAAGTTAGCCATGGATAATTCTGCTAAGCATAAGAAATCCATGATTGCTTTTTGGCATTACATCGATGTGCCGGATACCATTTGGAATATTCCTAAGTTAGAAGATGTCTGGGGCATTAACACGCGAACTGCTAACCATTTGCGGCGAATTGGGATTAATAATATGTATGACTTAGCCCATACTGACCCAGCAATTTTGAAAAGAGAGTTTGGTGTGATCGGAGAGCAGTTATTTGCGGAAAGTTGGGGCGTTGATCGTAGCATCATTAGCCACAAATATCACCCAAAAGCCAAGAGCTATGGCAATTCGCAAGTATTGCAGCGGGATTATTTTGATCAGCGGCAGATTGAAATTGTCATTCGTGAAATTGGTGAACAAGTTGCCGCTCGCATTCGCGCACATAACTTAAGAACTGGCTGCGTCAATTTATTCATTGGCTATGCCTATGGTGAAATTGATTACGGTGATCACCGCGGCGGCTTTAGTGTTCAGCAAAAAATCACACCTTCTAACGTTAGTCATGATTTAGTCCAAATTTTGCTTTATCTTTTTAGAAAGAATTGGCAAGGACAGGCAGTGCGTTGCATTGGTGTTAACTATAGTAAGCTTTCTCCTGATTACAGTTTGCAGTTAAATATTTTGGAAGATCCGGATTTGCAATTGAAGCGCTATAAACTAGATCATGTGGTTGATCAAGTCAGAAAGAAGTATGGCTTCTCTGCATTAGTCAAAGCCTCGAGTTTAATGCGTGGCGCAACCGCGATTCAGCGCAGTAACTTAGTCGGCGGACACAATGGTGGTAATGCTTATGAGTGATAAATTCGATCAAAAAGTAGAAGAATTTTTCAAGAATTATCAAGATCGAGGCATGAAAAAGTGGGCTGGCTTCTTTTTGAGCGATCATACTTTAAAGATCAATCAGGATAAAGCCAAGCGAGCCACAGTTTATCCTAAGAAAAAGGAAATGAGTGAAACTGAAGTTAGTGAACTTTTGTTAAAAGCTTTTAGTGATCACTACCCTGTCAGTATTCAGCTTAAGAATTTAGATGAAGACGGTAGTTTTGCGGAGGATATTAAAGGCTTTGTTGAAGGTTACACTGATAAAAATATCGTAGTTGTGTCAGAAGCGAGTGTTAATTTGGATGAAATAAACCATGTTGAGGTCATTCGCCTTAGAAATTTTGAGTAAATAAAAACAGGTATCCTTTCAGATACCTGCAAAAAATTATTTCACAAGATGCTTTTTAAAGAAGGCTGCTTCTTCATCGTTAGCTTCATTAGCTAACTCGTCTTTTTGATTAATTAAGAAGACATGTGGCTCGGGATGCTGGTCATCACCCCAAGATTTTTGAATAACTTCAATGCCTTTAGCTCTTAAAAATCCATCTAACCTAACCGCACAGTCATGAATGAAATCTTGGTTAGCAGTACTAATGAAGGTTGGTAAGAAATCCTTAGTGATATATTTTTCAACATTTAACAAATCTTGATTTTTCGGATCCTTCATGATATCTGGCTTAAAGTATGCCAAAGTAGCGCCACTCATCATTCCAGGATCAAGCATAAAGGTTGCCGGACTATTTAAAGCCACGGCTCTAAATTTCAGATCAGTTAAAGTGTAGCCAAATTTTTTCCGATATTCAGGATTGGTCAAAATAGCAGTATATTGTTCAGCCATTTGACCACCGGCTGAGTCGCCAATCAAGAAAACATTGTTTTTGTCTAAATTGTATTCATCTGCATGTTCAGATACCCAATGGATATATTGATCAACTTGATCGAGTTCTTCAGGAAAACTAGAATCAGGACCAAGGATGTAGTTTGGGTTTACGAAAGCAAAACCGCGTTTAGCCATGCCTAAACCATAAAATTGGTAAGTTTCTTTAGTCCCATAGACCCAGCCACCACCGTGAATATTAATAATGACTGGTAATTTGCCAGCAACATTTTTGGGTAAATAAAGATCTAGCAAATTCCATTTGGGATCTTCACCGTATTGCAAGTCATCGATTCTTTTTACTTCGGGGATGTCAGGCGCTAGACCGGCATCACGTTTATCATCACTAGCTTTGCAACCAGCACGCATTGCCTCAACAGCAGCTAATATTTTTTGATCAACCATAAAACTTTCTTCTCTTTTCCTTTATAATCTATTACCTATTTTATAAGTTTTTGGAAACGGATACAAACCAAATGCTAGTAAGAGAAATTTAGCTTTTTTCTTGCTATAATTTTGGTTAAAAGAATTTGATGAGGTAAAGATATTGAAAAAATTTAACCAAAAACTCGCACTGGTTACCTTAAGTCTAGCGTTAGCAATGCCTGGATTAAGCAGTGTTTTAATCCCTACTCCTGTTTCCGCAGTAACTAAGGCTAAAAAACAAGCTAAAGTTACGGTCAAAAGTAAGACGCCAATTTATAATTTTGCGGGCCAGAAGATTTCGCCCAAAGGTTATCACTGGCCAAAGAATGCCAAAATTGCGGTCAACGGTGCCTTCTATTTATGGAATGAAAAACAAAACAAGGTAAAGCTTTATTACCATTTAACTAATCGTCGCCAAAAAATGGTCAAAGCGGGCAAAAGCAAGAAGGTCAATTTAGGGGATGCTTTTGTAAAAACTAGTAATGTCAAAATTAGTCGAAAGCTTAAAGCGCAAAATTCTGCCTTAACTGCAGAAAATAATCATAAGATCGCCGCTTCAGAAAGTGATCTAATTACTCTGAATGAATTAATTAAAAACTCCGCGCAAATCAAAAAGAGTAAAAGATATCAGCAAGCAAGTGCAGAAGAGCGTTATAACTATCGTGAAGCAATTAATGATGCGAAGAAGGCGCTAAAGCACGATACTTTGTCAGCTGCTAGAGTTCAGTATCTAATTTGGCAAGCAAACATTGCTATTAAAGCATTTTAAGACAATAAAAAACCATCCATGAAGGATGGTTTTTTATCTACAATTAATTACAACTTCGATTAAAAGTCTGCCTGCACGGAAACAAGTTCAACTTGTTCGGCCTCTGCTAACTTCTAATCACAACAGGTGTTTCGAGGTGTGGTATTTTTGTTTTTTCGACAATATTTTTACAATTACTTATTTTATTTACAATCAATGCAAAAACACCAACTGCATTGATTACAAATGCAATAAGTCTATGAAATGTTGTATCTTTTTCCACTGACACACCCCATTTCTCTTAAATCATGTTTTATAGGTAAGCGCTTACCTTACTTATATTATAACCGATTCAGTCATTTTTTGCATTAGAATTGTTTAATTATTTTCACTACATTTCGATACAATCTGTATTTAAATAGACAGATGATCTATTCCTGTACTTCTTTACTACTGCAATTCTGAGTATTATTTATTTAAAAGTTTGAAACAACATGTATGAAAATAAACAACTTAAATAGAATTGAAGTATGGTATGAATAAAATTGATGAACTAGTTGAACAAGTTCATCAAGCTGATGCGATCCTCATTGGTGCTGGTAGCGGGATGTCCAACGCTGCTGGAATGGATTTTTGGTATTCAGCTAGTCCCCTCTTTATAAAAAATATGAAATATTATCATGATAAGTACCACTTTGATGGGGTTTTTAATGGTTTTTACACTCGATTTCATTCTAAAGAAGAACGTTGGGCCTTTATGTTGAAGTCGTTGCAAATGATTTTAAATATCCCGCCACAAAAGCCAACGTATGATTATTTAAAAACCTTAATCGGTGATAAGCCTTTCCATATCGTCACTACTAATCAGGATGCTTTGTTTAAGAAAGCTTTTCTAAAAGATAAAGTAAGTGAAATCCAAGGTTCATGGGATTATTATCAGGCTTCGGATACAAGTAATGATCAGCATTTATACGATAGTCACAAAATGGTCGCTGAATTATTACCAAAAATCATTGATCACCGCTTACCCACGGATTTAATTCCTCGAAGTAAAGTTAATGGCTCAGAATTAGTTGCTTGGGCACGTGGACCTAAATTCTTAGAAGGTGAAAGATACTACGAAGAACACCAAAAGTTGAATAAGTTCATGGCGGAACATCGTGGTGATAAAATCCTCTACTTAGAAATGGGTGTTGGTCGAATGACACCGATGTTTATTCAAGAACCATTTTGGGAAATGACTAAGTATAATAAGAATTCTTTCTATGTCAATATTAATCCAAAGGATGCTTTGGTAAATCCAGCAATCAAAGATCAAGCTCTTTTGATTGGGGATGACATTAATGAAGTTTTTAAAGAAGCTGCTAACAAGATTAAAGGAGAAGAAAATGACTAATCAAGCTGCAAAAACTGCAAAACAATGGATTGATGATGCGGACGCTATTTTAGTGACAGCAAGTAACGGTCTTTCAATTTCAGAAGGATTAAATTTATTTGCCAATGATCAAAAGTTAAGAGATGTATTGGGTGATTTAGTTGATAAGTACCATTTGCCTAACTTGTTAACGGCTTTTGGTTACAAGTATCCTGATCCGCTTGATTATTGGCGCGTAGTTGCAAGAACGGTTGAATACTACAGTAATAACTACGAAACTAGTAACTACATGTTAGATTTGAAGAAAATTATTGGTGATAAGCCTTACTTTGTTTGGACTTCTAATGTAGATCACCACTTCGCTTTAGCCGATTTCAATAACCTCTTTGAAATCGAAGGTAACTGGCTAGAAGGTGTCTGCAGCAAGCATCCTGATAAGCATGGTGTCTATAAACTTTCATCTAAGATTCATGAACTTTATCAAAAGGATCAAGCTGGCACTTTAACCGAAGCTGGTATTCCTAAGTGTGACAAATGTGGTGCTCCATTAGCTCTTAATACTGCTAGTGAAGTTTTCCAAATTAATCAAGATAAGTTAAATGACTTCCAAAACTTTATTGAAGATTATGAAAATAAAAACTTGCTAGTCTTAGAATTAGGGATTGGACCTCGTAACCAAATGATTAAGGCTCCAAGCATGCAATTAGTTGCCGCCGATCCTAAGAGTCACTACATTTCAATTAACAAGGGTGAGCTCTTTATTCCTGATCAAATTAAAGATCGTTCAATCGGCTTCTCTGCAGCTATTGGTGATGCCTTCAGAGAATTATTGGCTGGTCGCAGTTTTGGTGCGCACACTGAAGGCCCAGTTAAAAAGCAACCAAAGCCAGAATTATCTCCTGAAGAAAAGGCCAAGCAAGAAGCTGTCATGCAAAAATTCTATCCTAACTACATGGTTGATCAAAGTACTCGTCCAGGCAGTTATCCAATGTACTTGATGATTGATAAGGATCACCATTCTCTTCTTCATACTGTACAATATGGTCAATCTTGGATGTACTCAATTGGGGATGCTGCTTTAGTGCATTGCTTTACTCAAGATGGAAATTATTATCAAGTTCGCTTAGGCTTAGATAAGAGTAAAAATGAAGTTCATGGTTTCTATGCTGATCCAGGTACTTTTGTAGCGATTGAAACTACCGGTAATAATGGCGTGGGCTTCTCACAAGTAAGTACTGATATTCCTGTTGGCGGGGATGGAGCAATTTTAGTTCCAAGAAAGGACAAATTATTGCAACTCTTCCCTAACCAACGCGATATTATTGAACGTTTCAGTGTCGATCAATAGGCCTTTTTGGTAGAATAACCTTAGTTGAAATGAGGATGAGTTAAATGACAGAAGTAAAAAGAAGAAAAACTGATCGCCGTACGCTCTATACGATTCGAGTGATTAAAGATGCTTTTATCAAATTAGTTAATCAAGAATCATACGCTAAGGTAACGATTGCCCAAATTTGCCGTGAAGCTGATATCACTCGTTCCACTTTCTATTTGCACTTCAATTCCATTACTGAAGTGTTGAACCAAGTCTTAGATGATGCGCTATTATTAACACAAAATCAAGTTGAGTTACCAGTTAGTGATAAAGAGATCCCTTTTGATTATTTAAAGAACAATGAATCATTGATTCCTGCTTGCCAACGAATTGGTAATTCTGAGAAATATCAAAAACTGCTGATGGATCCAGATTTAAGTGAGTATATCATTGGTCGGATTATGATTCATGAACGGAAAAATGGTGTTTCTTCCATTATGAAAACAACCGGTTTGAATAAAGAAGATGCGGAAACGCTGTTTGAATATGTCATTCATGGTTCTTTTGCAGTCAACCGCGCCCATCATTTTATCAAAGATGAAAAATGGTCCCATGATGTCCAATTACTTAACCGATTTATCCATGCTGGATATAAGGCTTTGAAACAACAGTAGAAAATCAAAAACGCTCAGTACTTTGGCTAACAAGGTGCTGAGCATTTTTTGCTATAATGGATTAAATGAAAGAAGGGAAAATACGTGATCATCGGGCGTCATCGCCGCGCAGTAATCCAGCGGATTGCTAGTAAAGCTAAGGCAAAACATTTTAATGATAAAGTTGAACTTAACGATCCAACTTTAACTCCAACTGCAAGTAAGCTAGTGATAGCTAGATTTTGGCACCATCAAAGTAGAATAACGGGGCAAATTAGCGCTGCGGTAGTCCGGAGTTTACTTACAATCATCACGCCATTTTTAACTACTCGCGTAAAGATCATCGGTCAGCACCATCTGCCAAAAACTGCTTCTGCCTTAATTACTTGTAACCATTACAATCAATTGGATATTTTGCCAATAAAAAAATTAGCGATGAGACGCAATAAGCGCCTTTATTTTATGGTTGAGGATACCAACTTGGTCATGCATTTTCCGATTGGACTGTTGGTGCGAAATGCGGATAGTATTCCCGTTACTACCAACTTACATTATTTGGGGCGCGTTTTACCGCAAAAAATTAAGCAAATATTGACTAAACCAGCTTGGATCTTGGTTTATCCTGAGCAGCAGATGTGGTTTAATTACCGCCGAATTCGACCTTTTAAAAAAGGTGCCTATTATTTTGCGGCTAAGTTTAATTTACCCATTATCTCCTGCTTTGTGGAAATCCAAAACTGTCAGCAGAAAGAATTATTTCACCGCGATTTTTATAAAACTCGATGTGTCTTACATGTTTTACCTACTATTTATCCAGATTCAGAGAAATCAATTGCGGAAAATACGAAATTAATGCGCAAGCAAGATTATCAGCAAAAGAAAGCTGCTTATGAACGAATTTATGGCAAAAAAATCGACCAGCCTTTCACTTTCGATGATATCGCTGGTCTAAAGTAGTTTTCTTAATCAAATTTTGTTTGCCAATTAGGATCTTGGGCTGCCGCAAAACACATTTTGATTTGTTCAGGCGTGTTGCGGTCTAATGAAAGCTGAGGTAAATTATCTAAGCTAAAATAGCGGCAATCGCTTGTTTCACTGTTGGCTTCAAATTCGCCGCCTAATACTTTGCATAAGTAAAATGCCTTCATAATTCCAGTAGCGCGAATGGGACTATTATGCTTGTTACGATCTTGCAGGGCGATTAACTTAATGGGTTGAACATCTCTTCCCGATTCCTCTTTAGCCTCTTTGATACAATTTTCCATCGTTGATAAATTGGCTTCACACCAGCCACCAGGTAAAGCCCAGTCGTCAGAGAGTTTTTCGTGGACAAGTAAAATCTGACCATCTTTGATAATAGCAGCTCGTGTTTCAATTTTCGGAGTTTGATAGCCTTCATCACCACAAAATAGAGTTCTGATTTTTTCTAAGGGTAAGCCAGTTTTGGCGGCCATCATTTGGGCTGCGATTTCTCGTACTTGTTGGTAACGTTCGCGGTCAAAGACATCTTTCCCGTATTTTAAACCATTTTGAGCGACGCTTTGTAAAGCAACGGCCCAGTCAGTAAATTGATCATTGGTTTTCATTTTTTACATCTTTCTAATTAGCAAAGCCACTGAATAACTGCATTTGTTGTGCTAAGTGTGATAAGTTTTGTTTCTTTAGTCGTTTCAACTTGAACTCACTCAATTTAAGGTATGGTGTTGAACCGACATTGATTGTTAAATTAAAGGTATTATTAGTCGCATTTGGTGCCATTTGATTACCATAGGTGCTGTAGCTCTTTAATTGCATTACTTGAATATAAGTTTGTGAATCATTTAAAACATAATGTTTAGTACTGTCAAAAGCAAGGCTGGTATTATCGACAAAGTTATATTGGCCAGTCTTTGGTGTTTTAATAGCAGGTACAACACAGCCGGTAATTAGAAGATAAAGATTTTTCTCAACCGGTTTATCCTTAGAGACTTGGTTTGGGTCAAGATAAAAGTAAGATTTCCAGGTAACCTTGGGATGCTTACGCTTTACTTCATATGAATAGCCATTTTCGTCGGTCACTGTTTGATAGTGATCGACTTTTTTCTTAGGAATTAATTCATAAACTTCACCCCAAGCAATTTGAGACTTAGGGATCTTTGTCTTCTTTGCTATTTCCTTCGGCTTACTTAAACGCACAAATTCATTCTGTCCTGAGTTTGAGCGCGCCTTATCAAAGGCGACAAAGCCTAAGGCAGCTGCTAGTGCTAAGATGAACATTACCCAATCAAAGGCTCGGTGTAAACGTTCGAAAAAAGGATGACGTTCAGGTTCCTGATCTTTATTTTTTTGCTCTTTCATTTTTTCATCTCTTTTGTTTTCAAATATCTATCTAACTTAGATTTTAACTGAAAAATACTCAAAATAAAAACGTCAGCCGTAAGCTGACGTTAGTTTTAACTGTTTTCCGTAATTGGATGCATGACCCGGAAATTATGATGCAGTGAATGCCATAAATGTTGATCCGCAAAATTAATTAAAGGACCATTGGCAAACATACATAGAATTGTACCGATATTAACAGAATAGACTTGATGAGAAATCAGCACGCAAATTACAATAATTGCCAGCGGAATGGAAAAATTAATTAATTGAGCTTTAATCACATTCCCTTTGCAATACTGAAAACGAATAATATTGGTGGTGTCATCGTTGGGATGCATGAAGATATTGGCACGTTGGTAGAAAGAAATGGCACAACAAAAGGTGAAAATGCCAATAAAACAGAGAATGATTTTTAACCAAGTTGGTAACTCAGGTACCCCGAGGTGGTTGAAAAAGGCTAGAAAAATATCAACAAAATAGCTAAAACAAGCAATGAATAATAGTTCACCGAAGAAACGAATTTTGTCAAATTTCTTAATCATAATTTGGTTAGCAATTGCAGTGAGCGAACCAACGATGAACATGGGCCAACCAACTGAAACGTTAAACAGATGAGCTAAGTTAACCTCTGAAGCCGTCCAAGGGCTGGTCCCCATATTAGTTGAAACGGTTAACCCATTACCGACAGCATTGATGACTAAACCGGCAATTAAACCAGCAATTCTTGTTTTCAGCGAATCATTCTGATGCGCCATTAATGTTTACTTCCTCTCCTACTCTACCAATATTTCTTCAGTGGACTATTGTCTCTTCCTTCACGAGTTTGGCGTAAATGTTCCTGACAAATTGTCGTTAATACTTCAACTAACTTATCAATTTGTTCCACTGTGACGTATTCAAATGGACCATGGTAATTGCCACCACCATTGAATAAATTAGGCGTTGGGATTCCTTTTTGCGTAATAAAATTACCATCAGTTCCGCCTCTAAAGGTTTGAATACTAGGCTTAATTCCCAGCCGCTGATAAGCGTCAAGTGCTAAGTTAACCACATAAGGTTGATCCTTAATGACGTTGTAAATGTTTAAGTATTGGCGTCGAAGGTTAAGAGTGAATCGGTGATCACCATATTTTTGATTCAATTTTGCGGTTAAATCTTTTAAGAACTGTTCCTTAGCGGTGAATTTATCCCAATCAAAATCACGGATAATAATTTCAAGATCGGCATGATCAACTAAGCTATTGGCACTGGTGACCATGAAATAGCCATCGTGACCTTTGGATTTTTCTGGGACCTCGTCAGCTGGCAATTGTGAGAGAAAGTCATTCATCAAAGTCGTGGCATTTACCATCAAGCCGTAAGCTTCACCTGGATGGACGGCGGTACCTTGAATGTGTACTTTAGCAATTGAGGCATTGAAAGTTTCGTATTCAAAATCACCAGGACGACCATTTTCGAGCGTGTAAGCTAATTCTACATTAGGAAAATCTTTCGGATCAAAGCGTTGACCGCCAAAACCGATTTCTTCATCAGGTCCAAAACCAACAAAGATCGAACCATGTTCAATTTCGGGATGTGCAGTTAGATATTTTAGCATGCCCAAAATACCGGTAATCCCCGCTTTGTCATCAACTCCAAGTAAAGTATGACCATTAGAAGTAATTAAGGTCTCACCTGTGCATGATTTTAAGGCTGGAAATTCTTGAGGATCAAGATACAGACCTGCTTTTTCATCAAGGGTAACCCGACCGCCATCGTAATTGCGGTGGACTTGTGGCTGAATATCAACTGCATTGTAATCAGCAGTATCAATATGAGAGAAGAAGCCAATTGGTGTTACCGTGTCGTCAACATTGCTAGGCAATTTACCAATGGCAAAAGCAGTCTGCTCATTGAAATAGGCTTCAAGGCCAATCTCTTGCAGTTGTTTAGTTAATTCTTTGCCCATTTTAACTTGTCCTGGGGATGATGGAATTTGGTCATGTTTTTCTGGCCAGGAACGCGTATTTTCTTTTGCGTAATGGATAAAAGTTTTTTCAAGAAAATCTAAATCGTAAAATGTCACTCTTCAAGACACCTTTCTATTTGTTTGTTTTTTATTCTAATCTATTTCTTTTGCAATTTCATCACTGGTTTTGGAAGAATATTTGCGCCATAAGTAATGGCCGAGGTAACAAATTGCTACAAATGGAATTGTATAATACAAAGCTGCTCTTTGAGTTGGATCAAACCAGATTAAAAGACTAGCCAAGAAAGCAAAGTAAGGAACAATTGGGTACCAAGGCGTACGGTATTTTAATTCACTTAAGTGATGCCCTGCTTTTAAGAAAGCTTTTCTAAAGTTTAATTCCGCTAAGGCAATTGCCATCCAGACGATGACAACGGCTAAACCAGAGATTGAAACTAACACCAAGTAAACCGTACTGGCTGCAACTTTGCTGGAAACTAAGGCAAAAATTCCGCCGAGCATGCTGACGACTAAGGCTAAAGTTGGTACCCCATTGCGATTGGTCTTTTGGAAGGCTTTAGGGATGGTTCCTTCATTACTTAGTGACCAGAGCATTCTAGTTGAAGCATAAAGACCTGAATTAACTGCAGAAATGATGGCTGTTAAAACCACAAAGTTCATAATATTGGCAGCGAATGGGACATGAATTAAGTCTAAAACATAAACAAACGGACTTTGGGTTACACCAGCGACCTTGTAAGGAATTAGTGCTGCCATGACCACGATACTACCGATGAAGAAGATGATTAGGCGCCACAAGGTAGTTTTAATCGCACTTGGAATCGCCTTTTGAGGATTTTCTGCTTCACCGGCGGTAATTCCGATTAATTCGGTTCCGGAAAACGCAAAGTTAACAGTCAACATTGTCGTGAAGACGCCGCCCCATCCATTAGGGAACCAGCCGTTTTTATAAAAGTTAACCAAGCCAGGAGCATGGTTGAAGCTTTTAACTGGGATAACCCCAATGATAGCCAAGAAGCCAAGAACGATGAAAGCCACGATTGCGAAGACCTTAATTGCCGCAAACCAAAATTCACTTTCCGCAAATACTTTCACTGAAAAGAAATTACTTAAGAAAATTAGCACCATACAAGTTAAACTCCAGATCCAGACGGGAACGTGAGGAAACCATTTTTGCATAATTAAGCCAGCTGCTGTAAATTCTGAACCCAAAGCAATGGTCCAAGTTAACCAGTATAGAATGGCGACGACGAAACCGGTAGAAGGACCGATATATTTTTTCGCATAAACATGAAAGGCCCCAGTATAAGGCATGGCGACTGAGAGCTCACCAAGACAAAGCATCACGGCGAAGACGATTAAAGCACCAACTAAGTATGCGATTACCGTTCCTAAAGGACCAGCTTCATGAATGGTGTAACCAGAACTTAAGAATAAGCCAGTCCCAATTACGCCACCTAATGAAATCATGCGAATGTGGCGCGTTTCCATTTTTCGTTTTAGATGTGTTTGATGAGCCATATTAATTACTCCTCTCTGATTTTTCTTAAAGTAGTACTAATTTCTTTGATTTCTTTAGGGCCGGTTGTGCAACAACCACCAATTAAGCGAGCACCATTTTGATACCATTCTTTAGTTAATTGATTAAAATCAAATTTATCTTTGAAGGCCCGCCATTGTTTGATAGTTGGATCATAGCTAGCACCTAAATTTGGATAAACAACCAGTGGTAAGTCGGTTGCTTTTTGGAATTCTTGCAAAGCTGGTGTTACCAATTTAGGACTAACGCAATTCATGCCGATCGCGAAAACTTGCGGATAAGTGGCAATTTTTTGGGCTGCCTCTTCGATGCTAGTGCCATCACTTAAGTGTTGCGTGTCCTTTAAAGTGAAGCTAACGTAAACTGGAATATCTGGTTGATTTTCTTGAAGCCAGTCAAGTAAGGCAACTGGTTCATCGAGTTTAGGTTGAGTTTCGATTGCCAAGAGATCAGGCTTTTGTGCAAGAACCAATTTTAATCTTGGTAAATGGAAGTCAACATAGTCTGATTGTGCCAGATCGTAGTCCCCGCGGTACTCACTGCCATTTGCGAGATAAGCACCATAAGCGCCAATCGTTGCCGCAACTAAGTTATGTTTGCCAGTTTTCTTTTCAAAGTCATCACGAGCTTTTTGCGCAATTGTTACTGCATTAGAGATAAACTGGTTGGCGTCTTTTCTGCTGTAACCGGCAGAGATGAAAGCTTGAACGTTAGCTTGGTATGTATCAGTAATTACTAATTCGGCGCCAGCTTCAAAATAATCAGTGTGAGCTTTATAGACTTTATCTAGTTGATCAATTAAAGCGGTAGCGGTCCAAAGTTTATTGTTGGTTTCTACACCCTGCTTTTCTAATTCATCTGACATTGCCCCATCAAGCACAATCCCTTTCTTGGCTAAATCACGTAAACTCATTTTGACTCCTTCTTTCTTAAAATTAAGTAAAAAAAAAGCACCCATCCAAAATGACGAGTGCTTCGTGTTACCACCTTTACTTCATCTATTACTTGCGTAATAAATCTTACTAGCTATCAATCAATAGCGTGCAATGTTAACGAGCGCAACCCCGGAACCAGCTACCTATCGCTGATTCTGATCATTCCAAGCCCATGTTCACCAACCGTTTTTCTTATCTCACACCACACGATAAGTCTCTGAATAAAAACTAAGTCAGTTACTCTGCTTTTCAAAATCTTTTCATTTATTGCTAATTATAATAAACTCCTAATTTTATTTTGTCAAATAGAAATTTTAAAAAAGGCCTTACTATCGACTAAATAGTAAGGTCAGTTGTGTCATTAAGATAATTTTTTAGGATTTTAAAGGAATAAGTACATTATTTTTGACGTTTATGACTGAAATTAAGTCCCAGTAATCCAGGAAGGACTGAGAAGGCTAAACCGAAGAGAGTCAATTTTGACTGCTTGCTACCTGCACGTGGTAAAGTAAATTGGCCCTGCGCATCTCCTTTAGCTAGCTTTTCAGTTGTGGAAGTAGTATATTTTTTTACGGATGAAGACAACTTTTCCTGGGATGGAAAACTTCTATCTTGATCAATTCGCTCGGAATTAAGAGCTGAATGTTGAGACTTAGAAATATTATGTTGTTTATCTTTTAGATTGGAATTAGAAGTTGAGTCAGATGAATTAGGGTCATCTGACTCTTTTTGCTCTTGCTTTGAATCTTGCTTTGGAGTCTTGGGAATGTCTATTTCTCCGTGTTGTTGAGTAGAATTAGGAACTGGATCTGGAACCTCTGCATTATTCGGATTCGTTGGTTGAGAATCAGGCTCAACTTGCGTTTCTGGACTTTCCGGTGATACGTGCTCATCCTTCTTGGGCTCCTCTTTAGGGATTACGTATCTGACAAAGTAATGATTAGCTTCAGTTAAAGTGTTACCAATACTATCACGTTCTTCTTTTTTGCCAAAATGTTTAGCAAGATCTTCATCTTTAATCGAATAAAGATCCGAATATTCAGAAAAACCTTCAATATTGTTTTCCAATTCTTCAACAGAAGTAAAACTCTGCCCTTTAACGATTGCTTGATTTTTAATATTTCTGTCTGCTTTTTGCCAGTTAAGATGATCTATCCCCTTTTTGCTTTCTGGCGTATATTGATCGATTTCTGGAATCAGCCAGTCCTTGAATTCAATTTTTCCCCCGTCACTATAAGGAGTTGCAGTAGCTATGAGCAGTCCGTTATTCTCAGTAAAAGTAATCGTGCCAAAGATCCAGTCAGTATCATAATGCCAGAAATCATCATAGCTGCCGCGTTTTCCACCACGGACTAGATAGATAATTTGTCCCGCATCATTTTTCTTCTCAAGATCAGTTAATGATTTGTTGGGTTCATTTTTTAATGAACTATCATTATAACTTTGATCACGATCTGGAGCCGTATAACTCCATTCCTGGTCAGAAGACTGTTGCGGATTGCGGACACTGATCTGTCTTTTGACTTTAGCAACCATCTCGGCCTCTACGTAATCAGGACAAATAGGATCGTCAGTTGGATCAACCGGAGCGTTCGGATCGTTTAAGTCGACTGGCTCTTGCTTGTTAATTTTGTCCAAGATTTCTTCTTTTGTAGTAAATTTGACATCATCATTCTGTTGTCGCTTAGTATTTTGTATTAGATGATCCTCGTTTTCGGCAGCTTGAACATTAGTATTTAGAAATCCTAAACCTAACAAAGCAGGAACCAAGCCAATCGTCAACTTTCTGAACGAATAGTGCATTTTTGCTTTATCCTTTAAAAGCATCTTTTCACCTTCCTTCTATTAGTAATCTTTTTATTAACTATAAGTTATAACTTATGATGATGATTATTTTATCCTATAATTTTCTTTTTGCCTAGCTTTTTTGTAAAATAAAACACCAAGCATTCAGAATTGCTTGGTGTTGATACTAGATCGCTATAATTTTAATAACTTCTTGGCATTGCCTAGAGATTTTTTAAGACGTTGTTTAGCAACTTTTTTATTAAAAGTAATTGCTTTTTTCTCATGTGGTTTAAGAACTTTATTCGCTTTTAGTTTACCGTCTAAATCTTGTAATAGGGCTACTTTTTGTTCATCATCTAGATAATTTGCGTTCACAATTTTGCTGATGGTTTTCTCATAGCGTTGACTACTTTTAAGTTTTCCAAGAGTAAAACCCAATCCTAAGAAGCCAGCTGTTCTAATAATTTGAAAGATCACCTCACTTTTTAAAGATAAGTTCTTACTTATATTTTATCTTGATTACTAGCAGGCGGACAAAAATAAAACCCTGATTTCAATTAAGTGAAATCAAGGTCTATTAATTATCTTCTATGTTGCTTTTTAGCTACGTGTTTCTTTGAATGATGAGCTTTCTTCTTACTCGTCTTTTTGTGGTGCTTTTTCTTAAGTGGAATTTTGTGTAATTCACCAGTAACGTCGGGATCTGGTTCACCTTTTAAGCGTGCACCTGCTAGACTAGTAGCTAACATCTTATCATTGCGACTGCTTTCATCATAGATCCAGTCACCTTGGTTAGTAACTACGTCTTCAACTTCTGTTGTATCGTCTGGATTAATTCTGAGTAAGAATGAAGGAGCCCAAGTTGCACGTTTACCCTTACCAGCTGCATAGCCACGGTTAGTCATGTAAGAAGTAATCAAAACTTGGTCGTCACTACCTGCAAATGGTACAGCATAGTATGAATAAGTTCCCGTTCTCCAGTTAAATGGCACACTAGCGGTTAAAACAGTAGCATCGCCATTCAAAGGTTCATAGCCATAAGTTAAATGATCGGAAACCCAACCAAGCATAGTTACATTGTCACCAACAACCCGGTTAGCTTTACGCCATAGGGCATCATTAGTACCGTGATTCAAACGAGTGGTGGCAAACAAGTAGTAGCGTCCATTCATTGGCACAATGTTTGGTCGTTCAATTTCATCGGAAACCATTGGACTAGTGATTAATGGTATCATCACTTCCTCAACACTTGGGTTATTTTCGTTATCATCTAAGCGCAAAATACCGATAGCAGCATTAGCCCAAGATGCACGACTCTTCATATCATCATCAGAATTAATCTTGAGGAAGTCGTCAAGATTTTCTTGGTCGCTGCCACCATAATTTTGCCAGTTATAAATTTGATCTTCGCCTTGATAATTTTCAGTACCAGTTGAAGCTTCAAATACCAAGTAACGATCACCATCGACATTAATAACGTGAGCATCACGCATGGCAATGTTGTCAGCGCCTTTGTTGGTTGATTTCCATTGCTTGTAAGTTTGGTAATGGTAGCCATCACCTTCAAAAAGTTCGTGACGGTTTCTTACCTTGGCGATCTTCAAGCGCCCTTTTTTATCAATTTTTAGGACTAAGTTAGCTGTTGAAATCTTCTGGTGGTTGTCACCTTTGCGTGTATCAACGTCAGTGTAGAATAACTGAATGGTACCATCGGAGTTTACGGTTGCTGAACCTGACCATTCTTGGTCAAGCGGAGTCCCTTTGAAGCCAAAAATTGGGCCAGCAGTTTTCCAATGACTCAACTTATTATCGCCATATTTGTTATAAAGCAAGTAAATGTGAGAGTCATTATGTTTAGGTTGCCCCATCATCGCAATTGCTAATTGGTAACCTTTGTAGTTAACTACATGACCGGTCTTTTCGTCTTGAATTGGCCATGAATCCCACACGTCAAGTTTGGTCTTTTTGCCAGTTTGAGCGTCCTTAGTATAGGTAGCTGGCATGTTCTTGATCTTTTTAGCATTGAAGTAAGGAACGCGGTATTGCTTGTCTTGATCGATCATCTTGTTGGCTGTGCCACGGAATTGATCGTAAGTCCACTGAGTTCCAGTATCAATGTTGATATCGTTAAAGTTGATTTGATTGATCTTTTCGATTTGATCTTGGTTTAAGCTGTATTCATCAATATCAACGTCAGCTAAAGCCTTTTTAGCTTCATCAGTTAATTGTAAATCACTAGCTTGAGTCGAAGTTTGAGTACTATCGCTAGTTTGATCAGCATTAGTTACTGAAGCAGAATCGTTTGATGAAAAATTCTGAGTTTGATCAGTAGTATTCTGATTTTGAACGTTATTAGTGTTTGTAGTTGGTGAATTGAGCGTATCGGCATGAACGGGCTTGCAGTTAGCGGTATTAAGAATACCGAGCAAAACACCGGCTGATACAAGGGTCAACATTGAGTGTTTTTTACTGTTATGCATGTTTAGTCGCTTTCTATCAAGATTTTTTCACAATCCTTTATATTATAGACTATTTGTTAAGATTTGACAGAAAAAATTTTGCTGCTATTGGTTATAAGTTTGTTTTTTATATTTAGATTTAGTAACAATAGTTTTTATACACTTTCTTTCCCTACAAAAAATAGCTTAGCTTTTCTGCTAAACTATCCTCTAAAAATTTTAGTTAAGCCATTGGTTAACTAGTTTCTTGTATTGACTTAAACTGATACTACCCTTGCCATATGAAGAGGCATTGAAGCTATCAATATAGCCATAGTCATTATGAGTCATGTGTGCCATCCCCATTGAACGATGATCTCTATTCAATAAGTTAGTGTAGTGCCATGCTAACTTGTAGCCGTTAGTTCCTTGAACAGCATCGGTATAAGCTGTGCTCTTCCAGTTTGTATGGAATTCATATTTCTTAAGAGCTGGAGTCTTCTTCACATCTGACTTCCAAGCTGATTTTCAGCCATCCAAATTTGGATTGGATCTTCACCTGCTGACAAGTTTTCCAGACTGCCATGGTATTGGTAGTAAGCTGGGTGATTAATGCCACCTTGCTTTTGATAATCGGCATCGATCAATGAAATTGCCATTAAGACTGGTGAAACTTTAAGTGCCTTAGAACCAGCTTTGGCTCTAGCTTGATTGACTTCTTCTAAGCCTTTAAGACCAGCTTTAATATTTGCAACGCTAGTTGAGTCGTCCTTTGCACCTAAGTTGACGTATTTACTGAACCAACTTGGAGCACCCTTACTGTTTAACTTACCAGTCTTAAGCATCTTAGCAGCAGTTTTAGCTTCTTTTCTTTGCGTTTTACTTAATGAACTGCTCTTTACAAGATAATCCATTAAACTGGCGGCATTCTTACTGCTACTTACCTTGGCTGAGGCCTTTTTAGCAGATGTAGTCTTCTTAGTAGCTACAACTACCTCTTGATTATCAGCTTTGGCATCAGTCTTAAGAATGTATTTGTTCTTCCCCACTTTATAGAACTTTTTACCGTGAATTTTCTTAACCGTTGCGGAAGCAATTTGTGAATTCTTGCGATAAAAAGTACTGGTCCTGTAACCGCGACTGTTGTAAATATAAGCTTTATTGCGAACGACAATTGATTGACCCGCTGCTTGAACACTTTGCATACTACTCATTGCGCCTAAAGAATAGTGCCAGCGGCTAAGGTAACTAAAAGTTTCTTTTTCAAATGTGTCCTCCATGAAAAAACAAAACTAATTTTCAAACTTATTTTAACAGAAAAATGCCCTTCTAGATCAGAAAAATTGTTCAAAAACTCTTTCTAAACGAGTAAAATTACTAATGAATTCCCATAGAATTTTGGAGGAGAAAGAATGAAAAAACAATTGAAATGGACCAGTCTCCTGGCTGCAGCTCTTATTTCTACCAGCTTAGCAGCTACACAACTAGTGCAAGCCGATACTCAGACTACACCTGACTTTACTCAGTCTCAGGGTCAAACGGTCACCAATCAAACAAATTATTGGAAGCA
This sequence comes from Lactobacillus xujianguonis, assembly GCF_004009905.1. Lineage (GTDB taxonomy): Bacteria > Bacillota > Bacilli > Lactobacillales > Lactobacillaceae > Lactobacillus > Lactobacillus xujianguonis. Next base: position 31,079 of record NZ_ML136888.1, read on the forward strand.
AAATCCGAAAGTAATCCGCATTAAAAAGGCAACAATGACTTTTCAAGATGCAGATTTAAGTACCCCGGCTACTAAAGCCAAAAAAGGAAGCCATTACTTGGTTAGCCAATTGATAACTGACAACGGTGAAGCACGTCCGGTGTTGCGGTTAAGTAATGGGCACTACATTACTGCTGATCAAACTGTCAGTGCTAAAGTTAAAGCATATCAAAACCCTAAAAAGTATCATCAAATCCACTACACTCAAGTTAAACCATATGGTCACGTTGGCTATAATCTATCGCGCGGCTATGAAGGGATTAAAACTTGGAAAGTAATGCACCGCGTGGGCACTTGGCATGGACGTAACTACTATGATCAAGCTACCTACAATGCGGTGAAGAATTTCCAAAAACATCATGGTTTAAAGGCAACTGGAACTGTTAACTTGAAAACTTGGCAAAAGTTGGGCTTTTCTAAAAAGTCATGGTATGGCATTGATAGTTATATTGCACCATTAAAGGCTCAAGCTTGGCAAGGTCGCAAGGCTCATATTGAAGCAATGATTAAGCAAGCTTATCGTTATTTAGGAAAGCCATGGCTGGCTGGTTGTTCATCTAGTCCTGCTTATGGTGTTGATTGTTCAGGGCTAGTCATGCAAAGTTTATATGCTGGTGGTTTAAGTCCTGTTCCAACCAGTTCTATTGGTCATGCTCATCCAGGAAACGAATGGAACTCACGTAACCTTTGGGCTGATAAGCATTTGAAGCGCGTGCCTTATGCTAAGCGCCAACGCGGTGATTTAGTCTTTTACTACCAACCAGGCACGCATACGATTTATCATGTTGCCATCTACCTTGGCCATAATCGCGTAATTGAAAGTTGGCCACCACGTGTAATGGTTTCGCCAATTATTATGAGTCAACGTAGTGTCGTTGCAGGGATTAAGCGTCCGTTCATTTAGAAGAATATTATGAAGAAAAGATTTTTATTAATTGAAGCTGCTGCTAGTCTTTTATTGGCAGCTGGAATGACTAATATTGTTAAAGCTGATGATGTTAAGCAGCAAAATCCGGTTAACACTCAGCAAGAAAACAAACAAAATACTGCTGATAGTCAGCAGAAAAATAATCAGACTGACACCAAGCAGCAAAACAATCAGTCTGATTCACAAAAGACTGATCAAAAGCAAGAAGAAACAAAGCCTGGTCAATCCTCTACTACTGAGAAAAAACCAAGTACTTCCGTTACTAAGCCTGTTAAGAAGGTCAAGAAAGTTAAAAAAGTAAAACCTTCTGGCTGTAAAGTCATTAATGGTAGAAAGCACTACTTAAAGAACGGCAAAATCGTTAAGGGATTGAAGAAGATTGATGGTCATTGGTATCTTTTCGATAAAAATGGTGCCATGTTAAAGAATTTACGGAAGATTCCTCATACTAGTCATTATGGTTATTTCGATCAATCGGATCGCCGGCGGATGAAGAATACCTCAACCAAAAAAGCTTATTACTGGATTAACAAAAACGGCACCATTACTGGCATTAAGAATAATGCCAAAGTTGTTTGCCAACGTCCAGAAATGCCAACTGGCTGTGAAATCACTGCTGTAACGATGATGCTTAATTTTGCTGGTAAACATGTCAGCAAGTTTCAAGCTGCTAAGGTAATGCCACGCAGTTCTAATCCAAATAAAGGTTTTATTGGCTCACCCTACAAGAATTTCCCACTGGGCTATTGGGTTGCTCCAGGTGGGGTGAAGCCAGTAGTGAAGCATTATTTGGGTAAGGCCAAAATCATGACGGGATGCAGCATTAGCGCTATTAAGAAGAAGTTAATTCGCTCTCACCTTGTTGTTGCTTGGATGGGCTGGTTTGACGGCTTTTCTAACCATGCTATTACCTTAACTGGTTATCATGGCAATACCCTTTACTTCAATGATCCGTGGACCGGTACTAAGCGCTCAATCAGTGTAAGTAACTTCAAGACTCACTGGGCTTTAGATGCGCACCGTGCAATTAGTTATTAATCATTATGAAAAAAATCCTTCACTATTTGATTGGTGAAGGATTTTTTGTGCTCTACTGACGTGGAGAATACCAATTTAGGACCCTGTACGAGAACATTTAATGAGAATTACCTCAAATTTAACTAGCGGATACTATCCTATAGGATCACCTCCACATACAATGTAAAAAGTAATATAGCTAGTTTCAATAAGTTTATTTATTCTTGTTTTTGATTTTCAGGATCCAAATAAGTTCAAATAAATTAGTCGTTTTTTACGTAATTTTTACGTAGAAACGTAAAATTCATTAAACCGCACATAGTTAGATGCTATGTGCGGTTTTTTTACAAATTCAAATACTTCAGTTTCTATTATACAACTTTTTTTGCAGGTGGTTTTTGTTGTTTGTTTTAGTCAGCAACTTTAACGTCGTAGTCTGAAATAAAGCCTTGTTTCTTGGCGTCCTTTAACATAGTCATAACGTCATCATCTTCCAAGTTCTGGAAGTCGATTAAGTCCTTATCGTCATTTAATTTAACGTTTTCTGCGAGAATGTCGTAAGCTGTGTCGATGTCATCGTTGTCTACTTCAAAGTCGTAGTAGTAAATACCATCAACAAAGCTTGCCTTTTTACCTTCATAAATTCTAACGTCTAACATTTTTAAAACCTCTTTCTTTTGCTTTAATTTCCTTACATGTTCATATTAACATGTTTATATAAATATGCAATAGCTTTTAAGAAAAAAGTTTAAAAAATCAGACAAAAAAGCGCCCTAGATTGTTCTAGGACGCTATTGATTTACATTTCTTCAATTAGCTTTTCAACGATTTCAGACTGTGTCGTACCCTTTTTCAAGGCTGCCTGTTCCAGTTTGATCTTGGTCTTTTTCTTTAACATAACGGAAGTCATAACCTTGTCGTCATCACGCTCAAATTCTTTTTGATAGACTTCGTCCGTGGCCATTTCGTCGTCGGCATTATTTGCCATCTCAAACCATGAACGGGCTTCTTCACGGGTTAATGGTGTAATGTCTTCGCCACCTGTTTTGCCGTTCGGGTTGCCGTATTCCTGCCGCCAGTACTTGGACATAGGGCCGCCTTCACCGTACAGGAAGTACTCACCAGTCTTCTTTTTAAAAAGCACTTCGTGGCAGTACTGAAAGTCGTTAGGTGCATAGTCGTTGAACCAATCGCCTAGCCGCTTTGCGCTTTCTGTGTCATACATTAGAGTATTAATTCTTTTTTTCATGATTGTCCCTCTTTAGACTATCCGCGGTACTTATCAAGTACAGCATTAACTTTGGAATTGTTGAGGTCTTCAAAGAATAGATCAGCTAAATCGATTTGATTGTTGCCGTCTCCATCGGTCCCAGCTCTCCAATAAATATCGACTCTATAGCCACTTTGAAAGTTGCTGTCCTTCACAACGTCTAAGGTGTCCTCTTTTTCAATGTTGCTGCTTTCTGTCGCTTGGTTTAATTCATTTGCTAGTTTTTCAAAGTCCATTTTAAATACCTCTTTCTTTCGTCTCATTCACCTTACATATATATATTAACACGCTTATATAAATATGCAAGCGTTTTTTGATAAAAAAGCAAAAAAATGAGGACTATCCGAGTGGATAGCCCTCATCTGTAAGGTAAATACTTCAAAAAAGTATTTAAATTTATTTAAATCCGCGTGCAGTTAGTGTCCTGCACGGTGACAATAATATAAAAAACGGGGCTGATTACAGCCACAACTAAAGTATATCATATCTATGTTAAATTTCTAGCCTAGTTTAATTGCTGCAATATGGCACCCATGCCATAGGCTTGTCTAGGTCATGCACAATGACGTCGTACCGTGCTTTTAAGTCCTCAATGGGTGTTAAGTAGGTTGTTGGCATTCTCTCATGGATATAGGCTTTTCTAAATAGCTCCCATGCTCGCACTTCGTTTTCAGCAATTACCGTGCCGGACTCGGTTGGCCAGTCACCGGGTGCGTCCTCGTTTAAGTCAAAGCAATAAAGTTTCATATTTACCTCCGCTTTTTTGATTATAACGCAAAAAAAGGCCACCCCAAGGCAGCAAAGCTGGAGTGGCTATAATATTATGCTAATTTATGTTGTAATGCTTCTGTCAAAGTTTTCGAAAAATTAATTCCTGCTTGTTCAGCCTTATATGCTAAATCGCCAGGAATTGTAGTATTTTTCTTTACAGTTGCAGGTTTAGTTTCAAGTTTGGCTTTCTCTAAATCTGCAAAAATTGGAACTACCAATTTATCAGGATTATTTTTTCTTATGCTTTCAATGTCTGTTGGAACAGGTAACTGATCTTTCGGAACATCATATAATAATGCACCTAAAACTTCTGAACCATTTGCCATTGCTTTGCCTTCTCCACGGCCATCAGTAATAGCACCTTCAACGTCTGGGAAAGTTACTGTATAATAGCCTTTTTCGTTTTCGCTATCATCTAGAATAGCTGGATAAACAACAACTGACATAGTATTCCTCCTTATAAGTGAATTATCGATCTGAATAATTCATTTATAATTATACGCATTGATACGTATTTTTCAAGCTATTTCCATCTATCCTTTATAATATTTTAAAATGTTTTATAATAATATAAAAAGAAGAGCGATGAAGCTCTTCTTTAACTAACTATTTTTCACATTCTTCAATGACACGAATAATTGCATGAGCTGTTCCTACTGCAATAGTGTCTTTTCTTCTTGCATATGGAATAACTAACATCTTGCCGTTTTTCATATTTCGAAAAATATGATGATCTCCTGCAATACGAATTTCAACGAAGTTTGCATGCTTCAATCTCTTAAGAATATCTTTTACCAGATATTGTGTCATCTCATTCCTCCCCTCTATGATGATGTATATCTATTATACGCCTTCAATGCGTATCAGTAAAATAAATATAAAAAATAAAACACAAAAAAGACCACCCTAAGGCATACGCCCTAGAGTGGTCTTATTCTGTTCTTTTTAAGGTAATTAAATTATAACAGCTTCAAGTACTTAGCACTAGCCCACTGCTTGTCAGTCCCCAGCTTATAGCACTTCTCGCCTTTAATAGTTTTTTCTGCAAAAACTTTCCATTTACTGTTAGTCGGTATGTACTGGCTAGTCCAGTGACCATCTCCATCACGCAGTCTAATCTTCCACTTCGGGTCATTATGGATAAGTGGAGCATAGGCAGTACCGCTAATCTTGTGTTCACTGCTAGTTTGTGTAGCCTTCTTTGTTTCCGCCTTGACGCTTGGCTTTACACTAGCTTTTGATTCGTGTAAATCAATCAGCATAACGTTACCATCAACGTTTAATCCTCGCCAATTGTCGGTAAACTGCCAGATAGCCACCCCGTCCATAGATGGGAAGTAGCCAAAATTAGGATTATCAATCCGCCCCATAGTTGCATATGATGCTACCCAAACGCAATCACCAAACTTTTTGACAATCGCACTAAGGTTGATGTTGTTGCGCAAGAGGGATGCACCACTATATAGTCCTGCATGATATCCAGCGCTTTTAACCTCACTCATAAAGGCAATAATTGCCTTGGTACTTGCATTTTTACCATCATTTACATTATTGCCCTGCTGTTCCCAGTCGCACCAAAGCCAGCGCTTTTTGCTAATGCCGATTTTTTTGGCAAATTTAACAAAATACTTGGCTTCTGCTTTGGCACGACTTACCGAACTGCCAAAATTTGCGTAGTGGTAAGCGTGCACGTACATATGATTTTGGTGTGCACTTTTTAATTGTGCACTAGCAACAGGGCTAGTGTACCATGTACCTTCTGTTGCTTTGATAATCACGTATTTTGCGCCAGAATTGTGATACTTTGTAAGACTGCTTGGTTGGTAGGCTGATACGTCTACCCCTGCAATTTTAGGCATTAGTACCACCACCTACAGTAGGTTTTAAGACTTCTGCGTCAGCTGGTACGTCCTTAGTAGTATCAGGAGTAACCGTGTTGTCTAAACCAGCTTGTGCCTGCTTTAACCGCAGTTGGGTCAGCTCCCACTCACGTAGGGCTTCTAGGTTTTTGACTTGATTATCATCAATCGTGTAGCCTTTATGTCTAAGCTCTACCACCACATCATTTAATGCACCGTTTGCCTTTTCCGAATTATCTAGTGATTGCTTATCGTAGTAGCTTACCCACTTCTTCATTGCAAACACTGCGTCAGAGCGGTATTTTTCCGCTTTGGCGTTTTTAAAATGCACATGGGATAAGACACCAATGCCAATCAAACAAACAATCCATAGCCCTAAAAATCCTAATTCGAGATAATCAGTTACTGTCATCGTTCAGTTCCTTCCTCAATTTCTCATTTTCTTTACGCAACTCCCTATTTTCATTGACCACCATGCGGTAGTCGTCTTGTAAAAAGTTGTGCTTATCGTGTTTAGTTGCTCTCTTATCGCTTAAAAAACTGGTCACCAGTCCAAGCAAAAAAGGAGCTAGTACACTAAGTACGTCTTTTAGACCGTGCAAGTGTATCAGCTCCTTTCTACTTGGTTTCTGGTTCATATTCGTATGCGATTTGCATTAGATTGATAACTGTATAAATCTCAAAGATTATGACAGGATGGAATCTAAAGTATCCTGCGCCTAAAACGTGGAATAGTTCAGCAATCACCAAAACAGTCATAAATGCCACTGAGACGCCTAAACTTGTTTTAATCAACAAGTCTATGTGTATGTCAAAAAGACCGCACACAAGCAAGATTATGCCCATAATCAAACCGATTATATCCATATATATGCTGTTCCAGGCTGGTGCTAAACTTGGTGGGTAGAAAAAGTACGTCCGATCAAGAATAAAGCACGTGGATAAAGCAATTAGTAAGATACCAGTTTTGCCAAAGTTCCAGCGATTAAGCTTGTTGAGCGGATTGTGATGATTGAGCTTCTGCATCTTCTGCAACATATTCATCACCTGTGACCTTCTTATAACCTGCAGGGGTTAAGTCGTTGTCTTTAACTAAGCCCTTGAAGTAGTCCTTGCCTACTAAGCCAAATTCGAAGTCCATAATCCAGATTTGTAAAAATAAGTTTTCTAACATAGTTAAATCCTCCTAAATTCTATTGATTGTTTGATGATGCTTGATTGTCGCTTGTTGGTGTAACTGTTGTGTTTACTTGCTTAGCCAAGCCCATCATAGTTTGTTGCATGGTTACCATAAGTTGGTTATTGCTTTGTTGTTGCTTCATCAACTTGCCCAAGGTTTCCGTGATAATTTGTGATTGTTGCGTACCTACTTGTTGGGTTTGTTGCAAAGCCTTAACAGCTTCATCGACCTTGCTGTTAGCTTGGTCAAGTTCAGCGGTCTTTTGGTCAAACTTCTTAGCCTTGTCATTAAGCGCTGCAATTGTGGCTTGTGCTTGTGCCAAGATTTGACCTTGTGCAGTGCCGCTGTTTTCCTTCCAAGCGCCAAGCCCGTTGTTGAGCTTGTCGTCCCAAACTGGGTCTTTCATATCAATGTTAGGTGCTTCCTTGTGCATTCTCCAAGGCACTACGTCAAATGGAGTATCAGTAAACACTTCATGGCATCTTTCGCCCTTAGTTGCTCCATCTGGGTCTGAGTAGTAGTAAACGTAAGTCTTAACGTTTACTGGTTGTTCTTGTGTAGCCGTTTCTGCGCCGGTTACTGCGTTGGTGTTTTCGTCTGCCATAATTTGGCTCCTTTCTGTTAAAAATAGCCCGCGGGTACGCCCCGTGAGCTATGTCTTTTTGCGTATAAAAAAGCACTCTTTCGAGTACTTTAAATGATTTTTACGTCCAATTTATTTGCTTGCACGTTGCTTGCGTACATGTTCCATGATAATTGGTTGGATTTGAGTGACCGCTTATTCCTTTAAATTCCCACTTACCGTCGGAACTTATACCTGTAATTTCAGCTGTTAAGTCAAAGGCAGGACCCATATAGCTAGCAGCGTCATCGTACCAGCCTTCTAGCATACTTACCGAGCTCGAATGTACTACAACACTTTTTGGCCAAGCTACATACCTTTTTCCATTTGCGATTAATGTGTTTTGACTATCACCGATGCTAAACCATTTTTTAACGTTAAAAAGCATGTGGTTAATCATGCGATCACCACCTTTCTGATGGCAGTGAGTCGCTTAAATGCCTGATATAGGTGGGTTAGAAGGCTATTTACCCCCCCGAAATTGGAGTACAGTCTTTAGCCACTACAATGGCTATCCCATCATATATAGAATGTCCCGCATTCGTATCGAAGCCACTCTCTTCTGAAAAGTGGCCTTGTATAATGTAGTAATCTTGATTGCCACCAATAACTTTATATACAGTGCCTTGCTTTACAATTATGTTTCTAAAAGAAGAATAGCCATAACTCCCATCTGTAAAATAGTTAAGTGAAGGCGCAGCAACAGCGCTTGTGTTTGAATTAATAGTGATCTTTGGTGGCAGTACAAACAATTGTTTACCGCCAATGCTTTGACTTGCTTTATTTAAGTCAACGTTCCACCATTTTAAATTATTAAAAATCAAGTGATCTAGCATACTGGCACCACCTTTCTAATTATCTTCAATAAATGCAATACGTTGTGGATTTTGATTTTCCCAGTTTTGTGCGTCTTGCTCTTGCGACTTGCTAAAGCGCTTGCCCTCGACATAGTTAGCCTTAATGTAGCTAATCTCTTGGGCTTGGTTAGACACCGTGTTTTGCAAGCTAGTTATCGTTGCCGCCTGCTGGTTAACCTGATCGATCAGATGAGCGAGCTTATCAGCCGTCCAGTCATCATCATACAAGTTAATTGTGTATGTGCCATCGCCATTGGGAGTAGCGCTCCACGTCTTGTCCTGCGGCTGACCGTTACTGTCCAGCATCTGCTCGCGGAGTTTGAGCTTGCTTAGATCAAATTTACTAATTTGACTTTGCAACTGCTTTTGCAAAACATCTAAGTCATCTTGCTTAGCATATGATTTCCAGCCATACCAAACACCTCCGTTTTTGTTGTTAACCCAAATGCGGTTATCTTGATCTAAGATCATGACCGTGCCAAAGCCATCTTTAAGAAGCTTAAAAGCATACATCCAACTCTTATTGTTCATGCCACTTGGTAAGTTTTTTAACCCTTGTACATTATTGGCTTCGATAACGCCCCAAAAGCTGTCGTCGCTTAATAGGTCGTAGCCGTCAGACACGTTTTTAAAATTAAGCTTGCCATTGTTGAGATTGCTAATTGCACCGTTTAGGTTATTCTTAGCCTCCTCTAAGTTAGACTGCACGGCGTTCTTTGCGTCTTGCACT
>NZ_ML136889.1 GCF_004009905.1 Lactobacillus xujianguonis
TCAGCCTTATTGTTAGATAATTCTAAATGACCATCGAGCAAGACATGCTCAAAAGTAGCTTGATGCTTGAGGGTATAATTAATGGCTCTGCCCAACTTAGAACCTGGCAAAACGGTGGTTTTATTTTTCTCACACCAGTTGAAGAATTCTTACATCAGCGGCTTGAGTTTTGCTTGCCTTAGCTGGTAACGTTCTTGTTTGCTTAAATTTTCCCAGGTCCGCTCTAAGTAAAACATGCGATAGTTAAGCCCTTTTTGAGCAAGAGATTTTTGAGAAGCGGTTTGGGGCACGGCTTCATCAAACTTTCTTCTTACATGGGCCCAACAACCAACTAAAGTTGCTTTTGGCAATTGCTCGTAAGCCTGCCACATATCACAGTGCAGGTAACCAGGATAGTTTCCTAAGAAGTCTGAAGCTTGTACTTCACTTTGATTACTGGGCCAGTTCATTTTTCCATTTTCAAATCTTTTATAAAGTAGCCAGAAGCCTTGACCGTCCCAATAAAGGGCTTTGAAGCGATCTCTTCTGCCACCGCAGAAGAGAAAAAATTTACCACTAAATGGGTCAAGCTCAAACTGTTCTTTGATTAAAATTGCCAGACCATCAAGGCCTTTACGTAGGTCAGTCTTGCCACAAACGATGTAGACTTGACCTAAGTCACTAAGCCTAATCATGACAATACTTTCTCAGAAAGTTTATGCATAATTTCAGGATCTAAACTACTATAAAAGCTTAATTCAAAGTCATTCTTCTTCAAACTAAGCAATAGATTATTGCGAGGTGGACGGGCTTTCTTGGGTTTAGTCTAGTGTTCAAGTGCCACAATTGGCTGTTGTTTTTCAATCATATTCTTAACCTCCATCAATTTGATGAGATTAGAATACCTGAAAAATAAGGACTAAAACAGATACCTAGTTATATGACGCTTACCAACAGACAAAAAAGAACTTTTAACTGCTCAAATTGCAGTAAAAGTTCTTCATGTTGATTATTCCCATTCCTTGTCTTTAGAAAGAGGTAATTTATGCCAGTAATCTGGCTTATTAACTTGACGGCCGCGGCCAATAGCCATGTCGTACTTGTCAACATCCTTAGTTACAGTAGTATCAGCTGCAATAAAGGCATGATCAGCGACGTTAATTGGGGCAATTAATGTTGAACCGGCACCAATAAAAGCATGGTCACCAACGTTGGTATGGAACTTCTTAACCCCATCATAGTTAGAAAAGATAGTACCACAGCCAATATTAATATCCTTGCCCAAAGTTGCATCCCCAACATAAGTTAAGTGACCAACCTTAGTGTTTTCACCAATTTCAGCCTTCTTAATTTCAACAAAGTTACCAATATGAGCACCCTTGCGAATAATTGCCTTAGGACGAAGGTGAGAGTTAGGACCAATATCAGTATTGTCATCCATTTCAGCTTCTTCAATGGTTGAAGAAGTAATGGTTACACTGTTACCGATCTTAGAGTCCACAATTCGGGAACCACTAGTGATATAACAATCACTACCAATTTCTGTATGACCCTTAATGACCACGTTGCCTTCAATTACGGTATCGTTGCCAATCTTAACATCGCTATCAATATAAGCAGTCGCAGGATCAATAAAGGAAACTCCATTGCGCATGTGCTCTTCGTTAATCCGTTTTTGCATGATCTTAGTAGCTTGAGCTAAAGCAATCCGATCGTTAACGCCTAAGCTTTCGCTAAAGTCAGGCATCTTATAAGCACCAACGCGTTCGCCTTGATTACGCAAAATTTCCAAAACATCAGTTAAGTAATATTCACCTTGAGCATTGTTATTATCAACATGCTTTAAAGCTTCAAATAATTTTTGATTGTCAAAGCAAAAGACCCCAGTGTTAATTTCCTTTACTTTTAATTCTTCCGGATTACCGTCTTTTTGTTCAACAATCCGCAAAACGTTACCTTGATCGTCACGAATAATCCGACCGTAACCAAATGGATTTGGAGCGTCAGCTGTTAAAACTGTTGCCGCATTACCTTTTTCAGCGTGATAAGCAAACAAATTATTAAAAGTATCTGTTGTAAATAAAGGAGTATCACCAGTTACAACTAAAGTAGCACCTTCTTTATTGCCTAAAGCTTCTTTAGCAGTCATGACTGCATCCCCAGTACCTAATTGTTTTTCTTGAAAAGCAAACTCAGACTTACCATCTAAGACCTTTTCTACTTCACCGGCACCGGTACCAACGATGGTCACGATTTTGGCTGGGTTTACACCTTGAGCAGCATCAACGACATGTTCAACCATGCTTTTGCCACAAACTTTGTGTAAAACTTTGTACAACTTAGATTTCATACGTGTTCCCTTGCCTGCTGCAAGGACAACGACAAATTTTTCCATTACTTTAACCTCTTAATTATCAAAACTATGATCTAGTATAACATTTTAGAAACGGCTAAAATCAGTTTCCGTTAAGAAGTTACCAGGCTTAGAACTAATCACTTTTTCTTGTTGATTGATTTGATCAATCTTAATTAAGGACAAGTAGTCGCTAACTAACTTCTCCTTATCAAAGTCAGCTTCACATAAAACACAAATGCCGGTAATACTACCCTCAAATTCATGAACTAATTCTTGCATCCCGGTTAAAGTGCCGCCGCCCTTCATAAAGTCGTCAACAATTAACACATTAGAGCCCTTAGGTAAAGCTCTAGTTGGTAATTCCATCTTAGAAACTCGGTCAAGTGATGAAGAAATGTAGTTAACTGAAACAGTTGCCCCTTCAGTTACTTTAGAACGTTTACGCGCCGTAACAAATGGCACATTCAAATAACGCGCAACTGCTTGTGCTAAAGCAATTCCTTTTGTTTCAATGGTCATCACTGTGTCAACCTTGGCATAAGCATACCGGGTCGCAATCAGCTTACCAATTTGGCGTAAATCTTGTGGATTACCCAAAATATCAGATAAATAAACAAAGTTCCCTGGCAAAATCCGCTTAGGATCTTGAACTCGCACAGCTAAATCCTCCAAGTAATTTTCTGCATGTTCTTTACCCAAGTAAGGAATATATCTCACGCCACCTGCAGCGCCAGCGACAGTTTCCAAAATCCCATCTTGATTACCTGCTAAGGTGTGCTTTAAGATGGCTAAATCCTCTGAAATTGAAGACTTAGCAGCACCATAACGTTGAGCGAAAAAAGGCAATGAGATTAAGGTATGAGGACGTTCCATCAAATACTTGGTCATATCTACTAATCTTTCTGAACGTTTCATCTTATTTCCTTTCTAATGTTTGCTTTTGTCTTTTACAAATATACTCTAAAAGTAAAAAAAAAGCACTAACATTTTCTTGATGTTAATGCTTTTTCAAAAAATATTTAATTAGGCTTCCGCTGTTTCGGCCTCATCATCATCGAATTTTAAGGCAATATTCTTAGTTAAAAGATCAGTGTAACTATAAGAAACATGTTTAAAATTGTTTTGATCTTGGTCTAAATCTACTACGAAAACGGCTGGGAAAGTTTCTTTAAGAATTCCATGACGTTTCGTAATCTTCTTACGCCCCGCTTGAGCTACGACTGTTAAAGTATCGCCTAAGTGAGAATCCAACTGTTGTTTAATTGTATTAATTGATGTTGGCACTAAATAACAACTCCTTCGAGAACTATTTTAGCATAATTTAGCGCTAATATCAAGATTTTTTACCTATACAAATAGCTATTTAGCTGGTATTTCTTTAGCAATTTCAATGAATTGCGCAATCGTCAAATCTTCTGGACGTAAATGACCATCAATGCCTAAGCACTGCAGTAACTGCTTACGCTCATCCTTATCAGGAACCAAAGTCTTTAAGTTGTTATTTAGTGTTTTACGCCGCTGAGAAAAGCACATCTTAACTACCCAATTAAAATGCTCGCGATTACTAATTGCAGGCTTATCTGTTAGCGGTGTTAAGACGACGACACTTGAGTCAACCTTAGGCCGCGGCATAAAGGAATTGTGACTAACCGTCAACGCTAATTTAACCTGCATTTGCGTTTGCACAGCAATTGTCAACGGGCCAAAAGCCTTAGTGCCAGGTTTAGCTTCAAGGCGCTCTGCCACTTCTTTTTGCATCATTAACGTTAAACTGGCAAAATGCAAATCAGATTCAGCTAAGGCAAAAATAATCGGTGTCGTGATGTAATAAGGTAAATTAGCCACAACTTTAATTGGCTTACTAAAATCAAAAAAATCGCCAATATCTGCTTTAAAATCTGCTTTTAAGACATCCTTTAAGATCAACTTGAAGCGGTCAGCTAAACTAACACCATTGATCTTTTGCGGTAATTCGGTCTGCAAGATTGGTGGCAAACTATCGTCAACTTCATAAGCAAATACTTTTGCCCCAGCCAACAAGAGCTGCTCAGTCAGTGAACCAATCCCGGGACCAATTTCAATTACTTGATCATCTGCTTCAATTCCCGCAGCAGCAACAATCCCTAAAATTGCATTTTGATCGACCAAAAAGTTTTGGCCTAGATTCTTTTTAGCCTTTACAAAATAGCGGTTAACAATTGCTTGGGTTCTAACAGGTGAGCCAATTGGAATTTTACTTGCCATTTTTAACCTCCTTAACTGCTTCTTGCAGCTGGTCTAATGAAATACCAAAGGTTAACAAGCGGTCATAAAAAGTCTGAGAATTACCATAACCAACGCTAAGAATAATTCCGACTTGTTCACGCAATTTCTTAGCCCCTTGACCGCCAGCTAATCCCAGTTGCCGATAAGCCGCAGGAGTTAAATCACTCTTAGCAGCTTCAACTTCATGCAAGTCACTTAAAGCCCGCTCAAGTGCCTCTTTTGAAGCATGTTCTACCCCTAAACTGTTACCCCTTTTTTCGGGTTCGCCTTCTTTACGAGAAATAAAAGCCTGCTTGGCAGTAGGCACCGCTTCAGAAACTAACCTCCGAATTCGTTCACCGTTAAAATCTGGATCAGTAAAAATAATGATCTCGCGGCTTTGACTTAATTTCTTTAATTCAGCCAGTGTTTTCTTAGAAACAGCCGAGCCATTTGTTTCAAAAGTTTCAATTCCAGGGAAAAATTGCTTTAAACGTATTGTATCGTCTTTCCCTTCAACGACCACAACCGCATTAAAATTCTTTTTATTCAAGACCATAAATTCTCACAGTATTTGCATAAGTAGCCTGTGCTACTTCTTCTAGTGAAATATCCTTTAATTCGGCAATTGCCTCAGCGACATAACGAACATAGCCTGGTTCATTTTGCCGGCCACGATAAGGCTTAGGCGTCAAATACGGCGCATCGGTTTCAACCATAAAGCGATCCATTGGGACAGCTTTAGCACTTTCATGCACTTCAGTTGCTTTGGTAAAAGAAACCACACCAGAGTAAGAGAAGTACACATTTAAGTCCAAAAACTTATTTAACCAATCAACTCCGCCATTGAAGCTGTGCAAAATTGCGCCGTATTCAAGATTGCTATTTTTCAAAATCTCATAACAATCTGGAAAAGCATCCCGCGTATGAATATCAACCGGCATTTTTAAATCATGGGCTACTTCAATTTGCCGCGCAAAAACTTCCCGTTGCTTATCATGGGGCGACTCATCCCAATAATAATCCAGTCCTACTTCACCTAACGCCACGACTTTAGGTTCTTGCAGCTGTTTAACTAATACGTCTTCTGCTGCTTGATTGTAGTCTTTAGCAATATCAGGGTTAAGTCCAACCATGGCATAGACATTATCAAATTTATGAGCTAAATCGATGGCCCGCTCATTAAAGTCAGGATCCTGTCCTGCACAAATAATCTTGGTTACCCCAAGTGCTTTAGCGCGTTCAAGATAATATTGTTCTTTACCGCGAAATGGTTCGTCATTCAGGTGTGTATGATTATCAATAATTTCCATTAACCTAATTCAGCTCCAACTGGATGTTCATCACCAACGATCGCTAATTTAACTTCGCCATCTTTTTCACTTGATAACAACATGCCTTCACTAAGATGACCTAACATCTTCCGTGGCTTCAAGTTAGTTACAGCTAAGACCTTCTTATCAAGTAATTCACTAGCATCTGGGTAAAACTTACGGATACCACTTAGAATTTGCCGTTCCTTACCATCGCCAAAGTCTAGCTTAAACATTAAGAGCTTATTTGAGCCTTTAACTGGTTCAACAGCTAAAACTTGACCAACTTGAATCTTCACCTTATCAAAGTCATCGATGGTAATTTCGTTGCCTTGCTTTTGTTCACTTCTAGTGGTCTTCTTTGGCTTAGCTTTAGCCATTTCGTCCTTGATGTACTTAACTTCTTCGTCGGCCTTAAGTCTTGGGAAAATTGGCTTTGGCTTTTCAACTACCTTAGTGTTCCAAGCAAAATCGCCAAAAGCTAAGTTTCTTTGGTCATGATCACCCCAGTTTAAACCAAGTTGATAGAACATCTTAGGTGCAGTTTCAGTCATGACCGGATAAATCATAATGGCAATTAAGCGTAAACTTTCAGCTAAATTGCTCATAACATGAGACAATTCATCCTTCTTAGCTTCCTTGTTCAAAACCCAAGGAGTGGTTTCATCAATATACTTATTAGCCCGGGAAACTAACTTCCAAATACTGTCTAAAGCTTGAGAGAAGTGTAATTCATCCATTTGACTGCGGTAATCAGCAATTACACTAGCAGCTGTATCAACCAATTCTTTACCAAACTTGTCTTGAGCAACTGGAACAGGAGCTACTTGACCTGCTTGGTATTGGTTAATCATGGAAACAGTCCGGTTAAGTAAATTACCAAGGTCATTAGCCAAGTCATAATTGATTCTTTCAACAAAGTCTTCTGGCGTAAAAATACCGTCAGCACCAAATGGTAATGCCCGCATTAAGTAGTAACGCAATGGATCAACACCATAACGGCTTGTAAGTGATTCTGGGTAAACAGCATTTCCCTTTGACTTAGACATCTTACCGTTTTTCATTAAGACCCAGCCATGACCAATAATGTGCTTAGGTAGTGGCAAACCAAGAGCCATTAACATAATTGGCCAGTAAATGGTGTGGAAACGGACGATTTCCTTCCCTACCAAGTGCACATCAGCAGGCCAATATTTCTTAAACAAAGAATCATCATCTGAGCCATAACCTAAAGCGGTAATATAGTTAGACAAAGCATCGATCCAAACATAAACCACGTGCTTAGGATCGCTTGGAACAGGAATGCCCCAGTCGACCGTTGTCCGCGTAACGGATAGATCTTCAAGGCCAGGCTTGATGAAGTTATTAAGCATTTCCTTTTCACGAGAATGAGGCAAGATAAATTCAGGATGCTCTTTGTAGTATTCAACCAAACGATCTGCATACTTACTCATCTTGAAGAAGTATGATGGTTCTTTAACTAAGCGAACTTCATGGCCACTTGGTGCCTTACCACCAATGACATTACCATCATCATCTTTATAAACTTCGGCAAGTTGTGATTCAGTAAAGTATTCTTCATCTTCAACTGAATACCAACCAGTATATTCACCTAAGTAAATATCGCCTTGCTTTAATAACTTTTCAAAAATCTTTTGCACAGCTTGGACGTGTTCTTTGTCAGTAGTTCTAATGAACTTGTCGTAAGAAATATCTAAGCTCTTCCATAACTTCTTGTATGAAGAAGCCATCTTATCGACAAATTCTTGTGGTCTAATTCCTTGAGCTTCAGCCTTTTGTTCAATCTTTAAACCGTGTTCATCAGTCCCAGTTAAAAAGAAAGTGTCATAACCTTGACTACGCTTGTAACGTGCCATAGTATCGGCAGCAATTGTGGTATAAGCATTCCCAATGGTTAATCGACCAGATGGGTAATAAATTGGGGTTGTAATATAAAAAGTATTCTTATCAGCCATACTTAAAATTCGTCTCCTTAAATGAAATAAATCTTACCTACCATCATACACCATCGAAAAAGCGTCTGGGAAGGATAATTCCTAGACGCTTCAAAATTTTAAATTAAGAACTTTTCTTTGCGTAAATAAAGTTTCTTCACAATGGCCATTAATAAAATATCAAGCACCATCAGCAGTAAGACGTACCACAAATAACTTGAAGGAATTGGACCAAAATTCAAGATTTTAGCAATCCCAGAAAATGGAATGACGGTGCCAATCACGCCGGCCGCAAAGGTAGTAGCAATCACAATCCAAGCCGCATGTTGCCTGATAAATGGAAAACGCCGCTCACGAATATTGTGAATGATTAATTCTTGCACCCATAAGCTTTCAATAAACCAACCAGTGTAAAAGGTCGTGGCAAACAGCATTTGCCCACTAGCAGACAAAGATTGATAACTTCCACCTGCCACGAATGGACAAATAAAGAAGAATAATAGACCAAAATTAAGCAGATCAATTACTGTCGATACCGGTCCAAAAGTAAACATAAATTTAGGCAAGCGTGACAAGCCCCATGTTCGTGGTGTTTGTAAGTAATTATTGGGCATCTTGTCAAACGGAATCACTAAACAGCTTAAACTGTAAATCAAATTAAGCAAAACGAGCTGCAAGGACATCATTGGCATAAACGGTAGTAACAAAGAGCCAATTAAAATCGAAAGTGAATTGCCAAAAGAAGAAGTCAGAATTACTTTAAAGTATTTCACAATATTACCGTAAACATTCCGGCTTACTCGCACCGCTTCTTCATAAAGGGCCAAGTCTTTATGCAGCAAAATCACATTCGCAGTTTCTTTAGCACTATCTACTGCACTATCCACTGACACCGCTACATCCGCCAGTCGCATGGCAGGATCATCGTTAATCCGGTCCCCCACGTAACTAATCACATGCCCATTCCGCTTTAAGAGGCGGATAATTTGCGTTTTTAATTCTGGCGTTAATTCAACGAAGATATTACTCTCTTCTACCATTTGCGCCATTTCTTCAGTGCTTTTACCTTCAAAGTCCTCAGCTGAATAAACGGTATCAACATTTAGCCCAACTTGCAGACCTAAAGTCCGTGTCACCGCTTCGTTATCACCGGTTAGAATTTTGACGGCAATTCCGTCCCGTTGCAATTTGGCTAAGGTTGCCCGTGAACTTTCCTTTGGTGGATCAAGGAAGGTTAAGAAACCTACCACCGTCAGATCATTTTCGTCTTCAACTGAAAATTCTCCTACTGGAGCTGGGTGACGCCGATAAGCTAAAAGCAAAACCCGCAAGCCATCATCGTTTAAGCTTTCAACTTGCGCCAAGACTTGCGCTTTACGCTCTGGCGTTAATGGTAAAACTTGCCCATTTAATTCCATCTTAGTTGACACAGCCAAAACTTCTTCAGCTGCCCCTTTAGTTAAAAGCAGGTGTTCACCGTGGTTTTCATCAGAATTTGCCACTACAACACTCATCCGCCGCCGGTTATAGTCAAAAGGAATTTCATCGATCTTGTTGTAATCACGTTGAATATCATCAACATCCAACTCATCGCCAGCCGCTTCAATGACCGCTTCATCAATCAGGTCTTTCATCCCTGTTTGGTAATAAGCATTTAAATAAGCTAGTTTTAACACCCGGTTAGTTTCATGCATGGCTAAATCGTAGTGCCGCTCCAGCATTACTCGATCTTGAGTTAAGAAGCCAGTCTTTTCAGTACATAGGACATCAGTTGAACCCATGCTTTGAATCGAGGCCATCTTCTTAATGACTGCCCCGCCCTTAGCCATTTCACTGCTACCTTTAACCAAATTAGAAGTAACAATCGCTGGCAACATTTCCGGCGTTAAGCCAACAGCTACCGCCATTGCAAACACCAGTGACCCTAGCCAATCTTGTTTAGTTAAACCGTTGAGTAAGAAAGTTAAACTGCCGACTACGACCGTCAAAGTCATCAATAACTTAGTAATACTCTTAATTCCGATACTAAAAGTATTCCTTCTAATTTGCTTGCGATTAGCAATGCGAATTTCATGACCAAAAGCTGTATGTTCACCAGTTGCAAAGACAACCCCCGCCCCAGAACCAGAAACGATAGTTGTTCCTTCATATAAAATATTAGGATAATTTAAATAATTATCTACTTGATCAAAACACGGAATCTTAGTCGCAATCTTTTCTACGGGATTGAAATCGCCATTGATCGCACTTGTTGAGCAAAAGAGGTCTTTACTTCTTAATAAGCGCATGTCAGCTGGTACCATATCACCAGCCGCTAGATTAATGACATCCCCGACTACCACTTGGTTAGTTGGTAATTCTTGATCCTCATTATCGCGCTTGACATTAGTTGTGACCGATACCATCTGCAGCATATTATCAACCGCATCAGAGGCCTTAAGATTTTGGACAAATTTAATAATCCCGGCAATAATCACCATTGCCAAAACGATAATTGCCGTACTGATATTTGCTTGACTACTCGGAATTACATCCGTCACAAATAAAATGACCGCTAAGCCAAAAAGTACAATCGTAAATGGGGTTAAAAATGCTTCAATGAAAAAGTGCCACTTTGAATCATTCTTTTTAGTATTAACTTCATTTGCCCCATATTCTTCGCGATTAATGTTTGCTTGTCTAGTCGACAATCCTTCCGCACTGGCATGAAGCCTCGCTAAAGTTTCGACGCGCGTTTCACGAGCAATTCTTTTAACTAATTGTAGGTCAGGATTCTTTCCTTTTCGCGCCATTTTTACATTTAGCATTGTTTCTCCTCCCTCTTGGCTGAGCAAACAAACTAAAAAGCCACCTGCTAACTGCAGGTGACTTCATGCCAAACAAGGCTTCTTATACTCGTCGTTCAGTTTTAACACTACGTGACGTAAGCACATGCTAGCTATCTGGATCTCGCCTTAAGTCGACGACAACTATTTAACCCGTTGGCATCTCTAGATGTTTCCGGGCGATAGCGTGTGTTCACGTAGGAGTCTCACCTAACAGTTCATTTGCTAAAATATCCATCAATGAGTGTAATACTCAAAGGAAGCTTTCGTCAACTTTAATCATTTTTTTGTTTACGCACGCGCCCCAAAAAGTAAATCAAAGCCATCACAATTACGGCTAAAGCTAAGGCTAATGGCAAGGCCACGCGGTGCGGATGACTAATCCGATCTTGTTCTTCGTTAGTTAAGTCATATTTGTCAAAAGCGTACTGATATTGTTGATCTATTTTAGTCGCACAAGCTCTAAAAACAAGCCGCAAGCCTTTATTAAAGGTGGCTTTTTGGGGGCTACGTAAGTCATTTGCAGCCGCCCGCAAAATATTCATACGCGTATCGGCAGTAAAAGCACCATGCAGATCTTTAGAAGAAAAAATCTGCACATTCCGCTTTTTCCCTTTAGCACCCACTACAATATAACAAATCCGCTTAGTTGCATTTAACTTGCGCGGCGTTAACTTATTAAGACGCTTGACCGTAATGACCGCAATTTGTGGTTGTTCTTTAGTCTGCCAATAGCGATTATTCTTTTCTTGAATTAACTGCCGCGTTTGGCGATCTAACAGGTTAGCATTATCACTAATATTAGGCTGCACAAAAGCTGACATAGTTAGAAAAATGGTGCCTAAAGCCAATAAGCTAATGAGAATTTTCGTCTTCGGCTTTTTCCAAATTGTGTGCCAGACTTTCAACATACTTTCGGTCAATCTTAATCTGTTCATACGCTACCCCGCAATCATGCAATAATTGAATCGCTAATGGATTATCACGATAGTCAAAATAATAGTTTATCTTTTTAACACCGGCTTGCAATAAAGCTTTAGTACAGTTATAGCAAGGAAAGTGTGTTACATAAATTTCGGTATTATCCGTCGAAACTCCATTTTTTGCACACTGAATTAAAGAATTCATTTCTGAATGAATTGTTCTAACGCAGTGTCCATCAACCATTTGGTGACCCACATCATCACAATGCGGTTGGCCTGAAATTGAGCCATTATAACCTGTACCAATGATGCGATTATCTTTAACTAGGACACTGCCTACTAAAGCTCGGTTACAAGTTGAGCGCTGAGCGATGACTAGCGCCTGCATCATAAAGTATTGTTTCCAAGGGATGCGATCATGCATGAGGCTTACCTCTTATCTATCAAAGTAATTCAAACCGATGGCGTTTCTAACTTCTTGCAAAGTTTGGTTAGCCTTTTGGTTAGCCTTCTTTGAACCTTCTAACAACATTTCATAAACAGCATCTTCATCTTGAGCATACTTTTCGCGACGTTCACGAATTGGAGCTAATTCTGCTTCTAATACCATGTTTAAGTAACGTTTAATCTTCACATCACCTAAACCACCCTTTTGGTATTGCGCTTTAAGTTCTGCTACTTTGTCTTTATCTGGATCAAAAACATCAAGGTAAGTAAAGACAGTGTTACCTTCAACTTTACCTGGATCTTCAACGTGAACATGGTCTGGGTCAGTGTACATTGACATGACTTTCTTTTGCACAGTTTTAGCGTCATCTGACAGATAGATGCAGTTACCAAGAGACTTAGACATCTTAGCATTCCCATCAAGTCCTGGAAGTCGACCTGAACCCTTAGCTGGGAAATAGCCTTTAGGTTCAACCAAAATATCAGTATTGTAAACCCGGTTGAAAGTTCTCACAATTTCACGAGTTTGTTCAAGCATTGGTTCCTGGTCATCCCCAACCGGAACAATTGTTGCCTTAAAAGCAGTAATATCGGCAGCTTGAGAAACTGGATAGTTCAAAAAGCCAACTGGAATTGAATCTTTGAAGCCCTTTTGCTTGATTTCAGTTTTAACAGTTGGGTTTCTTTCAAGCCGAGCTACTGTTACTAAGTCCATGTAGTAAGCAGTTAATTCAAATAAAGCAGGAATTTGTGATTGCACAAAAACCGTTGACTTACTTGGATCAATTCCAACTGCTAAGTAATCTAAAGCTACTTGAACTAAAGAATTCCGAATCTTTTCTGGATCACGCGCATTATCAGTTAAAGCTTGCGTATCCGCAATCATGATGTAAGGCTCATACTTGTCTTCATTTTGTAACTTAACCCGGTTCTTTAATGAGCCGATATAGTGACCAATATGCAATTTACCGGTAGGACGGTCACCTGTTAATAAGATTTCTTTTGCCATAGTGTTACTTCCTTTTCTTTAATTTGTGTAAAAGTTTTTGTTCTCTTATAATTACCCTTCATTTTAGCAAAAAAGCGCCCATGATTAAACTAAGCGGCGAATCAGGTACAATATCATTGAGGTGAGAAAAATGTGTAACCAATTTCGCGTTCCCAGTTTAAGTGAGATTGCGCAATATTTGAAAAAGGATCTAGTTCTTCCTTTAGTTGAGCCTAACTTTACTAGTGAAGCCCAAGATATTTATCCTAAGAGTGTCGCCCCAGTTTTGCTTTATCAAGATGGAAAATTACAATTAGTGCAAAAGAGCTGGGGTTATCCTAGTCCAGTTGATCAAAATAAGCCCGTCTTTAATGCACGGATTGAACGTTTCTATGAGCAAAAAACTTCCATGTGGGATAAATCCTTTGCCCGGCAGCGCTGCCTAATTATTGCCCAAGAATTCTTTGAATCTAGTAAACAAACTTACAAGACAAATAATGACCGCACTTATCATGACCGCTACAGCTTCAGTAATCCTGAGCAGCCATTAACGTTAATTGCTGGCATTTATGACCAAGATTATTTTTCCATGGTTACTACCCAGCCGAATAGCGATATGCAAGCCATTCATAATCGCATGCCATTAGTCATCCAGCCGAGTGAATTACGACAATGGCTTTTTCAAAACTTTACTAGTTTAATTGACCGCAGTAATTTTTCTTTAACGGTAACCAAGCAAGCTCGAAAAAATTAGCTTGGCGCCTATTAAAATTAATGATAGAATAAAAGCATACTGCGGGTATAGTTAAATGGTAGAACGACAGCTTCCCAAGCTGTAGATGCGGGTTCGATTCACGCTATCCGCTTATATCAAAAAATCCTAGGACAATTTGTCCTAGGATTTTTTCTTTCTAAGTCATAATCACAGTTAACAGAGCGCTAACTACTGCCAAATAAATTGGTAACCACATCGTCTGCGTATATAGATACGACCAAGCAAATAAACAACCATATAAAAAATCAATTACTAGTAAAGGTAATGACGGTTGGAAACCAAGAATCGTAAAGATTAAACCTGAACTGACAATTCCTAAAATTCCTGCTATCTGGCTGTTTTCTCTAAAAGCATAATTAAATAAAAAGCCGGTCGCTAAAAATTCCTGCAAAATCGGTAAAACCACACCAACTGCTAAAATTAGGAACCAAAACATGCTACTAGATTCATGTTTCAAATAGCTAATCTGAAAGCTGTACCAACTAATCCGATTATAGGACTGTAAGTACATTACGCCAATTCGCGTTGCTACTACAGCTAAAGTTAAACCGATAATCAGACCAAAATCACTTAGCCATGGAATGTAGTAATCACGAGCAAAGAAGCGTTGTTCTCGATTAAAGCGATAAATATAAAACAAAAGCACCATCGCTGCGACTAGGAAAAATAAAATTAAATCCCAGATGTGCAACAAGGCCTTTTGGGTAACCAACTTAATTACGCCAATTGCCATTAAATAACCAACAACATAGACGCTATAGCGAATCAGGTTACCCTCTCTTGATTCGGGCGTATTCAAACTGTTCAACTCCTCTTTGCTTGGTAATACCTTACAAAATACACATTATAGCAAAAAAGTTAATACGAAGAAACTGTGCTTCTACTTAACTTCCACAATTGTAACCTGATACTCACCAGCAGGAGCTGCAACCGTAGCAGTCACGCCTGCCTTCTTTTTCATAATTGCTTGTCCTAAAGGCGAATCAAAGGCAATTTTACCTTTAGCCAAATCAGCTTCCATGCGGCCCACAATCTTGTATTCTTCGGTGTCTTCATCATCGTCAAACTTTAAGATAACGGTTCGCCCTAAATTAACTTCACCATTGTCTTCACTTTTGACAACTTCGGCGTATTTTAATTGCTTACCTAAATAGCGTAACCGGCTCTGCAAGTGCCCTAAATCACGCTTAGCTTCTGTATATTCAGTGTTTTCTGATAAGTCGCCCATTGAACGCGCCTGCTGCAAGATTTTAATCCGGCGCGGACGGTCCTTTTTTAACCGAGCAATTTCATCTTCAATTTCTTGATACCCTTCTGGGGTCATTTTTTGATAATAAACCATGTTAAATTTACACTTTCACTTTTTCTTGTCTCGATTTTAGCAAATTATCCACAAGCAATGAAGCTTAATTTACTAACTTTTTCTAATTATTTTTAGCACTATACGTTTTAGAGTGCTAAATAGTTTAATTTTCACAATAACTGACTACAATAATCAGTGTAAGGAAAAAGAAATACGCTACCGGTTTCCCTACTGAATAAGAAATAAACGAAAGGAAGTTTTGGATATGACAAACGAAATGATGAAACGCCGTAACGATCTCTTCGATGCAATGAATGATTGGTTCAGTTTCCCAAAGAACTTCTTTGATGACACAGAAATTAATAATATTATGCAAGCTGATGTTGCAGAAAACGATAAAGAATATACTGTGAAAATTGACATGCCTGGTTTAGACAAGGACAAGATTAAATTAAGCTACAACGATGGCATCTTAAGAGTCGCTGCAACGAGAAAATCATTTAAAGATGAAAGCGATAAAGATACCAATATTATCCACCAAGAAAGAAGTGTCGGTCACATCGCTCGGAACTTTAGATTAACAAATGTAGTTGCAAATCAGATTCATGCAAAGTATGATGATGGTGTATTGACTGTCACCCTGCCAAAGCAAACTGCGGACAGCAGTGACAGTTCAATTCAAATTGATTAATTTATAGATTATTGCAAGAAGTCCGTATAAGTTGTCAATTTTAATAATTCTCTAAAGAAAGTGGGTTCAGTTTCTGGATCCACTTTTCTTTTTGACCAAAATAGCCTAAAATAGAAGTTAATTTAAGAAAAAATTAAAAAATAAAGGAGAACTTTTATGGCTCATAAATTAACTTTACAAGAACTTGATGAATTCTCAAAAGAATTCAACCAAGACCCTCAAAACCAAGTCATCGCCCGTGCTGCTGGCCGCAGCGGTGTACTTGAAGCTTCATACAACGATCGCGTTGAAGCTAAATTAAACCGCGTTTTCTCAACTGAATTAGATACTGATAATGTTACTAACCAAAAGCACTCAGGCCGTTGCTGGTTATTTGCGACCTTGAACGTTTTACGCCACGCCTTTGGTAAGAAATACAAGGCTAAGAACTTCACCTTCTCTCAAGCTTACAACTTCTTCTGGGACAAGATTGAACGGGCTAACATCTTTTATGATGCGATTTTAGCAACTGCTGACAAGCCCCTTGATTCACGTGAAGTTAAGTCAAACTTAGACTTTGCAGGTGGTGACGGTGGTCAGTTCCACATGGCTGCAGCTTTAGTTGAAAAATACGGTGTTGTTCCTTCATACGCTATGCCAGAAAATGCCAACACCAACAACACTACTGGCTTTGCGACTGTTCTTGGTGACAAGCTAAAGAAAGATGCTTTAGTTTTACGTAAGTTAAAGCAAGCAGGTAAAGACGACGAAATCGAAGAAACCCGTAAGAAGTTCTTGAGTGAGGTTTACCGCATGACTGCCATTGCCGTTGGTGAACCACCTAAGAAGTTTGATCTTGAATACCGCGATGATGACAAGAACTACCACTTGGAAAAGAACTTAACTCCAACTGAATTCTTACACAAGTATTTAGGCGATGTTGATCTTGATGATTACGTTGTTTTAACTAACGCTCCTGACCATGAATATAACAAGTTATACGGTTTACCAGGTGAAGATAACGTCGAAGGTTCATACCGCATCAAATTATTAAACGTCCCAATGGAATACCTGACTAGTGCAGCTATTGCGCAATTAAAGGATGGCGAAGGTGTTTGGTTCGGTAACGATGTCTTACGTCAAATGGACCGTAAGACTGGTTATCTTGATACTAACTTGTACAAGCTCGATGACTTGTTTGGCGTTGACCTTAAGATGAGCAAGGCTGACCGTTTAAGAACCGGTGTCGGAATGGTTTCTCACGCTATGACCTTAGTTGGTGTTGACGAAGACAATGGCGATATTCGTCAATGGAAAGTTGAAAACTCATGGGGTGATAAGTCTGGTGCTAAGGGCTTCTACGTAATGAGTAACGACTGGTTCAACGACTACGTTTACGAAGTTGTTGTCCACAAGAAGTACTTAACTGATGAACAAAGAAAGCTGGCTGAAGGCCCAATTACTGACTTACCACTTTGGGACTCACTTGCTTAATTACAACAACTAAAAAAATCACAAACAAATAACCTAGGAAATTTTTCCTAGGTTATTTTTGTTGACTATTTTACTTTTCGTTTTCATCCACTAGATTGCTTCGCAATCTAGAATTGCATTTCTAACAGGCAGAGCCTGTAAGAAATGCAATTATGCCATTGAATCCCAGGCTGGGACTTCTTCTGCTGGACCTTCCGCAATCTTAACTAATTTTTCTGGTAAATATTGCTTCTTAATCACTACCTTAAACAAGTACTCATCAAACCACTTATCATCCATCACAAAGTAGCCGTTTTCGCCGACTTTAGCGCCCCATGAATTTTCAATCTTCCATTGGCGCGGCTTACCGTTCACCACATCTACACCGACCATTGTCATCGCATGAGTTGAACCACTCGCACCAGTTTCCAGGCGCTCTTTCTTGTTTAATTTAGTCTCAATGCCAAAAATGGTATCGGTTGGGTATAAGTCAGCGGCTAAAATACCCTTTTGGCGGTCACTTTGTTTACCAACATCACAGCCAAACCAGAAAGTCTCGCCACCTTCTAATTGCTTTAAGGCAGCTTCTTTCAAGTTCTCAATCTTAGTATTCAAGAATTGCACTGGGGTACCGCCTTGCACATTATCTTCAAAAGGCAGTGCATACAACTTGTCATACTCATGATCAGGCGCATTGAACAAAACAACATAATCATCTAAATCATCAGTGAAGTAATCATGGAAGAAGTCCAATGGCGTTAAGTCTTGCTTCAATTGATACTTACCGTCATCATCCTTAAATTCCAAATCAAATTTTTGCACTGGTTCACCAAAGGCAATCACTGCCATCCGGTAGACTTCACTCAAGAATTCTTGCCGCTTCTTCTCAATTTCATCGTCCTTGCCGGCTTGCGCTAATTTACGCAATACCAAGCCATCTTCACGCAACTTATTGTTCAAAGCCCGGTTGAAAAAGGCAGTGTTATTAGCGGTAAAACTTTCTTCTTGGGCATAACTTGGCACTAAACCATATTTTCTAATCAAAGAAACAGCCATATGCCATTGCCCACCATCAGTATCTGGAGCTTGCATGTAAGAGTGAACTGTTCGATCATCTAGTGGCTTATCAGCAGTATTTAGAATATTATCAAAGAAAATATTTGCCCGCTCGATCCGATCCCAGAAGAAGAGATAATTTTGCGAGAAAGTAAAACTCTTCGCCTTATACTTCTTAGCAAATTCATGCCGCAACACATTCAAGGCTGCAAATACCCAGCAACGCCCTGATTGCTTTTGATCAGTCACATTGTCAGTGGGAATTTCAATTGAAAAAGTCCGGTTTAAAGGACGAATTCCTTCAGTATTCAAACTAGCCTTTTGTAAGCCATTATTAACGACCGCCATTTCAGCGATGCGGTTTTGCTTTTGATCTTTGTAATCTTTTCTAAAGCGGTCGATTTCCGCCAAAGTAAGTTGATGTTTCATATAGAATCCTTTCCAATACTTAATTTGATTAATTATATTATCTAACAAAAAATCCATCCTGGGGGATGGATTTTTTACTATTCATAACTAGCGGCGACTTCTTGATAGTGCGCTACTTCATCATCACTGCAACGCACGAAGTGTCCTGGACGAATTTCATGCATCGTCCGTTCTTTGCCATCGCGCTCTTCTTTGTCAGCGTCATAAGCAATCCGTTGACGTTTACGTTCAACTTCTGGATCTGGTACAGGTACCGCTGAAATTAAGCTCTTCGTGTAGTCATGCAATGGTCGATCATAAACCGCATCAGCGGGACCGACTTCGAGCAATTTACCAAAGTGCATAACCCCAATCCGATCAGAAATAAATTTAACCATGGACAAATCATGGGCAATGAATAAGTAAGTTAAGCCTTGCTTCTTTTGTAATTCAATCATCAAGTTTACAACTTGCGCCTGAATCGAAACGTCTAAGGCTGAAATTGGCTCGTCAGCTACGATAAACTTAGGCTTTACTGCTAAAGCACGGGCAATCCCGATTCTTTGGCGTTGACCACCAGAGAATTCATGTGGGAAACGACTAGCATGATTTTTATTCAAACCAACTGTTTCCAGCAATTCTTCTACCCGGGCACGCCGTTCTTCCTTACTCTTTACTAAATGGTGAATATCTAGTCCTTCCGCAATGATATCTTCAACTGTCATTCGCGGATTTAAAGAAGCATAAGGATCTTGGAAAATCATCTGTGCATCTCGGCGGAATTGAAGCTGTTCTTCTCGCCCTTTCAACTTCTCGACATTCTTACCTTCAAAAATCACTTCACCACTAGTTGGTTTATATAATTGCAAAATTGAGCGCCCAGTTGTCGTTTTTCCTGACCCCGACTCACCTACTAAGCCAAAGGTTTCACCTTCGTAGATGTCAAAGCTAACATCATCCACAGCTTTAGTGGTTACTCGGCCATTTTTGAAGTATTGCTTTAAGTGTTTTACTTCTAAGATTTTCTTCTTTTCTGCCATTGAGATCCCCCTTAGCTGTGTTCTTCTTGCATTAACTTAAACTTCTTCCAGCGCCGTTGAATTTCCTTAGGTGGTTCAACTTTAGGTGCACCTGGAGCCAATAACCAAGTAGCCGCATAATGCGTATCTGAAACTTTGAAGAAAGGTGGCTTACGCTCAACATCAATCTTCATGGCATACTTACTTCTTGGTGCAAAGGGATCACCCTTTGGCGGATCAAGCAAGTCTGGTGGTGTACCTGGGATTGATTCTAAGGTATCACTTTCAAGTGTTGGCATGGAGTTAATTAAGCCCCATGTATATGGGTGTTGCGGATTGTAGAAAATATCATCCACCGTACCATATTCCATAAATTCACCAGCATACATTACTGCTACTCGGTCAGCCATCCCAGCTACCACACCTAAGTCGTGCGTAATGAAAATGATGGAAGTCTTGACCCGCTTTTGCAGGTCTTTCATCAAGTCCAAAATTTCTGCTTGGACAGTTACGTCAAGGGCAGTCGTTGGTTCGTCAGCTAACAAAATTTCTGGTTCACAAATTAAAGCAATGGCAATCACAATTCTTTGCCGCATCCCACCTGAGAATTGGTGAGGATATTCATTAATTCGCTCTTCTGCGTTAGGAATTCCTACCGCCTTCATCATCTCTAATGCCTTAGCCCAAGCTTCCTTTTTCGAAGCGCCTTTATGCTTAATTAAAGGTTCAGCGATCTGTTGCCCAATCTTCATCGTGGGATCAAGTGAGGTCATTGGATCCTGGAAAATCATGGCAATTTCATTTCCACGAATCTTTTGCCATTCTTTTTCTGATAAATCTAACAAATTCTTACCGTGAAAGTTAATCTCACCGCCCATAATCTGGGCATTGCGCGCAAGTAAACCAATAATTGAACGGGTAGTAACCGACTTACCAGAACCGGATTCACCAACGATAGCTAATGTTTCCCCTTCATTTAAATGAAAAGACACATTCCGAATTGCTCTTACTTCCCCAGCATAGGTATGAAAGTCGATTTTTAAATTTTTAACATCTAAAATTCTCTCTGCCATAAGCAATCCTTTCTATCTTTGGCCCTTTGGATCAAAGGCATCACGTAAACCATCACCAAGTAAGTTGAAGGCGATCATCAAGATACACAATACAATTGCGGGATACCACATTTGGTAAGGCAAGAATTGGAAGTTCTTTTGCCCTTCATTTAAAAGTACCCCAAGAGAAGTTTCTGGAGCAGTAATCCCGATCCCGATGAAACTTAAGAAAGCTTCAAAGAAGATCGCACTTGGAATGGTGTACATCGTTTGAATAATGATAATACTTGAAAGGTTAGGTACTAAGTGTTTCCAAGCAATCTTCCAACCTGATTCACCAAGTGAACGCGCTGCTAAAACATACTCTTCATTCTTTAAACTCAAGGTCTCGGCCCGAATCTGCCGTGCCATTGTGGTCCAACTAGAAATCGCAATGCCAAAGATGATTGAAGTAATCCCTGGCTTTAAAACCACTAACATTAAAACTACGATGATTAAGTTAGGAACAGAGGAAATAATTTCAATAATCCGCTGCATGACGTTATCTACGCCCCCGCCTTTCCAGCCGGAGATAATCCCGTACATAACCCCAATTGTAAGATCGAAGAAAGCAGCAACTAAGGCTACGATCAAGGAAATCTTAGTTCCGTAAATAATTCTTTGCCCAAGTGAACGACCTAAATAGTCAGTTCCGGCAATGAAGTACTTATTCTTAGGAACATTGTTTTGCGCATAAGCATCAACCCATTGACCATTTTGCTTGATCTTACCGTTTAAACCATTGATTGCGCCAAAGCCTGGAATTTTGGCTGGTAAGTTAGCGTATTGCGGATGAGATTTAACTAAAGTTGACTTGTTGATAAATGGGGTTGAACCAAAAGCAACAACTACCATCACAATGACTACAATTGCTGAAATCACCGCTGCTTTACGTTGTTTAAATCTGAGCCAAACACTTTGACCAAATGAAAGTGAAGGACCAGCAATTTTTTCTCGATCTTGTGTTTCATCTTGGTTTAAGGGTTCAAATGCATCAGGACTTAACTTTAAATCTTTTTCAGCCATCAAACTTCCTACGCCTCGCTTTCATCTAATCTAATTCGTGGATCAATCAAACCGTAAACAATATCGGTAATCAGTAAGACTACGACTAATCCGAAACAGTAAACCATCGTAATTCCCATGATAGTTGGGTAATCATTAGTCAAAATTGACTTAACAAATTGTTCCCCGATTCCCGGAACGTTAAAGATATTTTCAATAACCATTGAACCAGTCATTAAAGCGACTGCATATGGTCCAATCAAAGTTACTAATGGAATCAGAGAGTTCCGCATTGCGTGCTTGCGAATTACTTCCATGCGGCTAAGACCTTTAGCTTTACCTAATTCAATGTAATCACTACTTAAGGTGTCAACCATACTGGTTCGAATGAACCGAGCCGTTTCTGCAAGTGGTCCTACAGCTAAGGCGATGGTTGGCAAAATGGTCTGTGAGAACTGACCCCAACCGGCGATCGGGAACCAGCCAAGCTTCAAACCAATGTAGTATTGCAGGAGCACTGCTAAAACGAAGTTAGGCACTGATTTACCAATAATTGAGAAAACCGTTGCTGTTGAATCAGCCCATGTTCCTTGTTTCATTGCCGCAATGGCACCAATAATGACCCCCACCACGACACCAAGAATTAAAGCTTGCAGACCTAGTTGCACTGAAGCACCAAGCCGAGCACCAATCAAGGCAGAAACTGGTTGGTTACTGTATTGGAAGGAAGTTCCAAAATCACCATGAAGCATTCCAAAAATGTATATCAGGTATTGTTGCCAAACTGGCTTATTTAACCCGTACTGTTGATCCATGATGTGTCTTTGCGTCATCGTCATCTTTGCTTCATTAGCATATGGTGAACCTGGCATCATCTTCATTAAGAAGAAAGTGACCGTTGCAACAATGAACAAAGTGAGGATCATGTAAAAAATTCGTTTTAAGAGATACCTTGTCATTCGTTTGCAGCTCCTTACTATTAGTTCTCATTAAGTATTTTCTTTTTTAATACTTTTCTTATTATAGCAGAAATATGAGAATAATCTAATAAAAGGTGCATATTTATGAAAATAAAAGAAAAAGGAAAGCGCTAGCTTTCCTTCTTTATCAACTCTTATGAGCATTAACTTTTTTCTGTTTTTCTTATTTATTTTACTTGTAATTTGGCGCAATCTTTGTCATTTGCACATCGTGTGGATGGGATTCACGCAAACCAGCATTAGTAATTTGGACGAATTGAGCGGTTTCAATTAATTTCTTAATATTTTCAGCACCGCAGTACCCCATCCCTGAACGTAAACCACCATCAATTTGGAAAATTACGTCAGCAACATCACCCTTGTATTCAACACGGGCTTCAACACCTTCTGGAACTAACTTGTTAGCTTCGTTAACGCCGCCTTGGAAGTAACGATCGCTTGAACCATGAGCTTGGGCCATGGCACCAACTGAGCCCATCCCACGGTAAGCTTTAAACTTCTTACCATGATCTTCAAAAATTTCACCCGGAGCTTCAGTCGTTCCTGAAAGCATACTACCAAGCATAACCGCATTACCACCAGCAGCTAAGGCCTTAACAACGTCACCTGAATACTTAATCCCGCCGTCAGCAATGATTGGCTTGTTATATTCTTTAGCAGCAGTAGCCGCATCATAGATGGCAGTAATTTGTGGAACGCCCACCCCAGCAACAATTCTAGTAGTACAGATTGAACCAGGTCCAATCCCCACCTTTACTACATCAACGCCGGCATCAAATAAGGCTCTAGTGGCATCCCCAGTAGCCACGTTACCGGCAATTAAAGTGGTCTTTGGGAAGTGATCACGGATTTCCTTAATTTTGCGCAAAACTCCAGCTGAATGACCATGAGCTGTGTCAATGACAATGGCATCGGCTCCTGCTTCAAGAAGTGCTTCTGCTCTTTCAAAAGTATCACTAGTCACTCCAACGGCAGCGGCAACCAATAAGTGGTTTTCACTATCTACAGCAGCCTTAGTTGCACTAGCTGGTACCACAACACTCTTTACGTTTCTCACTTCACCAGCTTGCGCTTGAATGGACATATTCTTGTGAACGACACCTAAGCCGCCTTGAAGAGCCATTGCGATGGCCATTGCGCCTTCAGTGACCGTATCCATCCCGGCACTGATTAACGGAATATGCAATTGTAAATTATCAGCTAATTTGGTGCTCAAATCGACTTCATTTGGCAAAACGTTGCTTTCTGCCGGAATCAATAAAACATCATCAAAAGTTAAACCTTTTTTGGCAAATTTTGTTTCCCAGTTGGACATCGTAAATACTCTCCTTTTTCTAAAGCAAGTTAAATTACCAATACTTTACTAGCGTTGAGCACTTTTTGCAAGAGCAAATTAAAAATAAATTTTCAGCTAAAAAAAGGAATAACCGCCTTCTTGCAGTTACTCCTTTTTTGCTTTATTTAGTTTTTAATTACCGGAAACGTAAGCTCCCTTGAAGTTGTAGTTGGCACCGGCTGCATTGTACACAATGCCCTTAACTGATGGACGTACAAGCCATGCAGTAGTTTGGTAGTAAAGTGGGGTAATCCCTTGATCCTTAAGCAAGATCTTTTCAGCCTTAACTAAGTCGTTAAAGCGGCTTTCATCGTTAGTTGCAGCCTTTGAAGCAGCAATTAACTTGTCGTATTCACTATTAGCCCACTTACCGTTGTTTTGAGCGTTCTTTGAAGTGAATAAGTCATCGAATGAAATTGGGTCAGCGAAGTCAGCACCCCAACCAGTAACAACGATGTCAAAGTTACCCGCAGTTGAACGACTCAAACGAGTCTTGAACGGTAAGTTTTGGACACTAACTTTAGCACCCTTTAAAGTTTCTTCAATTTGACTTTGAAGAGTTTCAGTGGTCTTTTGACCAGCATCAGTATCATCTGACAAGATAGTGAAGGAAACGCTCTTGGTACCTAATTCTTTAAGTGCTTGAGCAAATAACTTCTTAGCCTTGGCAGGATTGTATTGACTGTAATCAGTATCCTTAGTCTTGTCGGCGAAGTCTTGACCTTCAACCTTAGTTAAACCAGTTGAAGTCAATGAACTTGCAGGCTTGTTAGCACCACCTAAAGCATTAGTTAAAGCCTTACGGTTGATTGAAAGTGAAATGGCCCGACGCAAGTTAGCGTTTTGCAAGTTCTTGTTCTTTTGGTTGTATTGTAAGTAGAACGTACTTGAACCTGGACGAAGAGTAAAGCCATTTTGGTGCTTTAAGTTCTTAGTTTGTTGAGCATCAAGAGCTACCGCATCAATCTTGTTAGATTGGTACAAGTTGTAAGCAGTTGATGGGGTCTTTTGAACGCTGTAGTGAATCGTATCTAACTTAACAGCATTCTTGTCCCAGTAATTGTTGTTCTTCTTCAAGTTCCATGAAAGGTTAGAACCAGTCCAGCCGGTTTGCTTAAATGGACCGTTGTAAACCATGTACTTAGAAGCAGTACCGTACTTAGAACCGTACTTTTCAACGGCCTTTTCTTGTTGTGGGAAGAATAATGGAAAGCCCATCAACAACTTAAAGTATGGAATCCGCTTGTCCAAAGAAACAACTAACTTGTTGTTACCTTCTGCCTTAACCCCTAAAGTGTTAACGGCTGCCTTACCAGCAGTAATTTTATCAGCATTGTGAATCCCCTCAAAGAGGTATGAGTATTGTGAAGCGGTCTTAGGATCTACAGTTCTACGCCATGAGTAAACGAAGTCCTTAGCAGTAACTGGTGTACCATCTGACCACTTAGAGTTACGTAAAGTAAAGGTCCAAGTCTTACCGTCTTTACTTACTTGCGTCTTAGAAGCAACCCCATTTTCAACCTTTGAGTTCTTACCTAACCGATAAAGACCTTCCATGACGTTGTTCAATTGATTAAAACTAGTTGCATCAATCGCCTTGGACAAGTCCATGGTTGGAATTTCTGCACTTTCTTCCCAATTCAAGGTCTTCTTATTAGCGCTACTTGAAGAATTATTATTACCACAAGCAGCTAAGACAGCAGCAGAAGCTAAAGCAGTAGCTCCAGCCGCAAATAACTTCGTAAGTTTCATAATACTTGTACCTCCATTTATGAGAAAATTAATAATTTCTCTTAAGCTAATTATCAGTATATCGGACCTAATATGAAATTTCAAGTAATAATTTTAATTTTTGCTCTAATTTTTATAAAAAAGGCCTACAAACGTTGATCTTGTAGGCTTTAAATTATTAATTTTTCTTAAACATTCCACTCCTGCATAAACTCTTCTACGAATTCACGCATATACTTTGTTCTTCGCTCGGCTTCTTTTTTACCAGCGGGAGTATTCATTAAATCAGCAAGCAAGAACAATTTCTCATAAAAATGATTAATTGTCGTTTCTTCATGCTCGCGATACTGATCGTGGCTAACTAATTTTTCTGGTTTAATCTTAGGATCATAGATTAAATTTCCATGCTTACCACCATAAGTAAAAGCACGTGCAATTCCAATTGCGCCCAGACTCTCAATCCGGTCAGCATCCTGGACATATTGACCGGTTAACGGCAAATGATAGTGGTGTTCAATATTCTTAGAAAAAGACATGTGCGTAATCGTAAATAAAATATCTTCAACTTCTAAATTAGTAAAGCCCACCGCAGGTAAAAGTTGCTTAATCTTTGCAATTACTTGTTTAGGATCAGCACAAACTTTTTCATCAATTGTGTCGTGTAAATATCCACCTGCCATAATAATCGCTACGACGCGGCTATCGGCATGAGCAGCCTCATGATCGGCCAGATACATTCTGGCAGCTAAATGCGCCACTCTCGCACCATGATAATAATCATGACCGGTCTGCTCATCGGCTAATTGTTCTTGGACAAAAGTAATCACTTGGCTTAACTCCATGTCTTTTCCCCTTTCTAACTAAAAAAGCTGCTTCTCAGATTTGAACTGAGGCCCTCCTCCTTACCACGGCGGTGCTCTACCTCCTGAGCTAAAGCAGCGTCTTTATTGTAACAAAAAAGCAGGCATTCAACTAGAATACCTGCTCTTTCTTTGGTTAAAATCGTAAGCTTGAAGATTAGAAACTAGTTTTGAGCAACATCCTTAGTGTTCAACCATTTCTTAGCAGCAACCTTAACGATCTTCTTACCGTTAACCTTCTTAACTGCCTTAGCAGTAAATTCTGAACCCATTTTAACTGTCTTATTAGTCTTCTTTGCATTCTTGTTGTAAACGGCAACGGTTTGCTTCTTAGTGTCCTTTACAACAACCATAATCTTTTGTCCCTTCTTAATAGAAGAATCAGTTGGCATAATTTCTGCTGAACCTAAAGGTGCAGCAACCGTTTCAGCTTGAACAACTGGAGCACTCATTCCTGCCAAACTAACAACAAATGCTAAACTTGAAACGACTTTGATTAAACCTTTAACTTGTAACATTTTTAAGACCTACGATTCTATATCACTTATTTATCTCTTTACATCTTTATTATATAACTTCTGTTATTAAATGCAAGTTTTTTTAGAAAAATAAAAAGTACTGTATTTCTTACAGACACAGTACTTTCAACAGCTTTAATAGTAAAAATAAAATAAATATTTTTGGACTATTTTTTGTTATTTAATTCTGACTAAAGTGTACTTTCTCTTACCTTTACGAACAATGACGAACTTACCATCAAAGGCAGTTGAAGGATCTACTTCAAAGTCAAGACTTTGTTCACGGTCACCGTTAACGTAGATGGCACCATTCTTAACATCTTCACGCGCTTGACGCTTAGAAGGTTCAATCTTGGTATCAACTAAGAAATCAACAATATTCTTTTGTTCATTAGCAGCTTCAGCACTTGGAGCTGACTTCAAGCCTTGTTCAATTTGCTTAACTGACAAGTCCTTAATATTGCCTGAGAATAAAGCATCAGTAATCATTTGAGCTTCCTTAAGGCCAGCTTCACCATGAACAAACTTAGTAACTTCTTCAGCTAAACGCTTTTGTGCAGCGCGCTTCCAAGGTTCCTTTTCAGTCTTTTCAGCCAGGTCTTCGATTTCTTCACGGCTAAGGAAAGTAAAGTACTTAAGGTACTTAACCACATCGCGGTCATCTTGGTTAATCCAGAATTGGTAGAATTCGTAAGGACTTGTCTTTTCAGGATCAAGCCAAACAGCACCACCAGCTGACTTACCAAACTTAGTACCATCAGCCTTAAGCATCAATGGAATAGTTAAACCAAAGGCTGGACGATCTGCACCTTCAAGCTTGTGGATCAAGTCAATTCCGGCAGTGATGTTACCCCATTGGTCACTACCACCGATTTGAAGTTGAACGCCGTCATCCTTGTTCAAGTGGTAGAAGTCAATGGCTTGCAAAATTTGATAAGTAAATTCAGTAAATGAAATTCCGTTTTCAAGTCGGCTAGCAACAACGTCCTTGTTAATCATGTTGTTAACTTGGAAGAACTTACCATAGTCACGCAAAAAATCAATCAAGTTAAGTTTACCAAGCCATTCAGCGTTGTTTCTAATTTCAAAGTTTTCCGTACCAAACAATTTCTTCATTTGGTTAGTTAAGCATTCTTCATTATGCTTAACTTGTTCTGCAGTTTGCAAAGTACGTTCAGTCTTACGGCCAGATGGGTCACCGATAGCACCAGTACCACCACCAATTAAAATTACTGGGTGGTAGCCTGCCATTTGAAATCTCTTCAAGATCATGAATGGAATCAAGTGACCGATATGAAGCGAGTCACCAGTTGGGTCAGTCCCACAGTAAAGGGCCAAATCATCGTGTTCTGCTAAGTACTTACGTAAGCCTTCTTCGTCAGTTTCTTGGTTAATGGCGCCACGCCACTTCAAGTTTTCTAAGATATCAAACTTTGCCATATTTTTTTCCTCCAATAAAAAACGCCCCTTGGTAAAAACCAAGGGACGACTAAAAATCATCATTAGCCGTGGTACCACCCACGTTCGCGCAATTGCGCCTTATTAACAGCTGTTAAAGAAGCCACCCTATCAGTATTTCGTCAAATTCGGCCTGCCTAGCTCACACCTACCGCTAGTTCTCTGAACGCTGAACCAAATTGCTACTTCTTCGTTAGTTATGATCTTAACGAGAAATTGCTATTTAGTCAACAGCTTTCATTAGAAAAGATCGAACTTTGCGTTCGATCTTTTCTAATTAGTTATTAGTGTAGAAGCCCTTAGCCTTTAAGCCGTAAGCATCCCCAGCAGTCATATCATATTGAATTGTCTCGTAATCATTAAGCAGAGCTTGTTGTTCATTATTCAAACTCTTAGGATCAACCTTTTGACCCTTTTGATTAATCAATTCAAAGCCCTTATCACCTTCAAAGTTGATGGTGATTGCTGGTAACTTCTTCTGTACTTCAGTTAACAATGCTTGGTAAGGAGTAACCTTACTATTAGTTTGTTCAAGCATCAAAGCAATGAAGTCACTAGTGTTAACGTAGTTGGTCTTCTTACGCAACTTCGTCTTTGCACCGTGTTCACGGGCATACTTGTTGGAGTAAATGAAGTAACGGGTTGAGTGCATTTGAACTGGGTATTGAGCAGTGTAACTTTGTGACAAGATACTTGGGTAGTGGTCACCATAGAAGACAATCGTAATTGGCTTCTTGATCTTATCAATTTGCCCAATAAATTGCTTAACTGCCTTGTCAGTGTATTGCACACCCTTGACGTAAGTTGCCATTTGTTGCTTGACAGCACCACCCTTGAACAAATCACCTGAGATCTTGCCCATGTATTCGTTCTTTGGATACCAGTTGTTGTAAGGCATGTGGTTTTGAATTGAAATTAAGTTAATGAATTGACCACCCTTTTGGGAGTTGATCTGCTTCAAACCATTAGCATAAGCAGTGAAGTCTGAGTTGTATGATGAACTACCTAACTTCTTTTGATCAATAATCTTGTACTTAGAACCAACGTAAACAAACTTATTAAACTTAAAGCGTTTGTAATCTTCAACTCTTGAGTAGTATGAACCGATGAATGGGTGAACAGCTGACTTATAGTCGAAGTCCATTCCGATGGTTGGGTAATACTTGTAACGAGGAACAACTTGAACATAAGGAGTTAAGGTTGATCTAAACATCCCCATGTTAAGACCCGTCAAAGTTTCCCATTCCATGTTAGCTGTACCACCACCGTAACCGGCACTAAGCATACTACCATAAGTAGCACGCTTCTTCATTGATTGAATAAACTTCACTGGATTTGGTGCAGAAGAATCAATCTTAATGGTTGGGAAAGTATATGGATCAACAAAACTTTCACTTAGGTTAAAGACCACGGTTTGATCCTTCAAAGTATTCTTGCGTGACTTGTTAATCTCATCCGCAATCTTTTGATATTTTGCATTCAAATGATCAATAGTGCTCTTAGAGTAATTACTTGGCTTGTTCATAATCTGCAAGTCAATGTAATTCAAGAAGTTCAAAATTGGCCCATTAATCTGAATATCACGTTCAGGGTTTCTAAATGATTGCTTGTTATCGAAACCACGGTTAATGTGGTAAATTACTCCACCATCATGGTTGAAGCGAATTGGGGTTAAGAATAAGAGTAAACTTAATAAAGCCCAAATTCCCCGGTGCCGCCAAGAACTCTTCTTCTTAATTGGGAACTTAATTTCCAAGAAGACATCAAGGGCAATCACAATTATCAAGGCAATTCCTACAACAATCAATAAACTTTGCCCAATCATTGGGATCAAAGTCTTCATGTTGGTAGCTTCGCTTAATTCACTTGGATAAATTGGTTCCCCACGTAAGTTAAGCTTAACCTTGTTGGCAACCGCCCAACCAATGGTGATTACCGTTACCAAGACATTAGAAGTCCAGTAACGCGTAGTCACAAAGTAGAAAATCGTGAACATGGCGTCCAGGAAGATCGTTGTCAAAATAATGGCAAAGAATCTCGTCCCGAGCAAGAAAATGACTGCATTAATGTCCGTGGCAGTTGTAATTTGAATCCGCAATTCATCTGATTCAATTAAGAATGAAATGAAGCTGACAATGTAGAACCAACCCCAAGTCATTAATTGAATCCGGTGCTCGTATGCCCAACTTAAGAATTTAGCCCAAGTATCTTCAACTAATTGTGCTAAATTATCACGCTTACTTGCAAAGAGCATTGCCCGGCGCAGCGGTTTAATTCTAAACAAGTACTTGTTGTAAAGCTTACCTAAAAGTAAGACCACAATCATCATGATGATGACCATCAAGAACTTGTTGAAACCAGCACTAGCAGTGAAGCGGAAAGACTTCATAAATGAGCCCGAAACTGGTGCTTCCATTAGCACAATTACAGGAATGAAGTAACGCATTTCCCGACTAGTGTAAGCTGCAATAACTTTTCTAAAAATCAAGAAGATGGCAATCACCATCAAAGCCATAAACGGTGAACTTGGATTGTTGAGGAAGAAACGGTTCCAAGAATCAAGTCCGCCGCTACGACCAGAAAGTAATTGATACCAGTAAACACCGTTAAAGCCTGGTACCCCAATAAAGACAACTAGGAAGGAAACAAATCCACCTAAAAGTGTCCATTTAAAGGCTTTGCTACTAATCTTGGTATTGGCTAGGAACATCCCCCAAGCGAAATACAAAATTAAGTACACACCATAGATTGAATATTTGAAGTCCATGGTACCAGCACTAGTAGCAAAACCAACTACTGTCAGTAAACTTAAAATTAACAGATTTTGCTTAGTGGTAATCTTGTGTTGCAAATCATACAAGTATGGTTGCACCAGAAAACTGAAAATAATTCCGGCTAAAGTTACTGAAGTACTAGTTAAGATTGGGAAGAATACTCCCCATAACCGCCACATATTGAAACGGCCAGGTAATCTAAAGAAGTAAACTAGATAAAACAGTATCAAAGTAACAACTGCTAGAATCCAGAAGCGTAAGCCTTCCATTGGATGAACTTTTCGCTTACTGTAAACCGCACCGAAGACCATCGGAATGAAAATCATCGTCGCGTTACTTGCCATGATGGAAACAAATCTTAATAAACTTCCAAGTGGAAAACGACTAAGCGTCCCACCGAATTGATAGATCTGTACCAACATGAAGAAAGTAGCAGCAAGTAGGCAAATAATCTGCCAAACTGTCAAAGATTTCTTTTTGCTTTCTTTCATTGTTAATCTCGAATCCTCACTAATTAGTATTTACAGTTCTCCATTATTGCACTTTTATGCCTAATTTTTTCTTAAGAGAAAGTAAAATATCAACTTTTTTACCTTTTCCTGTAAAGAAATCAATAATATCATGCCAAAACTTGATGACCATGATTAACGTGATCACCAAAAAGACAATGCCTGCTTCTCTAGCATGAACAAGTGTATAAAGGCTGAACAGTAACATAAAGACCAAAGGCGGAATCGTCAAATTCTGCATAATGGCAGTTAATACCAAAGCAATCAGCAAAGTGATTAACCCCGCCTTCCAGTCATACGTTACTGCAACTAAAGCTGACACCGCTACTCCTTTACCACCAGCAAAGTGGTGCCAGATTGGGAAGCAATGTCCTAAAATGAGGCCTAAACCTGCATAAACTAGATTAATTTCTCCTGGTAAGGTGAAGTGCACAATTAACAAGGCAATGGCGGTTTTCAATAAATCACCAATGCAAGTTAAAATGCCCCACTTCTTGCCAAAGACGGCACCCATATTGGCAGTTCCGGGATTACCAGAACCTACCTTGGTTGGATCAGCCTTCAGCGCTAACCGTCCAACAATCATGGCAAACAAAAAATTGCCAAAAATATATCCAATTACAATCGCTAAAAATCGCGCCATTAGTTATCACCACTCCCAGCAGAATAATCATCATAAATATGATATTCTTGCACTTTTCCACTATCAAACTTGAAACCATTAGAAATGTTCATTTCATTTTGGTAGGTTTCATTATTGCTGAGGGTTTCTGGTGCTAAGCCTAATTCTTTGCGGCAATAGTCGGAAATTCGTTGTAATTCCTTAGTTGGTTGAATTTGATATGCAGCCTCATTAATCGTAGCTGAGTAACCATGCAAGTAGTCACTCTTTTCATGCTCAGCACTATCACGATAGTTAAGAGCAATCTGCTGCAAGGCATTGAATGGCAAGTTAGTCTTCACGTTACCTGACACCGAAGTCAAAATGGAATCAAGATTCGACAAAGAACTGACTGAAATGGCCTTCTTAATCAAAGTCACAATTACTTGCCGTTGCCGTTCTTGCCGACCATAGTCACCACGCGGATCGTCATAACGCATTCTTGAATAAGCAAGTGCACCTGCCCCGCCCATGTGCGTTAATTGTCCTTTCTTAAAGACATAACCGCCATATTCAAAACTTAAATTAGGCCGAATATTAATCCCGCCAACATAACGGATCATCTTCATAATTCCGCCCATGTTGACCATGGCATAGTATTTCAGGGGAACATTTATTAATTTTGAAACAGTGGCCATCGCCATCTTGGGTCCGCCGATGTTATAGGCGGCGTTAATTTTTTGAACTTTAAATTCATCTGTACCAATCATCTGCGCCATGGTATCACGCGGAACAGAAACTAGGCTGTAGCGTTTCTTAGCTGGGTTAACGATGGCAAGAATAATAGTATCAGTATTTCCCCGCTTTTCCTTACGGTTCAAAGCCCCGGTATCAGTCCCTAACAGCAAAACGGCGAAGCGCTTCTTACCATTAAATTCACCTTTTTTGATGTGGACTTGAGTTTGAGGGTCATAAGTCTTATCAATGGCATTTTTAGTTTTGAAATAAACATAGCCGAAATAAGCCCCTGCTCCCAAAGCTATTACTACAATTGCAGTAATCACCCAGGCTAAAACATGATATTTTTTGTTATAATCTTTGGCGTGTAGTTGAACGCGGCTCTGTGCCGGTTTATTTTCGTTATTTTTCATCTCATTTACTACCTACATTTTGTTAATCAACAATGAATGTATTATATCAAAAAAAGCAGGCCTTGTCGGACTGCTCTTTCTATCTTATTAAAATCATTACCTCTTAAGCGATAGTAAAACTCAACTTAAAGGTGCGGTCGCTCTCTTTATTCAGAGTAGTTTCACACACACAATCTGCCTTTTGGTCAGCAAATTGCAACTTAAAGTCAGTTGACGTTAATTCACCCGAATGATTCTCTGGTCCAGTCAAAACCAATTTATTCAATTCTGTTTGAGCCTGCCACTCCTGGCTTAATGGCATCAAAAAGCCTAAAGAAAATGGCATGTCCTTATTAGAATTATTCTTGAGGTAAAAAGAAACATTTAGTTGATTACCTTCAATGGCATAAGTCACCATCACTTCAAAGTGATATGGAAACTTCTTGTAGCTTTTAGGCGTATCAATCAAAGTTAAGCTGACGCGCGCATCTCCCTTATCCACAACGGTCCAAGGGAGCTTCAGCGCCCAGTTATCGTCGTGACCTAATGCTGGAAACGCAACGGTCACGTGCTCTTGCCCTTCTCTATCTTGCAAATAATCAAAGTTATCTGCTAACTTCACCAGATGATTCATCTGGGCTCCATTCTCATCGACAGAGACTTGTAAGAGAGAATTATCAATTGTTTGCATATTAATCTCCCAAATTTACTCCCCCATAAGTTTGCGCTAAAAAGGGCTCGCTGTCAATTATTCACTAACAATTGTAAGTGTCAAAGTTTTTGCGGTTACTCAAAAACCATTAGTCTGACCTTAATTTCTTAATAATTTATGTGATTTAACATCCGATTGAATTTACTTAAATAGCTGCCACCAACTACTGCTGCTGTTAAGGCTCCGTGTTGAATACCGGTATGGATTTCGTGACGGATTCTCAAACTATCTCTAGCTGCGGCTTGTAATTTCTTACGGTCTAAGCTAATTAGTTTGCTCGTTTCAAAATCACTGTTGAGCCATTCTTCTAAGTCTCCATTCTTGATGCAAGTTAGAATTCGAAGCATGCCTTCGGCACCAGCTTCAGACCAATATTTGCCTTGGCCTTTAACGCGATAAGTATACTTACGGTGATTACTTT
>NZ_ML136890.1 GCF_004009905.1 Lactobacillus xujianguonis
TACCATGGACAAAAGAAGTTCAGAAAGTATGTAAAACAAAAGAGAAGCATACTAAAGCGGCCTAGCAGATACACTCTGTATCAAAGCTAGACCGCTTTTTCAATATACTTCAGTTTTTGACGCTTACCGTATAATTTCACAGTAATGAAATAGTAGATCAAGTAGAGGACTAAGAAAATGGTGAATGGAATCCAAATCTTGTCGTAAGGATCACGTAGAAGGGTTTTAAAGAATTGCAAACCG
This sequence comes from Lactobacillus xujianguonis, assembly GCF_004009905.1. Classification (GTDB taxonomy): domain Bacteria; phylum Bacillota; class Bacilli; order Lactobacillales; family Lactobacillaceae; genus Lactobacillus; species Lactobacillus xujianguonis. The sequence goes on from NZ_ML136890.1 coordinate 244, forward strand.
AAGAGCACATTGATGATTCCTAAGATTGCAGGTAAAGCGAAAAGTGTACCAATTTCTTTAGCAATCGAAGCCTTTAATAGTTTTTCTCTAGTTCCGATTTTCCAAAGCATCTTGTAACGTGGACGGTCACTATTAGTACCAGATAATACCTTAAACATTAAGGTTGAAGCTAGCATTGCTAGGAAAGCTAGGCCTAAGAAGAAGCCCATGAATTCAAAACCAGAAGCAATCCCTAATACTAAACGGTATTGCATAGCCTTGGTAAAGTTAGTAGCCATTTCAATATTTTCGGGAGTAATTCCTGCTTGCTTATTTAAAGTCTTGTTAGCAGCATCTTGCAATTTATCAACATTAGCGAAGTTACGCTTAAAGTCATTGACTACCAAGTATTCAATATGTTGGTTAGGAGCTTTAAGTTGGTCGTATTGTTTTTGACTAACCATCTTAACTTGGCTAATTGAAGTTGGAAAAGCAGTCATATTTTCTAATGACATGCGCGCATTTTCATTCTTGCTCTTGAGCTTAGCGAGAGTGATTGTTTCCGTATAAGCTTGGTTTGTATCAGTCGTGTTGTTTTTATTGATCTTGTAGTAACGATAACGCAATTTGCTCTTAGCAATTTCTGGTTCAGAAACATAAAGGATTTTTTCTGCCTTTTTGCCTTTACCAGTAGTAATCAGTTTGTAGTTTAAAGCAGCTTTTTCTTTAATTGAAACTTTCTTTAATTGCTTTTTTACAGCAGCATCTTTGTTAAATAAGACTACGTCGTAGTAGGTGGTTTCAGTGGCTTGATCAGTCATGCTATTAAAGTTTAAGCCGACAGTAATCGCACCAAGGGCCAAAGCAAAAAGAATTGAAACAATAGAAAGAATACGAGTGTAGTCAGTTAATCTGAATTTTAATTGACCTAAAGTAAAGGCGTGTAAATTCTTGAATTTGAACTTTTTATTTGCTCTTAACAGATCAATAACAGTGGTGAAGAAGGAGTCAAAGGTGAAGTAGGAACCAATCACAATGGTAAAGAAGGCAATGGTGATCGCATTTAATTTTAACTCAATCGCATGGGCCATTGCGATGTAACCGGTAGCTAATAAGCCAATCCCTAAAATTGCTTCGATCAACTTCACGAATTTATTGTGGCGAATTTTAACCGGCTTTTGATCTTCATGTAAAAGGTTGATGACATTAGCTTTAACTAATTGGTGTCGATTCCAAAAAGCAGCTAGGAAGAAGAGGACTGTGAAGAAATCGATCGTCCACAGAAAAGCTGGTAAGTAAAAACCAACAAATTTATGGATGACTAACCCAAGTTGAGAAATCAAGGTGGTTGAAACCCATTGAGTTAAACCAATTCCGATGACTGAACCTAAGATAGTTGCCAGTAAACCAACGACTAAAGTTTCATTGAAAATCAATTGTCCAATCTTGCTCGTTCTTGCACCCAGCATCATATACATGCCGTAATCTTTTTTCCGCATACTTAGCAAGAAACTGTTGGCGTACGTGATGTAGACAAAAGTGATTAAGGCAAGAAGTGCAATCCCAAACACGAAGACAAAACGCGTTGTGGCAAAGGCGATGGCAAGGGCTCCTTTTGTGAAAGATTCGTTTAATGCGATTGATAAGAACATGTAAAAGATCGCAGCGGCCAAAGTTAAACCGGAGAAGAGAATCGCATAATCTTTAAATCGGCTTTTGAGGCCTGTTAATGATAATTTCCAAAGCATGATAAATCTTCCTTTCTAACGACGGCCGAGTTCAGCAATAATGTCTTGGTAAAATTCTTCATTGCTCTTGCCATTTTTGCGTAATTCCTTACCAATCTTCCCATCCTTGATAAAGAGAATTCTTTGTGTGTAAGAAGCTGAATATGGATCATGAGTAACCATTAAGATTGAGACATGGTCTTTTTGATTTAAGTCACTCATTGTTTCAAGTAATTCAGTGGCTGATTTTGAATCAAGGGCACCGGTTGGTTCATCACCATAAAGAATGGCCGGATTATGAACCAAAGCTCTAGCAGAAGCAACTCTTTGTTTTTGCCCACCGGAAATTTCAGCCGGATACTTATCCAAAATATGAGCAATCCCTAAGCGATCAGCAATTTGGCGAACTTTTTGTTCAATCACTCTTGGCTTTTCGTTTTGCAATGATAAAGGTAAGGCAATGTTTTCGCGGTTGGTTAAATTTTCCAACAAATTAAAATCTTGGAAGATAAAGCCAATTTCTTTGCCACGGAAGTCGGCCATTTGATTTTTCTTTAGCAAAGTAATGTCTTGTTGGTTAACAAACACATTTCCAGTTGTCGGCTTGTCCAAAGTTGAAAGGATATTCAAGAGGGTGGTTTTACCGGATCCAGAAGCCCCCATGATGCCAACGAATTCACCTTTTTCAACTGTAAAGTTAACGTTCTTTAATACTTGATATTGCTTTTCATTTTTCTTGCCATAAGTTTTAGTAACTTGGTCTACTTTAAGAATTTCAGTCATGATGATTACCTCAAATCTATTCCCGTTTTAGTGTACTACTTGAGTAATACAATAATATGGATTAAGGTATTTGTCAATCTTTTGTGTTCAAAAAAACTTTATTTTTTTGCTTTACCTGTCTAATCGGGAAAGTAATGCTATACAAATGAATAAATCGTTGACAATTGATAAACAAGTCATATAATTTGCTTATCAAATAGTTAGAACATCAAACTATTTGATAAGCGACATACTTTGGAGGTGAAGATAGTGAAGATGAATGCCGCAGCAATCTCACAATTAACTGGTAAAAGCGCACCGCTCAGCTTCTTAGATGAAGTTGAAGCCAGCGATGAGCAGTCATTAACGGCTAAGGCTAGTGTCAGCATGAACGAGAATTTCTTTCAAGGACACTTTCCTGGTAATCCTGTAATGCCAGGAGTGTTAATCATTGAAAGCTTAGTTCAAGCGGTTGAAGTTTTAACTCACAAGCACCTCAAGTTGCAGCAAGTAAAAAAGGCCCGTTTTCATAAAATGGTCAAACCTGGTGATCAATTAACCATCAAGGTTAACCGCAGTCAAAAAGATGACGGCTTTGAAGCTCAAGCTTTACTCGGTGAGGAATTAGCCTGCAGTGCAAAGTTGTATTTCTTTTAGTTAGAAAAAACCTTTTATTCTATAATTTAGTTTGAAGTAAAAAATATTCGAATATTGAACTAAATTAGAGGAATTCCTATGAATCATTTATATAAAGAAATTAACGACGCATTGTACAACACTTACTACGGAATTAACCGCATTGAAGAACAAGAATTGAAGAAAAGTCGCTTCAAGGATTTAACCGTTAAAGAAATGCATGCCATTGATGCCATTACCATGTATGAACAGTTAACTACTTCAGAAGTGGCGAAGAAACTGCACTTATCACGGGCGACCGTGACTTCGACGGTTGATCGCTTAGTTAAGAAAGGCTATGCCGAGCGAGTAAGAGATGAGACAGATCGCCGGATCGTTAGGTTGAAGTTAACCAAGAAGGGCCGCGTTTTATGTCGGGCTTACCGGGCTTACCACAACATGATGGTGCGGAGTTTCTTGCAGAATCTGGATCAAGATGAACTAGAAACGATTTATCATGCGTTTAAGAATTTGGAAAAATTTGTGAATGCACATTAGATTGGATTGAATGACAAAGTGAAGGATATTGAAATTGCGGCAAGCAGTTGGACGACTCCTGAGCGCGTGGTCACGAATGACCAATTAAGCCAAATCATGGATACGTCTGATGAATGGATCACCGAGAGAACGGGGATCAAGCAAAGACATCTTAGCACTGATGAAAATACGTCTGATTTAGCAGTCAAAGTTGCTCAAGATTTGTTAACTAAAGCCGATACTCAAGCTGAAGACCTTGATTTAATCATTGTAGCAACGATGTCACCAGATAATATGACCCCTAGTACCGCTGCCATGGTTCAAGGAAAAATCGGTGCCCAAAAGGCAGTTGCTTTTGACTTGTCAGCTGCTTGCTCTGGTTTCTCCTTTGCTTTTTCCGTTGCGCGCGATATGATGGTCGCCAATTCTTGGCAAAAAGCCTTAGTAATTGGCAGCGAGGTTCTGAGCAAGTTAATTGATTGGCATGATCGTTCCACCGCTGTTTTGTTTGGCGATGGAGCTGGTGGGGTTTTGCTTCAAGCTAGTAGTGAGCACCACTTTTTAGCCAGTGACTTACGCGTCTTTGGTGAAAGTGGTGACAAACTAATTGCTGGTCATACTGCTCCACAAGCTGATTATGTTAACAATTCTCGCCAGATGACGGCTTTTCAGATGGCCGGCCGGGATGTTTATCGCTTTGCGACTCATGAAGTACCTAATTCTTTAAAACGGGCTGCTGACAAAGCTAGCATTAATCTTGAGCAGATTAATCATTTTTTACTGCATCAAGCTAACAGCCGGATTATTACGCAGGTTGCTAAGCGACTTAAACAGCCGCTAGAGAAGTTTCCAATTAACATTGATGAAGTTGGTAACACCTCAGCTGCTAGTGAGCCAATTTTACTTGCTCAATGCATAGAAAAAGACATTGTTAAGCAGGGTGACATTATTGCCCTCAGTGGTTTTGGTGGTGGCTTAACTACTGGAACCGTCATTATTAAGTATTAAAAGAAAAGGAAAAGATAGACATGACTAAAGAAGAAATTTTAAAAGACGTACAAGCAATCGCTCAAGATGAATTAGATGTTGAACCAGACAAGATTACTTTGGACACTAACATCAAAGAAGACTTGGATGCTGACAGCTTAGACTTGTTTGAAATCTTAAACGAATTAGAAGACAAGTACGACATCGAATTAGATCCAGATGATGGCATTACTACTATTGGTCAATTAGTTGACTTTGTAAAAGCAGAAATGGACAAATAAAAAGAATGAAATTAGGAATTCTTTTTAGTGGTCAAGGTGCTCAAAAAGCAGGAATGGGCTTGGACTTTCTGGCGGATCCACTTTTTAAAGAAACCATTGAGACGGCTAGTGAAGCTAGTCAGCAAGATATTGTGGCCCTCTTTAAAGATGAACACGATGAATTAAACAAGACAATTCATGTGCAACCAGCCTTGATTGCCTTTGAAGCAGGTGTGTTCTGCATGCTTAAGCGAGACTTGCCAGCTTTGCCAATTGCTGGCATGGTTGGTCTATCCTTAGGTGAATGTGGGGCCATGTTTGCTAGTGATGCTTTGCCTTTAGCAGACACGATCAGTTTAGTTAGTGATCGGGCTCGCTACATGCAAGCAGATGCCGACAAGGTTGATAACGGAATGGCTGCTTTAGTCAAGCCTGACTTAGACAAAGTGAATGAGATTATCGCGACTTTGAAGAAACAAAATAAACAAGTTTATCTCTCTAATTACAATTCACCAAGTCAAGTCGTGATTGGCGGCGTTAAGCAAGATGTTGATGATGCTGCTGAAGCAATTAGTGAAGCCAAAGCTGCTAAGCGAGTAGTTAACTTACGGGTCAATGGGGCTTTCCACACGCCATTGTTTAATGGTGCCCGTCAAAAAATGCATGATCGTTTGCAAGAGGTTAACTTCAAGCAAACTACTTATCCGGTAATTTCTAACACTACAGTTAAGCCATTTACGACTGACTGGGCAGAAATTATGGAAAAGCAATTAGCAGTACCAACTCATTTTGGTGACGATTTAGCTTATTTAGTTGAAAATCAAGGAATTGATTCAACCCTTGAAATTGGCCCAGGGAAGACTTTATCAAGTTTTGCTCGCCAAGTAGATCGTAAGCTGAAGCGTTACAATATTGAGAATTTTGATCAGTATCAAGAATTTGTTGAGGCAGAAAATGAAGCTGAAAAATAAAGTAGTTCTGATTACCGGTTCTACTCACGGGATTGGCGCCAGCATGACGGTGGCTTTTGCAAAGCAAGGCGCTAAAGTCTTAGTTAATGGACGTCATGAAGAGATGCCGGAAGAATTAAAAAGCGAGCTTGAAGCAGCTGGAGCCACTTATCACTATTTGCAAGCTGATCTTGCGCAAAGTGATTTAAAGGCTTTTGCTGAAGAAGCTTGGGATGTATATGGCCAAATCGATGTCTTAATCAATAACGCTGGCATTGGCCGCGACAAGATGTTTATCGGCATGCGCGAGCATGATTATGACGAAGTAATGAACTTAGATTTGAAAGTGCCATTCTTCTTAACCAAGGCAATTCTAAAGAAAATGAATAAACAACGCTCTGGTGTCATTATTAATATGTCAAGTGTCGTTGGCTTACATGGTAACGCTGGTCAAGCCAATTATGCCGCTGCTAAGGCGGGCTTAGTTGGGCTGACTAAATCCGTTGCGCGTGAAGCGGCGTTACGCAGTATTCGTGTGAATGCGATTGCGCCAGGAATGATTGACACTGAGATGACGCAGAAGTTATCTGAGCGGGTAAAAGAGAATATTTTACAGCAGATTCCATTGAAGCGCTGGGGTGAACCTAGTGAAATAGCGCAGACTGCTATTTTTTTGGCCCAAAATGACTACATTACGGGTCAAACAGTCGTCGTTGATGGTGGAATGACAATTTAGGAGGACAGCATGCACCGAGTTGTAATTACTGGTATGGGCGCAATTGCTCCAAATGGTAATGGATTAAAAAACTTTGTAGAAAATACGTTGAACGGCAAAATCGGCATTAAGCCAATTTCTAAGTTTGATGCCAGTCAAACGGGAATCACGGTGGCAGGAGAAGTCGATGACTTCGATCCACGTGATTATGTTGGTAAAAAAGAAGCCCGCCGGATGGATCTTTATTCCCAATATGCAGTCCAAACAGCAGCTGAAGCAGTTGAAATGGCTGGACTTAATGAAGAAAACACTAAGCCAGAAGACTTAGGTGTGATCTACGGTTCAGGAATTGGCGGTTTGACTACCATTCAAGATCAAGTGATCCGCATGCATGATAAAGGACCACGCCGCGTTTCACCATTCTTTATTCCCATGGCCATTGCCAACATGGCAGCTGGTAATATCTCAATTCGGTTCCATGCTAAAAATATTTCAACTTCCATTGTGACGGCTTGTGCCACTGGTACCAATTCAATTGGTGAAGCCTACCGTCAAATTAAAGAAGGCCGTGCTGAAGCCATGATTGCGGGTGGTTCTGAAGCAACCATTAACGAAACAGCAATTTCTGGTTTTGCTGCTTTAACTGCTTTATCACAAAGTACTGATCCGGAACATGCTTCTTTGCCATTTGATCAAGACCGTAACGGCTTTGTTTTAGGTGAAGGTGCTGGTGCGATGGTGCTCGAAAGTTTAGAACATGCCCAAGCTCGTGGCGCTAAGATCCTCGGCGAAGTGGTTGGTTATGGCGCAACTAGTGATGCTTACCATATTACTTCTCCAGATCCAGAGGGTGAAGGTGCTGCCAGAGCCATGTCATTAGCAATCGAAGAGGCAGGTATTAAGCCGGAGCAAGTCGATTATGTGAATGCTCATGGTACCGCAACACATGCCAATGATAGCGGTGAAGCCAAGGCAATCAATCAGGTCTTTGGTAAAGATAGCGATGTTTTAGTCAGCTCTACTAAAGGGATGACTGGTCACTTATTAGGTGCTGCTGGTGCGATTGAAGCGGTGATTACAGTCGCCAGTTTAAACGTAGGTAAGTTGCCAATGAACGTTGGCTGTTTTAACCAAGATCCAGAATGTGAAGTTAAGTTAGTAAACCAAGATAATCAAACAAAAGCTGCTAAATATGCGATTTCCAATTCCTTTGGTTTTGGTGGACATAATGCAGTGTTAGCTTTTAAGAAATGGGATGAACAATAAATGGAATTAGATCAAATTCAAGCCTTGATGGATCGGTTTGAAAATTCTGATGTGCGAGAATTGAAAATTGATGACGGTGATTTTCATTTATATTTGAGTAAGAATCGTCAAAATAACAATCCACAAGCTACGCTTAATCCTGTTAAGGCTCCTGCAGCTACCAAGGCAGTTGAAACTGAAAATGCACCAGCACCAGCTCCTAAAAAGGCAACTGGTAAGGCGATTAAAGCACCAATTGTTGGGATTGTCTATTTACAAGCTAAGCCGGGTCAACCAGCCTTTGTTAAGCCAGGTGATCATGTTAAAGCCGGTGATACCATCTGTATCATTGAAGCCATGAAGATGATGACTGAAGTCAAGAGTGATTTAACTGGTACGGTAACAGCAGTTAATGTTGAAAACGAAGACTTGGTTGAAGTTGACCAACCTTTGATTACAGTAGAGGAAGATTAAGCATGACGGAATTAGGAATCGCTGAAATTGAAAAAATTATCCCACACCATTATCCCATGTTGTTAATTGATCGCGTCACTGAATTAAAGGCTGGCCTTAGTGCCCAGGCTCTTCACAGCGTAAACTTTAATGAACCCTTTGTTCATGCTAGTTCAAAGACTAATCCAGTTTTCCCAGCACCATTAATTATTGAAGCCTTAGCGCAAACTGGAGCTGTGGCTTTATTAAGTAAAAATGATTTTGCTGGTAAGACAGCGTATTTCGGCGGGATTAAACAAGCCGAGTTCTTTGGCGATGTTCATCCAGGAGACCAATTAGTATTAACAACGCGTTTAACAAAAATTAAGCGCAATATCGGTGTTGGTCAGGGTGTGGCGACCGTCAATGGCCGTAATATCGCTGAAGCAGAATTAACTTTCATGATTGGTTAGGTGAAGCAGGATGTTTAAGAAAGTTTTAGTAGCTAATCGTGGCGAAATTGCCGTGCGCATTATTCGCTCTTTAAGAGAAATGGGCATTAAGACGGTCGCCATTTATTCAACTGCTGACAAGGATAGTTTGCACGTTCAACTGGCTGATGAAGCGGTTTGTGTTGGTGGTCCGCAACCAAGTAGTTCTTATTTAAATATTAAAAATATTTTGGCTGCTGCAGTTGGTACCGGTGCAGAAGCCATTCACCCAGGATATGGCTTTTTATCTGAAAGTGCCGACTTTGCTAAAATGTGCCAAGAATGTGGCTTAACCTTTATTGGACCTAAGGCTGAAACCATTGACTTGATGGGTAACAAGGAACATGCGCGGCAAATGATGATCAAGCACGGCGTGCCTGTTACTCCAGGCAGTGAAAGTTTCATTGATTCAGCTGATGAAGCTAAAACAATTGCTGCTAAGATTGGTTATCCCGTTTTATTAAAGGCCGCTGCTGGCGGTGGCGGTAAAGGTATTCGGCAAGTTGCTCGTCCGGAAGATATGGCTGCTGCTTTAGCATCTGCCCAAAGTGAAGCTAAGACTGACTTTGGTGATGATCGCATGTATCTTGAAAAAGTCATGCAGAATGTCAAGCACATTGAAGTTCAAATCTTCCGTGATCAATTTGGTCAAACCGTTTATTTCCCAGAACGTGATTGTTCTTTGCAAAGAAATAAGCAAAAGGTGCTCGAAGAAAGTCCTTGCGACTTAATCACTGATGAAGAAAGAGCACATTTAGGCCAAATCGCCGTCCAAGCGGCCGAAGCAGCCGACTATGTCAATACTGGGACAATTGAGTTCTTAATGGATCAAGATCATCATTTTTACTTTATGGAAATGAATACCCGAATTCAGGTTGAACACACTGTAACCGAAATGGTGACGGGTGTTGATCTCGTTAAGGCACAAATTCAGGTTGCTAGTGGTGAAAAGTTGCCGTTTACGCAAGCAGATTTGAAGGCCAAGGGCCATGCTATTGAATGTCGAATTAATGCAGAAGATCCTGAAAATAACTTTATGCCTTCAGTCGGCAAAGTTGATTACTTATTCTTGCCAATTGGTAATCCAGGGATGCGCATTGATACGGCCTTATATCAAAATGAACAAATTTCACCATTCTACGATTCAATGTTAGCAAAAGTTGTAGCCTTTGGCAGAACTAGAGCTGAAGCAATTGCTAAGATGAAACGATTATTGCATGAGTTAATTTTACGCGGCATTCATACCAATCAAGAATTTCACCTGGCAATCTTGAATGATCCAGGATTCATTGCCGGCAACTTTACTAATACTTATTTAGAAAAAGAATTTTTACTAAAGTGGAAGGAAAGTTTAAAGGATGAAGCTGTATCAGCATAAAAATACGCCAACTGCCTTGCACATTAAAGCGGATAAAGCAGCTGACGATCGGGTCCCCGATGGGTTAATTCGGAAATGCCCAAAATGTGGCACTGAAATTTTTACTAATCAGTTAGATGAATATTTAACTTGTCCCAATTGCGATTATGGCTTCCGCCTGGCAGCCAAAAAGCGGGTCGCTTGGCTAGTTGATGACTTTGAAGAATGGGATCAAGATATTGTTCCTTCTGATCCCTTGGAATTTCCAGGTTATAAGCAAAAGGTAGCTAAGGCCCATAAAAATAGTGGCTTAGGTGAATCCGTCTTAACCGGATTAGCTCATATTAAGCATCAAGCTTTTGCCTTAGGCATTATGGATCCAACCTTTATCATGGGTTCTTTAGGACAAATGACAGGTGAAAAGTTGACGCGTTTGTTTGAAAAAGCAACTGTTGAAAAATTGCCAGTTGTGCTGTTCACTGCCTCAGGTGGAGCCAGAATGCAGGAAGGAATTTTATCCTTAATGCAAATGGCGAAGGTCTCAAATGCGGTTGCTAAGCATAGTCAAGCAGGCTTACTCTATATCGTTGTTTTAACTGATCCAACTACTGGTGGAGTGACCGCTAGTTTTGCGACCGAAGGTGACATTACTTTAGCTGAACCTCATGCCATGGTTGGTTTTGCCGGAAGAAGAGTGATTGAACAGACCATTCATGAAAAAATCGCTCCTGATTTGCAAGACGCGGAAAACGTGTTAAAGCACGGGTTTATCGATCACATCGTTAAACGGCAAAATGAAAAAGACACGCTTAGTTGGTTATTACAGTTTGGAAGTGAAAGCAATGAATAGAGTAGCAATGGACGTGGTCAAAGCCGCTCGCTCAGAAGTGCATGTTTCAGGACATGAATTACGCTTGCAACTGTTTCCAGATTTCTTTGAATTACATGGTGACGGCTTAAGCGGCGATGATCCAGCAATTGTTGGCGGTCTAGCTACTTTTAATGGTCAACCAGTGACTGTGATCACGACTAGTCGTGGTCACAGTCTTGAAGAAAGAATGCAAAAGCACTTTGGTCAACCAGAACCAAGTGGGTATCGGAAAGTTTTGCGCTTAGTCAAAAATGCAGCTAAGTTTCATCGACCAGTTTTCTTATTCGTTGATACGGCCGGGGCTTATCCTGGTAAAAGCGCAGAAGAAAACGGTCAAGGTGAAGCCATTGCCCAGAATTTACTACAAATTGGGCAAATGGCAACCCCAATCATCACGGTGATGTACGGGGAAGGTGGCTCCGGTGGTGCTTTAGCCTTAGCGTGTGGGAATGAGGTCTGGATGCTTGAAAACAGTATGTATTCAGTCTTGTCGCCAGAAGGCTTTGCCTCTATTCTTTGGAAAGATGCCGATAAAGTGGCCGAAGCAGCCAGCAAGATGAAGTTAACGCCAGAAGATTTATTATCACTAGATGTCATTGAAGGTATTATCGATGAACCAGCTGATCATACAGTGGTTTGCCGCAATATTAAGCAGCGCTTGGAAACAGAATTAGCTAAACTGCAGGCAATGAGTGATGATGAGTTGTTAAAACGGCGTTATGAAAGATTTAGAAAATTTTAGGTGAAAATCATGAGTGGAATTTTAGACGGAAAAAAGATCTTAGTCATGGGTGTGGCTAACAATCGTTCAATTGCTTGGGGTTGTGCGCAAGCCATGACTGAGCAAGGTGCAGAAGTTATTTACACTTACCAAAATGAACGCTTGAAGAAGTTTATTTCGAAGTTAGTTGATGATGAAGATCGTTTAATTGAATGCGATGTTTCAAGCGATAGCAGTATTGATCAAGCTTTTAGCACGATGGAGAGTCATTTTGGCAAGATTGACGGGATTGTTCATGCCATTGCCTTTGCTAAGAAGGAAGAATTAGGTGGTTCAATATTGAACTCAACTCGTGAAGGCTTTGGTCAAGCGCTTGATGTTTCTTCATACTCATTGTTGGCAGTTGCTAAAGCTGGCGCTAAGATTTTAAATAATCCAGCCAGCATCGTGACTTTGACTTACATGGGTAGTGACCGAGCTTTACTTAACTACAATACGATGGGGATTGCTAAGGCTGCCTTAGAGTCAGGGATGCGTTACTTAGCTCGTGACTTAGGACCTGCTGGTGTTCGCGTAAATGCAATTTCTGCAGGGGCCATGCGGACCTTAGCTGTTTCAGGCATCAAGGGCCACTCAGAGCTCATTAAAGAATCTCAAAGTGAAACTGTTGATGGCGTTAACGTTACTCAAATGGAAGTTGGTAATACTTGTGTCTTCTTGATGAGTGATTTGGCTAGCGGTGTTACTGGTGATGTAATTTTCGTTGATAAAGGTGTTCACTTAAGATAATGCAAGAATTTTGGTTAGCGGAAACTCCCTCAACCCAAGACTGTGCGAAAGAATATTTGCAGGTGCATCGCGAAAACGCGGTCTTTATTGCTGAAAAGCAAACTGCTGGCTACGGTAAACAAGGGCGGTCATTTTATTCCCCAAAAGATACTGGAATCTATTTCAGTCTGGCATTGCCAGATTTTAACTTTCTGGAAAGTAAAAAAAGTCTTTTAACTCCAGCCATTGCGACCGCCATCGTCAAGGTCTTAGCAGCAGAATTCCCTCAATTACCTTTTCGAATCAAATGGGTCAACGATTTGTATTTGCATGGTAAAAAAATTGCTGGGATTTTGACGGAAAAAGTAGCTAATGATTTAGTCATTGGGGTAGGCATTAATTTAACCACTTCCCATTTCCCTGAAAACTTAAGGTCAAAAGCTGGGAGCATTACGCAAGACCAGGTTAATCGAGACAGATTAACTAAAGAATTATTCTTGGCGGTTAAAAGTGCGACGACGCACTACCTTGATCTCTCATTTCTAGAACTTTACCGCCAAAAATCGCTACTCTTACAGCAAATGGTTACCCTCAAACTCGGCCGACAAAAGATCACTGGCCAAGTGGTGGCAATTGATGATCAAGGAAAAATTGGCCTCAAAAACAATAGCGGCGTGCATTACTACAGTAGCGGTGAAGTAGTTAAAGTCGAATTTTAATAAAAAGAAAAGGTCATCCTCAATTAATGAAGATGACCTTTTCTGTGTTCGAGTTTTAACAAGGGAATCTTCAGGCATTTAGGATTCCTTGTTATTGAATATTTTAGCAGACTAAAACCGGCAAAGACAAGACTAGTTTAGCTTATTATGTTAGACTGCTAATGGAGGAAGTTTCATTATGAAAATGAATGGAAAACAAACTAAGATCTTCAAGTGGGTCTTAGCGATCTTGTCACTTTTAGCAAGTGGCGACTTATTCTTTGTGATGGGGACGGAGATCTATCGTAATCAACTAATTGGGGTGAAGGTTCACCTGAGTTTTTATCTACCAATTATTTTCTTTGCCCTATTATTTATCGTCATTGCAGGATTATATTTTATTATTGAAAAACGCTCGATTCGGATTGTGCAGAATTCGCTATTGATAATTACGCTAGGCTTTACCTTTGCTTCGATCTTTACCAGTTGGCCGGCCTTTTTATCAATGGATCAAGAGTGGTTAACTATGATCAATGAGTTATTACTTTCGATCACTGTCATTGCCGGGCTGGTCTTCACCAATATGCCAAGCTTGACTGATAACAAGCATATCTTGTTGTTCTGCTTAAAGTTTGTCAATGTCCTGCTCGCTTTATTTGCAGGAGTTTACATCTTTGTTGCTTTGTCAGTTGGTGGGTCCATGTTTCTGCAACTGCCAATTTGGCAACAGAATCTGGCGATTGTCGGACTAATTGTCTTGATGATGTTAAACTTGGTCTATGCGATTGTCATTTGGCTGAAGCATTACCATGGATGGTGGACCTGGATCTGTGCGGTCCTGATTGCGATTGAAATTAATTGGCCATTCTTCCATGGCAATTCGATGATTCCGGTGCTCTCTCTTTGGATGGGCATTTTGCAGGCGATTGTCATTTTGATTGCGATTTTCGGCATGAATTATTTGAATGAAAAATTGAATTAAATCTGACGCGACTTTGATGAAAGTTGCGTTTTTTTTGTAGGTGAAAATACTATTGTTGCGTCATCCATAGTAAGATAGATATTAAGGAAGTGATCAACAGAAGAAAGCAGGAAAAATGAAAAATAAAGTATTCATCGGTACCATTGGGGATGACACCGTTTATTTTGATCGGCAAAGCAAAAAGGCGTTGCTCGTTAAGAATTTCAAAAAGCTGGATCCTAGCAAGGCAAAAGTTAATGATACTTCACCAGACCTGGGCATCGCGACGATGCTGTTGATTTTAGCACTGATGGTAGCTTGTTTATGGGTTGATATGACAGATAAAGATTTTGATTTTGAAAAAATTAAGCTCATGCTGCTGCTATTAGGGATCAATGTCATTGGCAGTTTATGCGTTTTTCTGTTTTATCACCGGAAAATATATCCGCGTAAAGTAAAATATGAGTTAGCGACGAAGAAAGAATTCGAAATTGCAGCACGCAATAATCCGTATTACCGCAGGGCGATGGATGGCGATCAAGACGATGATCGTCGGTTGAATCAGATTTTCATTGCAATTATGATAGGTGATTTTCTAATTTTTCCTAGTGTAATGTATCTCATCGTCAATCTGTTTATGGCTATTTTAGTGCTTTTACTTTGCATGTGGATTAACGGCGTGTGTTTGCAAGTCCTGCTTTCTTATCATCAATTTCGGTATGGTGAAAAAATTAAAATGAAGAAAAATTATCAGATCGTTTATGCAATGGGTGAAAAATCCGCCGCGGAACTGCAGCGCAAGGGCCATGACCTGGGTGAAGAAAATCATCCCTTGATCGAATTTTTGGGATCAGTGATAGAAATGGTGTTTGAAATTTTTAAATAATATTGAGTCTTAGATCGGAAAAATAAATGAAAATATCTAAAAAGAAAATCCAAGAAGTTGAATATAAACTCTTGGATTACCAAATAGAAAAAGAAGCTTTGAAAAGAATAAAAATGAAGCCACAAATTGGCTATAGCGAAGAAGAAGTTTTCGGCCCTAATGGATTGAATGATGTTTCAATCAGCGACGATGATGGTTGGGAATAAAAAAGTCAGAAATCACATTTTTTATGATTTCTGACTTTTTTGTTTACGTGTAACGTTTCAACTGACGCTACTCTTCACTCTGCGATTAATAAGCGGATCAATAATGCCGATGAGCGCAATCACGATTGTCTGAATAATCAAAGCTGTCATAAAGACTTTGAAATCGATCATTGCCATGATGAAGAGCCAGCAGAGATAAACGACTGCGATTGGTCCCACGATCTTGCTAATCTTATCTTCCATAATCAAGTTGTCCATTAATTTCTTGCTCATAAGATCGCCTTCTTTGCTATTTCCACGTCTATTATTACGCGTTTAGCGGCAAAAATAAAGCGGTTACATCTAATCTTAATGTTAGTTACTTTGCTTTTAGAATGAGGTATTTTGATAAGTTAAAATGTAAAATGAATACTTCCAGATAGCGAATTTACTGCAATTATTTTTATTCTTGAGTATCATAGAATTAAAAACTGACAAATTTAAAAAATTATAGAGGCAAATAATGACGAAAAATGCATATTTGATTCACGGTACTTCAACAAAAGATGATGACTGGTTTCCCTGGCTTGAACAAGCTGCAGCGCCTGAGATTAAAGTTAATCGATTAGATTTACCGAATCCTTTTAATCCTGAGCAAAATGAATGGAATCAAGCGGTCGATGCGCAGATTCCTGTCGAAGACGGGATCACGATTATTGCTCACAGTTTGGGATGTGTTACGGCGTTACGGTATGTCGAGCGGCACCAGATTAAAGATGTTAATTTGATTTTGGTGGGTGCATTTGTTGACCCACTCTCGGCTTATCCTGAACTAAATAATTTCATGAATCCAGCACCTGATTTATCCAAAATTAAGAGTAAAATCTCTCATGCGACCGTAATCACTGCCGTTAACGATCCGATTGCACCGTATAAGATGGCGGTAAAAGTTGCTAATGAATTGGGCGCTAAACTCATTGTGCGTGAAAATGGCGGCCACTTTTTGAGTAGCGACGGTTACACAGAGTTCCCGTTGGTGTTGAAGGAACTGAAAGGATTTAATTGAGAAATAATAAATTCAGTTAAGTTGAGATTTCTAGCGGAATTCAATACAATAATAAAAGGAAAGAAGCTAACGAGTGCCAGTCGTTAACTCCATTTGTAACTCAGAATGACTAGATTGTTTGGCTAACCTTTGTGGTTAGCTTTTTCTTTTGCTATTCTAATAAAAATATTCTATTAAATAATAAAAATAAATTTATTTTTTGAAAGAGATATTCAAGATATAATGAAAGCGATTTAATGATTGATTTAACTGAAAGGAATAGAGTTTTATGACCAAGAAAACTATTAAAGCACAAGCCGATGGCCGTAACGGTGAGATCGATTTTGATATTAATGTTGATGACAATCAAATAAAGGATATAACTGTAACCAAGAGTTCTGAAACACCTGCAATTTTTAATCAAGCTTTTGGTAAATTGAAGAACAATATTATTGAAAACCAAAGTTTTGATGTTGATGCAATTTCTGGTGCATCTTTGATGACTCAAGCCATGCTTGACTCAGGTAAGAAGGCCTTAGAAGAGGAAAATATCAAGCCAGAAGCTAAAAAAGAAAATACTGAATACGAGAAGAAAGAACTTGATGTTGATGTGGCAGTCATTGGATCAGGAATGGCTGGATTGATGGCTGCTAGTCGCGCTCTTTCTATGGGCAAACGAGTTGTTGTTTTAGAAAAGAATGGTTACTTAGGTGGAGCTACTATTTTAAACGGATCTAATGTTGTCGGAACTGGTTCAAAAGTTTCAGCTAAGTTATTTGGCGATGAAGCTAAGAAGGATTCACCTAAGAGACTTGTAAACGACATTACACGAGAAAGTCGTGGTACAAACTACCCAATGCTTTCTAATTTATTAGCAAACAATATTGGTAAAGCCGTTGACTTTATTACTTCTTTTGCTGATCTAACTTATCAAAAAGCCGAAACTCAAACAATTGAACATAGCGTTGATCGTCAGATTGAAATGCCATCTGAAAGTTCATATGAATTAATTACTAAAGTGGCAAAGGCATTTGAAGAAAAAGGCGGTCAAATTTTACTTGATGCTCGCGTGGAAAAATTAAATAAAGATCAAAATGGAAAACTTGTTTCATTGGTTGCAAATGGTAAACACCAAGAAGTTACTGTAACTTTCAAATCATTAGTCTTAGCTGCCGGTGGTTGGGGTGCCCGTGATTATAAGGCCCACAAGACCGATATTCCATATTATGGTCCAATGACCTCAACTGGTGATTACTTCAATTTTGCTAAGGATATGAACTTAGTTACTAGAAACCTTGATTGGTACAAGGTGTATCCACACGGCTTGGAAGTTGAACCAGGGATTGCTAAGTTAACCACTTACTCAACTAAAGAAGTTACCGATATGGGAGCTATCTTTGTAAATCACGCTGGTAAGCGAATTGTTAATGAATCTGCACCTTACACTCACTTTAGAGATGCCATCGCAGCTCAAAAGGACAAGGTTGCCTACATTATCATGGATCAAAAGATGTGGGATCGTTTCTACGAATTGATGCTTAAGTATGGTTTCAATAAAGACGAAGTGCAAGGGTTCTTTGATCTTGATGGTAAGAAGAGTCCAGTATTAGTTAAAGGTGATTTACAAACAGTTGCTGACAAGGCTGGTATTGATTACAAGACATTGCAAGAAACTTTAGATAATTATCAAGCAGATGTTAAAGCAAAGTATGATCCTGAATTTGGTAGAGATGCGAAGTTTTTACACCCTTATGAAGGTGATACTTATTACGTTATTGAACAAAAGTTACGTTTCTGCACAACTCTTGGTGGTTATGAAATTAATGCTCAAATGCAGCTTTTAGATACAGAAATGCAACCAGTTCCTAACTTCTATGCAGCAGGTGAAATTGTTGGTGGTGCAAACGGTCATGATTCAATGCCAAGCATGATGAATTCTTGGTCATATGCTTCTGGATTTGTAGCCGGAACAGTCGCAGCTGATAACTCAAACTACAATTTTGATGAAAGTTCTAAAGCAGAAGATAGTGATGCGGTATCAGGAGCTTCAGAAGCTTAGGAAGTGTTAGAAATATAGATGGAGGACAGAAAGATGAAGAGTAACAGGTCAAATCCGAGATATCGCCGCTTGTCATTTTCCCTTTATCTTAATTATGTTGTACATGGTTTTGGCTTGCTGATTTTAGCACAGAACATGTCAGCGTTAAGTAAAGCGTGGAATGTTCCATTAGCGGTGGTTTCATACGTAATCTCTGGAGTGGGAATTGGTCGATTACTTGCTTATTTGATAACTGGTTATTTTTCCGATAAGTTAAGTCGAAAATTCTTCGTCTATTTAGGCATGGCTTGTTACTTCATCTTTGCTGTGGGAATTCCATTCTCTAAATCTATTCCTTTATCTTATTTCTTTGCTATTTTGGCAGGGGTTGCAAATTCTGCTTTAGATGCAGGTACTTACACAACGTTTGTTGAAATGGCTAATGGTAATGGACGATACAATGTTTTGATTAAAGCTGTTGCTTCAATTGGTGAGTTTATTATTCCACTGTTAGTCAGCATGTTTGCTAATCTTCATGCCTGGTATGGTTGGAGCTTCATGGTCATGGCTGCTTTGTTAATTATTAATGCAATTTTGCTTTTACCATTAAAGTTTCCGAAACATTATGAAGCTGAAAGCACAGAAAAAGAAAGTAAAGAAACAAAAGCTCAGGGTAAGAAACTCGTTACGACTGTTCTGTTTGTTATTTATGGTTATCTTTCCATGGCGTTGATGATTTGGTACACTCAATGGATTACTTTATTTGGAAATCAAACTCATGGCTTTAGTAACCTGCAAAGTCACTTTCTTTTATCTTTGTATAGTATCGGATCAATCATTGGTGTTTTGCTTTTGTTTGTACTGTTAGGTAGAAATGTTTCTGAAACGGGGATTATGATAGCAATGAATGTTATTGCTACTTTATCACTAGCAGTTTTAATCTTTACTCAAAATGTCCATCTTTCAGAAATAGCTAGCTTTATGTTTGGTTTCAGTGCCGCTAGCGGCGTTATGCAGACAGGGCTAACTGCGTTTATGCGACTTTACCCAAGTCGGCGTGGATTAGTGACAGGTGTCTTTTATTTCTTTGGCGCCATTGCCTCCTTTACTGTACCAATCATTACAGGAGTTTTATCTAAGCAAAGCATTGGTTTAGCATTTGGTGCTGATATAGTAATTGGTTTAATTGCATGCGTTGTTGTCACGTTGATTGCAATTTTAATGCGTAAAGTTGATCATTTACCAGAAAAATAAAAATGAAAAAGCTGATTGATTTCATTGGTTAATGAAATACGATCAGCTTTTTTCTACTTAAATTAAGATATTTTTGTCTAAATAATTTTCTTTACAATACTTACATACGAAGTCAAAAAAGAGTGACATTGAAGATGTCATGAAATGATTATTTTTAGTGATAGCAAATAATCTGTGATAATTTTTCTTTACATCAAGGTGAAGTAATTCAACTTGATCTTGAGCCAATTGTGGTAAATGAGGAATGATAGCCACACCAAAATTCCAGTGTACAAATCCGATGATTGTGTGATCTTCAATTGCTTCGATTCTTACATTTGGGTTTAGACCTTCATTAGTAATTATATCTTCAATAGTAGGGCGCAGACCACTTTGCTCTGAATAAGCAATTAATGGATACTGAAGTAATTGCTTTAAAGTGACACTGTCACCATTTTGTTTACCAAGTGGGTGATGAGGTGGAACGGCAGCCATGATTTCTTGATTAACAATATGGGTTAGATTAATTTGATTATTATTCTTGAGGTTTCTAGGTTCAGAAGAGAAAACGATATCTAATTTATCGTCAAGTAAATCATGAACTAATTCGTCAGTTGTTCCTTGTTTAAAAGAAAATGTAACTTGATTGTGTTGCGGATCTTTAAGAAACTGCCTTACAATCTCTGGCACAATATTTTGTCCCATGGTGAAAGTAAAGCCAAGGTTGATGTGACCCTTGTTAACGTTTAAAAGCTCTGCAATATATTCAGATCCTTTATTTAATTCACCGAGGCCTTCTTTGACGTATTTAAGATAAATCTTTCCATAATTAGTTAGTTTGATATTCCGCCCATCTTTTTCGAATAATGGCACACCTAACTCTTCTTCAAGGTTGTTAATTGCATATGAAAGAGAGGGCTGGGAAATTCCTAATTCTTCTGCAGCTTTTGCCATATGTTCTGTTTTGGCTAGAACCATAAAGAATTCTAAATGACGTAGATTCATAAAAATAACCTCGATTCTAAAAAATTTTTCGGTTACAAGTAAATCATAAAAGAATTTAATGAATAAAACAATTTTACTTTATTTATCCAGTATTATGCAAGCGGTACCATATAGATGAATTGAGAAATGAATAACATTTTTTAAGAGGAGAACATAAAATGACAGAAGATAGTAGAAGTAACAAAATCGAAGACATTAAGATTACCGGATTAGATGGTAAGCCAATTACCGGTTGGCTTGATGGTCACACAATTTTAGTAGGTTTAATGGCCTACCCAATTCGTCACTCAATGTCACCAACAATGCACAACAATTCCTTTGCCAAGTTAGGTTTAAACGGTGCTTACCTTTGCTTTGAAATTGGCAATGACAAGCTTGAAGGAGCAGTTAATGCAATTCGTACTTTAGATATGCGTGGATCAAATGTTTCAATGCCTAACAAGAAGGAAGTTATCAAGTACTTGGATAAGCTTTCTCCAGCTTCAGAAATGTGTGATGCAGTAAACACTATTGTTAACGACCATGGTACTTTAACTGGTTACACTACTGATGGTATCGGTTTTGTTCAATCACTTAAAGATGAAGGCATCTCAATTAAGGATAAGGTTATGACCTTAGCTGGTGCCGGTGGTGCTGCTACTCCAATTGCAGTTCAATCAGCTCTTGATGGTGTTAAGGAAATTAGAATCTTCAATATCCAAGATGACAAGTGGGCTCAAGCTGAAAAGAACGTTAAGACTATTCAAGAAAAGACTGACTGTAAAGTTTCCTTGACCGACTTAGCTGATCAAGATGCCTTCAAGAAGTCAATTGCTGAATCAGACATTTACTGTGATGCTACTGGTGTAGGGATGAAGCCACTTGAAGACATGACTTTAGTTGAAGACCCATCATGGTTCCACAAGGACATGGTTGTCTTTGATACTGTTTATGCACCAAGAACTACTAAGTTAATGAAGGTTGCTCAAAAGGCTGGTGTTAAGCACGTCTTTGATGGTATCGGCATGATGATTGAACAAGGTGCTGCTTCATTCAAACTTTGGACCGGTAAGGATATGCCAACTGACTACATTCGTGAAATTATGTTCTCAGATGAAGAAAAGAATAAGTAAAATTTTCTAATTTAATTATCGAAAAATATTGTTTAACCTCTTGTAGGTATCTTGCTACAAGAGGTTTTTCAAAAGGAGAATGAAATGAAAAATAAGTATACGCCAACGGCGCTAGCCTTGTACTTTAACTACTTCGTTCACGGTATGGGTGTAATTATCCTATCGCAAAATGCCACAGCCTTAGCTCATCAATGGGGTACTACTGTTACAGGAGCATTAGCAGTTGTTTCAGCACTTGGTGTTGGGAGAATTATTAACTTGTTAATTTCAGGTATTTTATCTGATAAGTTTGGTAGAAAGCCATTTGTTCAATTAGGTATTGCAACTTACTTTATTTTCTTCGTAGGTATTCTATTTTCTAAGAATGTAGTTGTTGCTTATATCTTAGGTATCTTAGCTGGGATGGCTAACTCATTCCTTGATACTGGTACTTATCCTGGCTTGATGGAAATCTATCCTAATGCAAAGGGTACTTCAAACGTTATTTTGAAAGCCTTCATTTCTGCAGGTCAATTCTTACTTCCATTTATTGTTAGTGGTTTAGCTGCAGCAGGTTTATGGTATGGTTGGTCATTCTTGATCCCAGCAGCTATCTTAGTTATCACTTTCTTGTACTTCTTATTTGGTGGAGCTTTCCCAGATTCAAAGGCTGCTGCTGAAGCAGATGAAAAGAAGGAAGCTGCAGAAGAAGCCGTTAGTGGTTCTAAAGTTAAGAGTAACCTTTGGTTAGATGGTACTTTATTTATTATCTATGGTTACATTTCACAAGCTACTTTCTACTTAGTAAGTCAAATGTTGACTCAATATGGTCAAGAAGTTGGTCATATGGCACAAGGCGCAGCTCACTCACTTGTTTCTTGGTACTCACTCGGTTCAATCATCTGTGTATTGTTGACTGCTGTTCTTGGTAAGAAGATTAGTGAAATTCAATTTGTTCCTGTTTATACTTTAGGTGCATTTATTTCAATCTTATTAATGTGGATGTTCCCAACTAGTCCAGTTTTGATGGGAATCTTAGCTTTCTTAGTTGGATTCTTTGCAGCTGGTGGTGTAATGCAATTAGCATTAACAGTTATGGCAGATTTCTTCCCAGCTGGTAAAGGTACTGTAACTGGTTTCTTCTACACTGCAGGTTCAATTGCTTCATTTACTATTCCACTATTCATTGGCTGGATTGGTAACATGAGAAACGTTATGTTCTTCGACGTAATCGTTGCATTGATTGGTTTCATTGATACTGCTTTAATTGCAATTCGTTACAAGAAGTTATTTGGTAAATTAGGTAAATAATTAGAGAGGTCATAACTATGGCAACCGTAAAGATTAGAAATATTGTTTTAGGTGAAGGCTTACCTAAGATCGCTGTGCCTAATGTGGGCACTAATGAAGATGAAATCTTGGCATCGGCTAAGAAAATCGTTGCTGCTAAGCCTGACTTAATGGAATGGCGGATTGACTACGATACTACCGGTATTGAAGACAGTTCTAAGTTAATTGCCACTGCGAAGAAGTTAAGAGAAGCAGTTGGTGAATTACCAATTTTAGTTACTTTTAGAACTAAAAACGAAGGCGGCGTGCTGGAATTAAGTGAAGATAAGTATCTTGACTTAGTGCAAACGGTGATTGAACAGCGTTTGGGGGATGCCGTTGATATTGAGTTATTCCATGATGAACAACGGGTGAAGGACTTGGTCAAACTTGCCCATGACTATAATGTCGTCGTCATCATGAGTAACCATGACTTTGAAAAAGTTCCTGCTAAGGACGTCATTGAATTCAGATTGAAGAAGATGGCAGAACTTGGTGCTGACGTGCCAAAATTAGCTTGCATGCCACACACCGCAGAAGATGTGTTGACTTTACTCAGTGCCACGACCGCTGCTAGTCATGTCATTGACAAGCCATTGATCACGATGGCCATGGGTGACTTGGGTAAAGTTAGCCGGGTAGCTGGACAAGTATTTGGCTCAAGCTTATCCTTTGGTGCAGTAGGGCAGACTTCGGCACCAGGACAACTTTCAATTGAAGATCTGCGTCAAGCAGAATCTTGTTTGGAAGTTAAATAGATCGAAAATATTATTGTTGAGTTTTTAGAAAACTAATTCCAAAAGGGCGATTGATCGAGAGGTCAGTCGCCCTTTTTATGGGATTAAAAATTATAATTATAATCATTATTATTACGATTATAATAATTAAGCAGGAGGCGAAAGCAAAAAATGTTTATCGGTCGCAAAGATGAATTAGCTAGTTTAAATGAGCACTATCAAAACAATGAATTTGAGTTTGCCGTGATTTACGGACGACGACGAATGGGTAAAACAACCTTAATTTCGAAATTTGTTGAAGATAAAGACGTAATCTGTTTCACGGCAATGCCGGAAAATAAAAAGTCTATCTTACAACGCATGAGTAGAGCCGTTGCTCAATTCGAAGACCCTGAAATAAATGCTGCACCAATGTATCGAGATTTTGATCAACTTCTGGATCGGGTGGCTGCTTTAGCTAAAAAGCAAAGACTGGTTTTTGTAATTGATGAGTACCCATATCTGGCTGAATCTTTTCCAGGTTTTAGCTCATTACTGCAAGCTTACATTGATCGCGTATTCAAGAAAACGCAATTATTTTTAATTCTTTGTGGTTCATCAATGTCCTTCATGGAAAAGCAGGTTCTAGGTTACCAAAGTCCTTTATACGGACGTCGTACCTTGCAATTGAAAATTGAGCCTTTCAATTTTCAAGAAGCACAGGAAATGTTACCTCAATTTAATAAACAAGACGCTTTTGCCATGTACGCGATTTCAGGTGGAATACCTTAGTATTTAAGTTACTTTAATAAAAAGTCCACAGTTAAAGAGGCGATTATTGATTGCTTTTTGAAAAAAGATGGCCGTCTTTTTGAAGAGCCAGGTAACTTGTTGAAGCAAGAATTGCGGGATCCTGCTAATTATAATTCGATCATTGCCGCAATTGCGAATGGTGCGTCAAGAACGAATGACATTGTCACTGCTAGTGGGATTGCAATTACGTCATTAAAACCGTACTTAGATAATCTAATCGAGTTAGAAATTATTAGGCGGACCTTGCCAATTACTGATGTAGGTAAGAAAAGTAAAAAGTCAGTTTGTCGTATTGCAGACGGGATGTTTAGATTCTGGTATCGGTTTATCCCTCCGCGTCTAACTCTGATTGAACGAAGGATGACCCAAGTTGCTTGGCAAGGAATCCAACCACAAATTAATCACTTTTTGGGCCCAGCTTTTGAAAAGCTCGCGCAAGATTATCTTTGGCAGCACTATGATGAGCAGACGCCGTTTACGCAATTAGGCAACTGGTGGGGCACCGATGCGCGCACTCACCAACAAGTTGAGTTAGATATTATGGGCTATTCAGCTGATGATCACAATTTTGCAATCTTTGGTGAATGTAAATGGCGCAATGAACCAGTAGTAAGCAGATATTAGAGAAGTTAGTCTTTAACAGTCAACTTTTCCCATAGCAGAGATGACTAATTGCAAGTTAATTAAGTTTGATGAAATGTGATGAAAAAAGACCAAATTAGTCTGAAAGATGGCTGAATTGGTCTTTTTTAGGTGCGAATTAGGATTCATGATATGATGACATTGTAAGAAAAAAGTTGTTAAACGGAGGTTTATCATGGAAGAAAAAGTTGTAAACAAGTCAGTTTTGAATGATGAAGAGTTGAGTAAGGTTATTGGTGGGAAAGATACAGTTGCATTAGCATATGGGTTCGGTGTAATTGATAAATTTCTGTTTGGAAATAGAGGTAAAAAGCATCATTAAAAAATGAATTTTCTCATTATCTATTTTTTTATAGCTATTTATTTTACTTCTATATTATTTGATATATATTGCTTTTATAAGATCTCAAATATCAAAATAAAGCATATAAAGGATATAGCGTTTATTTGTATCTATTTGATCGTTACGGTTACTTTAGATTCGTTGCTACTGAATTCGGGATTTATAATCTCCGACTTTCTGTTTTTGATTTTTCTATTTATCATTTATAGAAGGAAAATTAATGATTTCGAGTTGCTATTTGGTGCAGGATTAATTCCATTAATTTTTGACTTAACTATGGATATAATTAGTCAAATATTTTTCACTTTATTTTCCGTGGCAAGACATCCACGTATTTTAATTGGACTATTTACAATATTTATGTATTTTATTGCCTTCTCAATAATCAAAAAAATACATAAGAAAATACATGGCTAATTGGTTTCTAATAATAAAAAATTGGTATTGAGTTTGGTAGGATATTTTTATATTTCTGTTTTAGTGGTCTTTATTATTAATGTTTATATAAATAATAAGAGTGTAACTGCAATAATCTTTTCAATTTTGTTGGTATTACAATTATTATTTATGGCTTTAATTTTCTATTTTATTCTTGGACTGCAAAAACAGTATATAAAAAACAAAGAACAGGAAATGGAAAAGAATCACCAACGTCAATTAGAAGAATATGCCGGTTACCTTGAACAGAGTGAGGACGAACTTCGAGCTTTTAGACATGATTACCGCAATATGTTTAATTCGTTAAAAGTGAGTGCTCAAGAAGGTAACGTTCAAGAAGTTATCGATAAGCTGGACAAGTATACTCAAACAAATCTTAATTCACAGGCCTTGTTGAAATACAAAGATGTTAATCATGTTCATGTGAAGTCAATTAAAAGTATTATTATTTCGAAATTGACGGAAATGTACAATCTTGGAATTAAATATAATTTCGAATGTCGTAAAGGAATTTACTCTTTGCCAGATCATGTAGATGAATTGGACTTAGTCAGAATCATCGGCATTACTTGCGATAATGCGATTGAAGAGAGCAAAGCTTTGATGGGTGATGGTAAGAAGAATCAAGCTGATATTCAGATTATGTTCTATTCCGCTGAGTCAGGTGAATTTGAGTACGAAATTAGGAATAAGACTCGTAAGAGTAAAATTTCGGTCAAGCAAATTCAAAAGCAAGGCTTTACAACTAAGAAAAATCATCAAGGGTTAGGTTTAGCTAATGTCAAGCAGATTGAAGCTAAATATCCTGACATGGATATTTCTTATACTGTTGAAAATGATTGGTTTGACTTTTACATAACAATTGATACGGAAGATGGTGAGTAAATGAAATGCCCAATAATAATTTGTGATGATGATCGTAGTCTAGCTGATGAACTATCAGGAGATATTAATTCTGCCATGCAAAACATGCAAGATGACAATTCAAATTATGAGCAGATTGATGCTAAAGTGGCATTTATTGCTAATACCTTTGAACAAGTAGTGGGTTACACTGTGGCGAAAGATATTAAAGGTGGTATTTACTTTCTCGATATTGAGTTGAGTCAGAATTCTGAAGCTAAGAATGGTGTTGATTTGGCTGAATTTATTAAGAAGCAAGATCCATATTCTCAAATTATCTTTGTTACCGCTTATGATAAATACGCACCTTTAACTTATCGTCGCCGAATTGGAGCAATTGACTATATTAATAAATCTTTGCCAAGAGATACTATTATTCATCGCCTGGAAGAGACACTTCATGATGCGTTTGATCGCTTAACAAATGATTACAAAGCAGGTGTCAAAAGCTTTACTTATCAAATTGGCCGGAGAGTCCAAAAAGTTAACCAAGATTCTATTTACTATATTGAAAACAGCCTCACCCAACATAAAGTTCATATGATAACTGAAAATGGTGAGAGTGAATTCAAAGGTAATATTTCTCAATTGGACGATGACAACCCTTTCTTAATCAAGGTTTCGCAGTCTTGTGTTGTAAATCCTGAAAATATTGATGCAGTCAATATTTCTAAGCGAACGATTACCTTCCCCAATGGGGATCAGATTGTCTTCTCAAGAAATAAGAAACAGATTGTTAAAAACTTACTGAATAAGTATCCGGATATTTCAACGAAGTAGAGGGGCAAAAATGTTAATTCAATATAAATCACAATATGTTCCTCAAGTAGATGAGTCTGATTGTGGTGTTGCGTGCTTAGCAATGATCTTCAAAAAGTATCATTCAAATATCTCACTAGCACATTTGCGGCATTGTGCTAGGACTAATCTTGAAGGAACAACTGCGTTAGGCTTAGTTAAGACAGCGCAACAATTTAATTTTAAAACTGAAGCGGTCAAGGCTGACATGTCCTTATTTGAAATGAATGATATCCAGTATCCATTCATTGTACATGTTCTGAAGCATGGAGAACTGTTACACTACTATGTTGTTTTAAAAAGTACAAAGAAATATCTGATAATCGCAGATCCAGATCCTGATGTTGGCTTAACAAAGATGGCAAAAGATAAGTTTGCCCAAGAATGGAGTGGAGTTGCTCTATTTATGGTGCCTAACGATAACTTCAAGCCAATCACCGAAAAAAAGAAAAATCTTTTATCTCTATTTCCTTATATGTTTAAACAAAAGCGGCTAGTGACTAACATCATCTTAGCCGCTTTATTAATGACTATCATTAGTATTTGTAGTTCATATTTTCTACAAGGCTTGATTGATACCTACATTCCAAATGGAACATATGAAACTCTTTCCATTCTTGCAATTGGCTTACTTATCGCCTATGTGTTTAATTCAATTTTCTCATATGGCCAAGATTTCTTATTGAATGTCTTAGGACAAAGGTTAAGTATTGATCTTAACTTGCAATATATTCGTCATCTTTTTGAACTACCGATGGAATTCTTCGTTACGCGAAAGACTGGTGAAATTACCTCACGGTTTTCTGATGCTAGTCGGATTATTGATGCTTTAGCAAGTACAGTAATTTCGCTCTTCCTAGATTTGTCAATCGTGATTGTGATGGGAATCGTTTTGGCAATTCAGAATATGACCTTGTTTGCGGTTACGCTATTATCCTTACCTGTTTATGCAGTGGTCATTCTCAGCTTTACTCGAAAATTCGAGAAGCTCAACAATGATCAGATGGAGAGTAATGCAGTGTTAAGCTCTTCAGTTATTGAAGATATTCAAGGAATCGAAACTATTAAAGCCTTAAATAGTGAAAATACTCGTTATCGGAGAATTGATAATCAATTCGTCAATTATTTGAAGAAGTCCTTTAAATATAGCAAGACTGAATCACTGCAAACAGCACTAAAAACATTCATCCAATTATCCCTGAATGTCATAATTTTGTGGATCGGAGCCAAGGTTGTGATGAAGGGACAAATGAGTATTGGTCAGTTGATGACTTATAATGCACTTTTATCATATTTCATTGATCCTTTGCAGAATATTATTAATCTGCAGCCTACTTTGCAATCTGCTAATGTTGCGCAAAATCGTCTTAATGAAGTTTATATGGTGAAGAGTGAGTTCAAGAAGAATTCACATATTAATCAGTATGAGCAATTAAATGGTCCGATTGAATACCAACACGTGGATTATCACTATGGCTATGGGGTCGATGTTTTAAAAGACATTAATTTGCAAATTAAGCCTAATGATAAATTAGCAATCGTGGGAATGAGTGGCTCAGGGAAGTCAACCATGGTAAAGTTATTAGTTGATTTCTTCTCACCAAGTAAGGGTAACGTAACCTTTAATGGCTGGAAAACGACTGAGATTGATAAACATGTTTTGCGTTCATATGTTAACTATGTTCCACAAAGTCCGTATGTCTTCTCTGGCACCATCAAAGAAAATTTGCTCTTAGGTAGTCGCCCTAATCTTACTGAAGAAGATGTATTAAGAGCTTGTCGTATTGCTGAGATTGATCATGAGATTCAGAATCTTCCTCTTCAGTTTGAAACTAAAATGGATGAAAATGCGAAGATCCTATCTGGCGGTCAAAAACAAAGATTAACTATCGCTCGTGCATTATTATCTCCTGCTAAAGTTCTTATCTTTGATGAAGTGACTAGCGGACTAGATACAATTACTGAGAAAAAGGTAGTTGATAATTTGATGAATTTGACTGATAAGACGATTATCTTCATTGCGCATCGATTAGCGATTGCCGAAAGAACAAATAATATTGTTGTCATTGATCATGGTCAAATCGTGGAGCATGGCAGTCACGATGCACTTATGCAAAAGCATGGCTTCTACTATGATCTAGTTAAAGAATAGGAGCAATCATTATGGATGATAAAAACTATGATAGTAGTGAATTCTATTCCTATAAATTTAAGAATTTTTCGACGATGACTATTGCTCCAATGGCGATTTTGGTAATTCTTTTGCTAATTGGCTCTTTCTTTGCAGTTAAACAAAATGTTGTGAAATCAATGGGAATAGTTGAACCTAAGCAGGTATTAAACGTGCCCATTTCTAAATATCATGAAGGTCAAATCATCAAGAAGAATAAGCAAGTTAAGTTATTAGATAATCAAAAGCAGAAACTGAAATCTGACAGAATTGTTCATCGTGATGAAAATAAAAAGGTTGCCTATCTAATGCCAAGGATTACTAACCATAAGAAGTTGCAGCTAGTAAGTTATTTGCCTGGAAGTCAAATAACTGCAATTGCCAAGGGACAGACTGTATATTTTCAAGTCCCTAACGCTCAGGGAAATACACTACGATTAAAAGGCAAAGTCACACGAGTAGATACCTATCCTGTAACTATTCATAAACAAAGTGTCTATCAAGTTCTAGCAACTGTTAAGGCTACAAGTGTTGATAAACTTAGATATGGGATGCAGGGAGACTTGACCATTATTACAGGTAAAACAACCTACTTCAATTACATTAAAGATAAAGTTCTAAATCAATAGTTTATAAAGCTGGTCGAATGATCAGCTTTTTGTTTTGGGGAAAGTAACCGAATCAGTCTAGTTATCGTTCATTTCGCTCGGCTTTCTGTATGAGGCTCGAAGAAATGCTATTTTTTAATTGGAATAATCTATGGAAAGGACGTCTTTTATGAAAAAGAAGAAAATTATTACTTTAATGCTTAGCCCAGTTGTCTTATTGATGATGAACACAGCAGTTGTACACGCAGATGAGGTCTCACCTGATAATACAACTCAAGTCGAGCAGAAGAGTGCCCAGAGTGAACAAACACCAACTGAAGCGCAGAAACAAACTAAAACTAAAACTGCGGATAACACGGAGAAAACTACCGATAACAGTTTAGCTACATCTAATGAGGATAACAGCGAAAATTCTATTGATAGTAAAGACAGTGATGATCAGGCAGAGAAGCCTGATCAACATGAATCTTCATCTGAAGATAATTCAGACGAAGATGAAGACGATGAGGATATTACTATTGACGAGTATCAAGACAATGTGAAAGATATTCATCGCGTGAATATGGTTCAAGTTAAGGATTTAATTGCTAAGAAGGATAATCAAGATCGATTATTATACATTGGTCGTCCAACTTGCTACTATTGTCGCCAATTCTCTCCAACACTGAAAGAATTTAATAAGTTGGTTAAGGGCAAGCTTTTATATTTTGACATTGATGCCGAGAAAGGCGCCTATGAATATGCCTTTAAGGAAATAGGCATTCCTGGTACGCCAACCACGATGAGATTTATGAATAATCAGATTATCAGTGCTTGGATTGGTGGAGAGAAAACTGCACAAGAGTTGTATGATTTTTTGTATTCACCTGAATCTAACGAGATTGCTGAAAAAGTGATTATTAAGGAAAAGAAGCCAACTCCAAAAGATGAGGTGACAAAGGATAAAAAGCCAGTTGAATCTGTAACTAAGAGCAAGGATATTAGTACAAAAGATAAGTCGTATGCTAATACTGTTTCAGATATCGAAAAAGTGATTCAAGAATATGAGACTAATGATGATAGTTCAAGTAAAGATGTATTGGTTATTAATATTAGACCGAATACTCTCTTTGCTAATGCCTTTATTGTAATGAGTTCAAAAATTGATCTTAGCAAAGTAGCTAGTTTGTATTTAAAGCAATTCAAAATCAATCAGATTCAGTATGAGGTGGTTTACCATAAGTCGAAGAAAGGTAAGCATAATGGTCATAAAAAGAGTACCAGAGTCACTAAGACGACTAAATTACATGAACACAAAGTTTATTCAAAGTAGACTGATTTGAAATTAAAAAGCAAAATAAGTCATAAAACAGGCAGAATTGTGCAACTAAGCCATGAGCAGTCTTAGATTTGTTACTATAAATTTGCAAGTTGAAGGAAAGAAAAACTTGTAAAGAGAAAACATTAGGAGGTATTTAAAATGGAAATTTTGGCAAAGTCTACGTTGCGTGAAGTGATTGGAGGCGTAAGCAGACGAAATAAGGTAAAACATTGTGGCATGGATATTTTAAAAGGTGCCAAGACAGGGGCAACGATTTTTGCACCTCTTGGAGTAGGAGGTGTAGTAGGTGGAGCAAATGCTGGACTAATTGTCGGCTCTGGTTTTTGTGTTGGCTATCTTTTAAAAAATAGATAATGATGGAGGTAATCAATATGTGTAATTATTATTTGAAACTCAAAGAAAATGAGTTGAACAAAGTACTAGGTGGTATTAGCAAACGGAATAAGGTAAAGAGATGTGCTAAAGAAATTTTTGGTAGTGCTGCAACTGGTGCTGCTAGTGGAGCTGTGAGAGGGACGTTTGTTGAGCCGGGGTATGGTACTTTAGGTGGAGCTCTTATGGGAGCTGCAGGTGGAATATTTAGTGGAGGAGCAATGTGTGTTGGTGATGTAGCATATCATCATTGGCATTAATACCTTATTTAGAAAGATAAATTAATGGATAAAAAATTTATAAAGAAGTGCACAATTATTGTATTTTTTTCCACTATATTTTTGATTTTTTTATCGTGGCTTTATAGTGGATTTTCAATTATATTTTTTACTAGTTGGAAATTTGTCTTGGCAATAATTTTATCTTTCGTTTTTAGCATAATTCTTCTCCCAGTTATTATTTCTTTTGATTCAATGATATTCGAGGAAAAGAAGCCTTTAACTACAAAAAGAAGAGTAGCTGCATTAATTTTATGTTTTGCACTTCTACTTTTTGACGTTATTTTGAATAAGTTGCTTGGATTTAAAACAAGTTGGATAAATTATGCGATTGATGTAACTTTTATTTTATTCTTGTTTATAATTTAGGTCATGAAGTAATTCATTTTCTAATATATTAACAACTGTTTTTTAAGGTCAATAAATATCAAATCAGTCTTAAAATAGGCCGATTTGGTATTTTTTTGTTTTGAGGGATGCTTCCTTGTTAAACTAAAGAAAAAAATATAATTTTATGCAATAATTATTATTGAATAAAGCCAACAAAATACTTATTTACAATCAATAATTATTGATATACAATAAAATTAAAAGATGGATTAATTTTAGGAACAGATTTGATAAAAATGGGTTGGCTATTTGTGTTGCTGACGTAGCATATTATCATTAACAACTTCTTTAGAAAGGGAAAAATTATGGATAGAAAATTTACGAAGAAATGCACAATTATTGTATTGATTTCCACGATTTTATTGCTTTTTTTATCATGGATCGATAACGGGTTTTCAATTCATTTTTTTACTAGTTGGAATTTTACTTTAGAAATAGTTTTGTCTTTCGTTTTTAGTATAATTTTCCTTCCATTTATAATTTATTTCAGTTCAGTGCTGTCAAGTGAGAGAAAACCTTTAACCGTCAAGAGAAAAGCAGTTTCATTAATTATCTGTGTTGGACTTATACTTTTTGACATTATTTTGAATAAATTACTTGGGGTTAAAGAAAGTTCGGTAAATTATGCTATTGATGCGATTATTATGATAGTGATTTTTATGCTTTAGGTTATGAAGATGTTTTGAGGCTATCTGATTTTAAAAAGAATAAATGAAGAAAAAGGAGGAGTAAATATGATTACTGGTAAACTAATTTTCGAAATTATCTATATTCTGCAATTTGTCTTCCATATAATTTATATCAGTTTTCAAATGATTCAACATAATCCATTGGAACCAACTTATTTGCTCCTTGCTGGTACTATCATGATAGCGACATCTCTAATCTTCATTTCAATTAACAAAGGGTAGTCAAAGGAGTAAAAAATGCTGAGTATAAATTATCTGCCAATTTGTATTTTTGTTGTTGATGTACTGATGTTTATTATTTTTTCAGTAAGGTTGCATCAGTTACTTCACATTACTAGTGACATGTCAATTTTATTAATGGGTTGCATATTCACATACATGTTTAATGAATTTTCGATTGAACATGCTTCAAAGGCTTTGTTTTTTGCAATGATCGTGATTACGTTAGCACTTGCCGCTAGAATTTGGGATCAATATCGCTCATTAAAATTAATTAGGATACCAAATTAGTCTTAAAATGGACTGATTTGGTATTTTTACGTTTTAAGGGATGCTTTCTTGCTAAACTGATGGTAAAGAGAGAAAAATACGATTTTTTCAATAAATGTTATTGACTAAAGCTAACAAAATACTTATTTGCAGTGATTATTTATTGTAATACAATAAAGACGGAAGGCGGGTGGAAAGAATGAAAAAAGAATACACTTTTTGGATTCTGGCAGGTCTGATCCTCATCATCGGCATTGTTGATCTTGTTCGATATTCATTCAGCGACTTCTTAACGTTGGAAGGTATAATCGCTTTAATTCTGGTGCTTTTTCCGATAGTCAACGCGATTGTGATGACCTTTAGTCAAGCGGCTGAAAGTTGAAAGCACTAAAACGGGCCAGATTCCTTATGGGATCCGGCTTTGTTATGCCTAATTTAGTTTTTAGGCGGGCTCTTCTAACGCATTTTGAATACATTTGGGCAACATAGAAATAAAGT
>NZ_ML136891.1 GCF_004009905.1 Lactobacillus xujianguonis
AAGTGTCTAAAAGCGACAGGGCATATCGTTTTACTACTACTTTAATTCTACAAGAGAACAAAAATAGTGAATCAATTATCCCGTCGGATAACTAATTCACTATTTAGCTTAGAATGTTTATTTTGCTTTTAAGGATATTCCCTCCATCCCAATCATTGGATCGATCATTCCTAAGTAGATTTTAGCTTTTGTCAAAATATAATCTTCAGTTTCTTCTTCAGCTTGCTTTTGCTCTTGCTCAGTTACAGACACTGGCTCTTTTTTCTCTTTAGGTTCAGTAACTTTCACATCCAATAACTTGCGCAATTTTTGTGTTAATCCGGTTTTCCGGTCATTTCCTGGAGTATTAAACGCAGCAATAAAGGCGCGCGGATCACCAACCAACACCAAGTTCTTCTCTGCCCGAGTAATTGCAGTATAAAGCAAATTGCGCTTGAGCATCATAAAATTCTGCATGGTTAAATTCAGAACAACTAATGGAAATTCTGATCCTTGCGATTTATGGATTGTAATTGCATAGGCACGGGTGAGATCATTTAGATCTTTGCGATTAAATTCAACTTCTCGCTCTTCAAAATTAGCTACTAGGCAGCACTTACTATCATCTTCATTAATTGCTACTACCTTGCCAATTTGCCCATTATAAATGTCCTTTTCAGGGTTATTTTGTAGCTGCAAAACGCGATCGCCAATTCGAAAAACTTCTTGATGAGCTTCAATCGCTTTGCGTTTTGGGCCATCTGGATTCATAATTTCTTGAATAATGTCATTTAAATTGTTTACTCCACCATTACCAAGATACATGGCGCTTAAAACTTGAATATCATCTTTTTCAAAACCACGCTTTAAAGCTAATTCAACAATTTGTCCGACGGCATCCGCCACTAATTGTGGCTTACATGGAATAAAAGAATAATTCTTAGTCTTTTTAAAGAGAATATCCTGGTTCTTTCCTTCATTAACATCATGGGCTAAGGTAATAATCGTTGAATCATCACCTTGTCGGTGAATTTGTTTCAAAATCGTAGTGGGAAAGGCTTGTGACTTAATTAAATCACTAAAGACATTACCCGCACCAACTGAAGGCAGCTGATCCTTATCTCCCACAAACACAATGTGGCGAGTTTGATTAATGCTGGATAATAATTGCTTAAAGAGAAACATATCAACCATGGACATCTCATCAATAATTAAAATTTCGCCATTTAACTCATTTAAATCTTCAGCATTATTATCACCAATGCCTAAACCTAACATCCTGTGAATGGTTTTAGCAGAAATTCCTGTGATCTCGCTCATTCTCTTAGCGGCACGTCCTGTTGGCGCTGCTAATAAGAATGGCGGATCTTCACTATATAAAGCAGAAGCGGGAATATCAGCTAACCGGCGTAAAACCAGCAAGATTCCGTTGATAATAGTTGTTTTTCCTGTCCCAGGTCCACCAGTCAAAATTGAAATCGGATGGTTAACGGCATTTTTAATCGCTTGTTTTTGCGTGTCATCATACTTGATCTTTAAATATTTTTCGGCATTGACAATGGCATCAGCAATATCTTCATCGTCATATTGCTCATCTTTTTGTAGTTCTCGTTTATCAACGAGATTTTTCATCAAGCGGGCAATCGCCACTTCAGTTTCATAAATATTGGCAAGTGCAGCTACTTCGTCATTAACAATAATTTTGCCATCTTCTTGCAACTGATTAATTTCATCGGCAATGACACCATACTTTTCCGCGTCTAAGAGCTTAGCACTTTCAACCACTAATTCCTTTAACTCAACATAAGTATTACCATCACTAGTTAAAGCATTTAATAAAACTTGAAAAATTGCTCCTTTAATTCTTTTCGGATCAGTCGCACTAATACCCAATTCTTGTCCGATCTGATCTGCTGTCTTAAAACCATAGCCAGGCACTTCGGCAACGAAAGCATAAGGATCTTCTTCTAACTTTTTAATGGTCTCGCCATGATTCAACTGATACAAGCGCGTAGCTGTTTTACGTCTAATTCCATATTGTCCCAGCTTTAGCATCACTTCAGCAAAAGAATCCATACTATTAATTCCAGATAATAAACTATCCTTCTGCTTCTGAGTTAGAAATAAAGTTGAAATCTTCGCCGGATTTTCTTTTAAAATAGCCAAGGCATTTAAACCTAAATCATCAATGATTTTTTCAGCTGCTTTTTTACCAATCCCTGGGAATTTATTAGAACTTAAATAGCGGGTTAAACTGCCTTCTTCATGTGGTAACACCTGCTTGTAGGTATCTGCTCTAAACTGCAAGCCAAACTTATTATGCATGACCAATCGACCATCAAAGCGGTAACTACCAGCAACTTGAATCTCACCAAAATTTCCAGTGACTTTGATTTCATCACGAGTATAACCTTCTAGTTTACCAATAATTTCAACACTTAGAATTTTATACATGTCTTGGTCGTTTTCAAAAACAATACCATTGACTTTACCAGTAAATTCAACCATTTTTCTTTTCCCTGTCGTTAATCATTTTTAAAATTGCAGCATATTGATCACGGGCATGTTGGTAGTATTTCTCATCCAGCTGCTTAGCCTGGTCAAAAAATTCTTCTGCTTGGTCACGATTCTCATTTAAGAGACAAACCCCTAATAAGAAATAGATTTTGGCAGTCCTTTGCTGTTCTGGAATTTTTTGATAGCTAGTTAAAGCTTGCTGCATATCACCCAAACTAAGCCAAATATCACCCAGCAGCTCGTAAACTCTGTTATCTACTTCTTTAATAGTTAAAGCAAAAGCCAATGCCCTTTGTCCTTGACCTAATTTAAGATAGGTTAAGGCCTTTTGATACAAGGTTAAGGCATCATTCGGAATTTGATCAAGCAAAGTTAGAGCCTGATCAAATTCTCCTTGCATGTAATAACAAACAGCAAGATTATAAAATAATTCTTGTGGCTTTTTGACTAAATGCTCTGCTTCTTCTAATAATTTTTGTGCTTGATCAAAACTACCTTGTTCAATTAAGTAAGTCGAAAGTTGCAGATAATTTTCTGTCTTTTGTGGATGTTGATCAATTTTTTTAACTAATAAATGAATGGCGCGGTCAACCTTGCCCGCGTCATATAAGTTTGCTATTTCTTTATCCATTATAACGAATCCGTCTTTGATAATTTTCTGCCTAAATAATCTGTTTCGTTCCAAACTACTGGCTTAAAAGTTTGACCACCATCATCTGTTTCAAGAATCGTCAAACTAGTATTACTTAAACCGCCGCGCTTACGTACATCTTTTAGCGGAGAGCCTAATAGACCTCCCATAATGGCAGACAAAGCAGCGCCATGACTGACTGCTAACACCTTATCATCAGCTTCTGGAAAGCGCTGAGCCATTTCTTGGGCAAAATTCTTTCCTCTGACAATGACATGTTCATAGTTTTCCCCATGAAGTTCTGTCGGATCATATTGTTCAGGATGATTCCAAAAGTTATCAATTTGCTTAGGATATTTCTTCGCAGCATCATCAAATTTCATGCCTTCCATATCCCCCAAATTAAACTCACGCAATCTTTCATCGATCACAACTGGTAAGTTAGAATTCATAGCATCATCAATTCCCTGGGCGGTATTAAAAGCCCGTTGTAAAGGACTGGCAAAAATCGCCCTAAACTTAGTACCTTTTAGATGGTGTCCCAATTTTTTAATGTCTTCTAAGCTTTGAGGTAATAAAGGTGAATCACCGTGACCACCTTGAAAGCGACTAGCTAAATTCCATTCAGTTTTTCCATGACGCACAAAATAAATCTGCATAGTACATTTTTTCTCCTTATAAGGATATTGTAGCAAAAAGCCTGTTAAAGTTTAATTCTTTCTAGTCTTTTTCCATCTTATCACACACGTGTTCTAAATAACAATTAAAAAAAGAGCTGAGAAATCATTCCCAGCTCAAATTATTTTTTAAACTAACTGTAATTGCTTTTCACCTTGGAAGGCAGAATCAATGTTGCCCCCGCCAAGACATTCTTCACCATCATATAAAACTAAAGCTTGACCTGGTGTAACGGCACGAGCTGGCTCGTCAAAGAAAACATCAGCTGTATTGTCTGCGGCATGATATTTCACAGTCACGCCAACATCACATTGACGATAACGGAACTTAGCACTGCAGTGAAATTCAACATCATGGTCTGGCTTACCAGTAAAGAATGACATATCACTAGCCTTCAACTCAGTAGCGTAAAGTAACTTACTGTCATAACCTTGTTGAACAATTAATTCGTTCTTCTTAAGGTCCTTACCCACAACAAACCATGGGTCAGTAGATTCCTTGGTTGAACCTAAGCCTAAACCTTGTCTTTGACCAATGGTGTAATACATTAAACCGGCATGCTCACCAACAACCTTACCATCTGGGGTCACCATTTTACCTGACTTAGCTGGCAAAAACTCGCTCAAGAATTTTCTAAAGTTTCTTTCACCAATAAAGCAAATTCCAGTAGAATCCTTTTTCTTAGCAGTAGCTAAGCCATTAGCTAAGGCAATTTCTCTAACTTGAGGCTTAGTTAAATTAGCCAATGGAAAGATTACTTTGGCAATTTGATCTTGATTTAATTGACTTAAGAAATAAGTTTGATCTTTATTACCATCCTTTGGACGCATCATGTGAGTTACACCATTAGCATCCTTAACGGTCTTAGCATAGTGACCCATGGCAATATAATCAGCATCTAAGTCCATCGCAAAATCTAAAAATGACTTAAACTTAATTTCGCTGTTGCACATCACATCAGGATTTGGGGTCCGCCCTTTTTTGTATTCGTTTAAGAAATATTCAAATACACGGTGCCAATATTCTTTTTCAAAGTTAATTGAATAATAAGGAATCCCAATCTTGTCAGCTACTTTTTTTACATCTTCATAATCTTCAGTAGCTGTACATACTCCAGCATCGTCAGTATCATCCCAATTTTTCATGAAAACACCGACAACGTCGTAGCCTTGTTGTTTCAATAAAAGTGCAGAAACTGACGAGTCAACTCCGCCACTCATCCCAACAACTACACGAGTCTTACTATTGTCAACCATCAAATCAATCCTTTACTTCAAGCAAAATTTTGCGCTCTTCTAGATCTTTTAAAATATAATTTAAAAGTTCAACTGTTGGAGCCAATTGCTTGTTTTTGAAAATATTAACTTTCTGCAAACCATTGCGATCAGTGACCACCATTGTTAAATGCGACAAGTCTTTATTAATTGTCATCTTCAGCTTAGTTGGAGCATTGTAAGGTGAATCATTATATAAAGGATGCTCGTAATTATAATTGCCTTTCACTGTTTTAGTAAAACCAGCGTCAATTAACGCATACAACTTAATATCAGAATTCAAGGTGAATTTACGATGATCACCATTGATTACAACAGTATTTGCCATTATTTTCCCTCACTTATTTATAATAAGTTGCTTTCTTTTTAAAAGCAACTATTTATTGCGATTTTGAATTTTCAAAACAATTTTACTTAAAGTTTGAGCAAAAGCTCTTACTTCCTCACCTGTATTATACCGTCCAAATGAAATTCTGATCGATTCATTAATACGTGGTGAATCTGGACCAAAGCAAGCAAGCAAAACATGCGACGGTTCAAGTGAACCAGCGGTACATGCTGAACCACCAGATACAGCAAAGCCAGCCAAGTCAAGATTAGTTTGTAAAGCAGTCGTAGAAACACCTACTAGATGCAAATTTAACACATGATGTGACATCGTTGGACCACGACCACCATTAACTTCATATTTGACTTGTTGAGCATCTAATTCTTGCAAAATTAGATCTTGAAAGTGCTCATATTTTTCTTGTAAAGTTTGATGTCCAATTGACATCACTTCTTTAACCGCTTCGCCAAAGCCTGCAATTCCAGGTACATTTTCCGTTCCTGCTCGCCGTTTCATCTCTTGTTCCCCACCGAGAACCAAATTAGGAAGATTAATATCCTTATTTTCATATAAAAATCCTAAAAACTTCGGACCGTTGATTTTATGAGCAGAAACAGAAAGCAAGTCAATATGCATCTTTTTAACATCAATATCAACTGTACCCATACCCTGTACATTATCGACGTGAAAATAGGCTTTAGTATCCTTAACCAGATTTCCGATCTCTTGTAACGGCATGATGGTACCGACTTCATTATTAACCGCCATCACTGACACTAAAATAGTTTCTGGTGTCAGATATTCTTTTAACTGGTCTAAAGAAATATGCCCCGTTTCATCCACGTCTAAGTATTTAACGTCGAAACCTTCTTGTTCCAACCGTTTCATTGGATTCAAAACTGAAGGGTGTTCAATTTTGGTGGTTACAATTCTCTTACCAAGCTCTTGGCGACTATGTGCTGTACCTAAAATAGCCGTATTATTACTTTCTGAGCCACCTGAAGTAAAGATAATTTCACCATCATAAGCATTAATTGCTTGGGCAATTTCATGACGCGCAATATCAACTGTATGACGGGCTTTTCGCCCTAATTCATAAGTGCTAGAAGCATTACCGAAATCATTCTTCATTTCATCAGTAATCACTTCAATTACTTTAGGTGACATCGGCGTGGTTGCCGCATTATCTAAATAAATTTCCCGCACATTAATTCATCTTTTCTATATAGTCAGTAATTAATTCCGCTGCCTTTGCGCCAACTTTTTTGACAAAAACATCAAAATCTTCACTAGCAGAGCCATCACCATTATCAGAAATTGCTCGCATCGCAACTAATGGTTTCTTAAAGGCATAAGCAACTTGGGCAAAAGCCGCACCTTCCATTTCACAAGCTAAAGCATCTGGGAAAGTTGCCTTGATTTCATCTTTTTGCTTACTTGATGCCACAAAAGAATCGCCAGTGACTACTAACCCTTCACGAAAGGCAACATTTTGCTCCTTAAGATACTTTGCAAAAGCTGCTCTTTCTGGTGAATCTAATACAAACTGGGCAGGTTGTTGCGGGATTTGTCCTTCAACATAATCACCTGCTGCTGTATTATGAGCATCATAGTACATAAAGGACTTAGCTAAGACTAAATCTTCTTGATGCACATCTGTCGCTAAAGCACCTGCAGAACCTGTCATGAAAATAACATCAACGTCAACATTACTTAATAAACTAGCTAAGTTCATTGCAGCTTGAACTTTGCCAATACCGCTTAAACCTAAATAAACATCATTTCCATTAACAGAAAAATGTTCGAATTCAGTTGATCCGAACATTTCTTTCTTTTCTGAGTGGAAATGATTACGATAAAATTCGGCTTCCTCAGCCATTGGGACAATAATCGCAATCTTCATTTCTATCCTCATTTCAATTATTTACAAGTGAAATAATGCTAATAAAACTAACACTATTAATACAAACACTATCAGAATAGCACTATTCAATCTTTTTTTCAGTTTTAAACGCTTTTTTTCAGACAGTTCCTCCTTACTTGGAGTGGAAACATCTGAATAATAGACTTCTTGGCCATCATCAGGTAATGGTTGGCGCGGTGGGTCTTTTTCGTCACGTCTAAAAGCTGGATTAACATCTACTGGAGTTTCTTCATCAGTATCATCAAAAGCTGATTTTACTCGATCAAAGATTTGACGAGGTTTATTACTCTTCGCCTTTTGTCTTTTACGATAATCAGAACGCTTTTCAGTCATTATCTGCCTTCGTACTTTGAGCACTAGTTAACAACATGTTTTCCCAAAAAGTAATGGCATAGATTGTCTTAGCATCGACAATTTTGCCTTCTGATACCAGTCGCTTTAAATCTTCTAAACTGTACCAATCGGAAGTCAAAAACTCATCTTCATCTAACGATCTTTTGTCTTCAAGTTTAGTCAAGGTATCACAGTAAAATAGATACAACTTTTCATCAGTAAAACCAGGTGAAGAATAAAACTCGGTGACTTCTTCCCAGTAATCGGCACGATAGCCGCCTTCTTCATTTAATTCACGTTTCATTGCGTCTAACGGACTAGCATCACTTGGATCAATCAAACCAGCTGGGATTTCTAAAGTCAATTGTTTAATTGGTTCACGCCATTGTTTAACTAGCAGCATTTGCTTTTTATCGTTGATGGCCATCACTGCTGAAGCTGGTTGGTGTGCCGCTACTTCTCTAGTAGCGGTTTCGCCATTAGGAAGTTGAATTGTTCTAACTGACAAGTCAACAATGCGCCCTTTAAAAATCGGCTGTGAAGAAATCTCGGTCTCTTTTAATTCCATTTGTCCATCCCTATCATTATTCGGCCAAAAAGACATTCACACATTGCAAGCCATTCTTGCCTTGCGCTAATTGATATTTTACTCTCTGGCCAACATTTAAACGTTTATAACCTTCTTCTTTAATTGCAGTATAGAAAACGAAGTAGGATTTATGATTTTGATCATCTTCAATAAAACCAAAACTACTTCCTTCATCAAACTGCTTAACAGTTCCTAAACGCATTATTTTTCTAATCCTTCTTCTACAGCTTCAGGATAGTTTGCTTCGACGATTTCAGCACAACGACCACAAAGCATAGGAAGCTTTGGATCCACGCCAATATCAGTTCTAATCATCCTGCACCGTGGACAAACTTCGCCTTCAGCATGTTTAACTACAACTGCAGCATTGGCAAGCTTTTCTACATCAGCTGGAGCTTCATCATCTGAAATCGTTAATTTTGATACGATTAAAATTTCTCTGAAGTCCGCATTTAATTCATCGAGCATTGCCTTTGTTTCTTTATCTGGGTAAATCGTGACAGCTGCTTCAAATGACTTCCCAATCAACTTCCTGTTTCT
Source organism: Lactobacillus xujianguonis (assembly GCF_004009905.1). Taxonomy (GTDB): domain Bacteria; phylum Bacillota; class Bacilli; order Lactobacillales; family Lactobacillaceae; genus Lactobacillus; species Lactobacillus xujianguonis. The sequence continues at coordinate 8,794 of NZ_ML136891.1, forward strand.
AGCATCTTCAAGAGCCTTCAAAACGTCATCACGTAATTTCATGAATTTAGCCCAGTTTTCAAGAAGTTCATCACGGTTAGCATAGTCTTCAACTTCTGGCATATTAGCAAGTTGAACGTAATCTTCGTCTTCCTTCAAGAAGCCCCACATTTCTTCCATAGTATGTGGCAAGATTGGAGTTAAAATTTTAGCTAATTTCACAGCTGCATCGTAAATGACAGTTTGCATTGAGCGACGAGCGTGACTATTTTCTGCTTCGATGTAAAGAACATCCTTGGCAAAATCAAGATAGAAGGCTGAAAAATCATTAGAAATGAAGTTAAAGACCTTCTTGAAGACTGTGGTGAAATCAAACTTGTCATAAGCAGCCAAGCATTCCTTCACCAAATCGTTTAACTTAACTTCCATGTATTGATCGACTGAACGAAGATCATCATAGGCAACACGGTTTTCCTTAGGATCAAAATCATTAGTGTTAGCAAGCATGTAACGGAAAGTATTTCTGATCTTTCTGTAACTTTCGGCAGATTGTTGCAAAATGCCCATTGAAACAGCAACATCGGAAGTAGTATCAGCTTGAGCTACCCAAAGACGGATAATTTCAGCTCCCATTTGCTTGATGACGTCGTTTGGTGAGATGACATTTCCAAGTGACTTAGACATCTTGTGGCCTTTATCATCAAGAACGAAGCCTTGTGACAAGACTTGCTTATATGGTGCTTGACCGGTAACAGCAACTGAAGTAATTAAACTGGAGTTGAACCAACCACGGTATTGGTCACTACCTTCAAGATAAAGATCAGCTGGATAGTGCAAAACATCACGTTTTTCCATGACGCCTGACCAAGATGACCCAGAGTCAAACCAAACGTCAAGAATATCCTTTTCCTTGGTAAATTCACCATTTGGTGAGTGTTCAGAAGTAAAGCCTTCTGGCAATAATTCCTTAGCAGTATGAGTGTACCAAGCGTTAGAACCTTCTTTTTCAAAGATCTTAGCAATATGTTCAATGGTTTCTGGTGTGACGATTGGCGTACCATCTTCAGCGTAGAAAATTGGAAGTGGAACACCCCAAGCACGTTGCCGTGAAATTACCCAGTCGCCACGGTCCTTAATCATGTTGTAAAGACGAGTCTTACCCCATGAAGGGATGAAGCTAGCCTTTTCAATTTGAGCAAGAATTTGATCTCTAAACTTGGCAATTGAAGCAAACCATTGAGTAGTTGCTCTGAAGATAACTGGCTTCTTAGTCCGCCAATCATGTGGGTATGAGTGCGTAAAGACTTTAAGCTTAAGAAGTGCGCCAGCATCTTTAAGTTTTTCAATCATTAACTTATCAACATCTTGGTAGAACATGCCCTTAAGTTCTGGTACTTCATCAGTATAGCAACCATGAGCATCAACTGGGCTAAAGATTGGTAAGTTGTACTTTTGACCTACGTTAAAGTCGTCTTCACCAAAGCCAGGTGCAGTATGAACTAAACCAGTACCATCAGCTAAAGTTACGTGGAAGCCTTCGATTACAAGACTTTCCTTATCGTAGATTGGATGCTTAGCCTTCATGTATTCCATGTCAGCACCCTTAACAGTTTGAACAACCTTGTAGTCATCCCAACCGATTTCTTCAGCAACTTTGTCAAGTAAGCCACTAGCTACAACGTAACGCTTGTCGCCCACTTGCACAACTGAATAATCAAACTTAGGGTTTACACAGATTGCTTCGTTGGCTGGAATAGTCCAAGGAGTAGTGGTCCAAATTACGAAGTAAGTATCCTTGGGATCAATGATGCCCTTACCATCAACAACTGGGAAAGCAACAAAGATTGAATTTGCTTCAACATCCTTGTATTCAACTTCTGCTTCAGCTAAAGTTGATTCACTTGACCATGACCAATAAACTGGCTTTTTACCCTTGTAAATGTAACCCTTCTTGTACATTTCACCAAAGACACGAATTTCTTGAGCTTCAAAGTCATGTTGCAAGGTAATATATGGATGATCCCAATCTGCCATGACACCAAGACGCTTAAAGTCAGTCATTTGCTTTTGAATTTGTTCTTCGGCATATTGACGACATAATTCACGATACTTTGCGCGATCCATGGTCTTACGATCTACACCCTTTTTAGCAAGTTGTTGTTCTACTGGAAGACCGTGAGTATCCCAACCTGGTACGTATGGTGCGTAAAAACCATTCATATTCTTGTAGCGAACAATAATATCCTTTGAGATCTTGTTTAAAGCGTGACCCATGTGAATATTACCATTAGCAAATGGAGGGCCATCGTGTAAATCAAAACGAGGCTTACTTTCGTTTAACTTTAATCTTTGTTCGTATAACTTGTTTTCTTCCCATTCTTTTTGCCATTGAGCTTCACGAACTGGAAGATTTCCGCGCATCTTAAACTTAGTCTTACCTAAATTTAGAGTATCTTTGATTCTCATTCATAAATTCCTTTCTAAAAAAGAAAACCTCGTCCCTAATTAGGACGAGGTCAACCGTGGTACCACCTAAATTGAGTAAGTAAAAAATTACTACTCCACTTATTCTTGCGTATCGTGCAATTGACGCTTAGACCTATTAGGCAGCTGATCAACCTTTAAGCTCTTATGTTAGCCTTTCACCAACGCTAACTCGCTGTAAATGCTCTTAGGTTTTACTGTCAGTCTAAATTAATTATGATCTTTATAATCATCCGGGAAGACAATTCTTGCGCCACCATTCATCGTATTTGATGGTTCTGGCTTATTGCTCATTGTCTCATGACTCGGACTGTCACCTGTCATTGGTTGAGGAGTATTATCCTCATCAGGCTCTTGATAAGAGTCTACTTCATCTTCATCATCGCTGTCAACATCTTCATCGTCGAAATCTTCTTCATCATCATCGAATTCGCCGTTTTCATCTTCGTCAACATCTTGATAAGCGTAATCATCGTCGTCATCATCGTCAGTGTCACCGGTGAGTTCTCTTTCTCTAGCTAATTCATCTTCTTCAGATTCAGCTGTTGGAAGAGGTTCTGCGCCAGCACCTGGATAAAAGCGAGGTGTATGGAAGTAATCGTCTAAAGCATGTTGCCATTCATCATCATTAAGATTATCAATTTGCTTCTGCAACATATCTTGTAAATGACTTCTAAATTCCGCAATTTCTTTCTTTAAGCGCTTGTAATCATCGGCAATCACATCATGTTGTTGCTTTTGATATTGAGTATCAGTCTCTGCTTGCTTCTTGGCTTCCTTAACGGTTGTTTCTGCCTCTTGTTTAGCGTTGCTAATGATCTTATTAGCTGTCTTTTGAGCAGAACCTAGAACTTGATCAACTTCTTGCCGCTTTTGGTCATATTCATCAGCCTTAGCTTGCAATTGATCAATCTTATTATTCAAAGAAACTACTTCATTTTTAAGATCAACAACTTGATCCAAACTATTACCATAATCATTTACAATTTGATCCAAAAATTCATCAACTTCGTAACGATCATAGCCATTCCGACCCCGATGTTTAAATTCCTTATTATGAATATCCATCGGTGTTAATTGTGCTTTTGTGTCTGCCAAAGTTTAAACACCACCCTATATTTACCTTTTCTAGTTGTCACGATGTCTATAATTTGTAGTCTGCCAAAGTGCCGCAAACTTAAAACATCTTTTACTTTTACCATTATATTAGAATTTTCCAGATCATGCCAATTTAATTTAACTAGTCCGGCTTCAACGGCTTGTTTTATTTGTCCCCGGCTTTGCTTACTAACGCCGGCTAAGATCGCATCCGCTCTTAAAGAAGCAACTATTGCCGTAACTTCCACTGAATTATCTTCAGGCTCAAGTACCTTTTTTAAAGATATTGGCACAATTTTCACATGAGCTCGCCCAATTCGGTCAATTTGTTCAGTAAAAAAATCTAACAATTCAGCTTTAACAAAAAATTGCCAATTACCATTGCCATCGGTAATGATATCACCAAAAGTATCTAGACTAATACCAGAATTAGCTAAAGTACCTAAAATTGCTCCATGTCTTAATTGCAAAAACTTTTGCGGATAGTTAATTTCAAGTGGCGTAATCTGATAATCCTGTGGGCTCAAATTTTCCCATTCTTCACTCAAATAAACGCGTTTTTTCTCCGCACCTTCATAACCACCGAATTCTTGGATAAAAGCATCGTTTCCAACAATTGTTTTTAAAATTTCTCTCTGTCCTGGATCTAAAAAATCAGTTAAAATACTTTGCTTTTTGAAAACTAAGTTATTAAAAAGACCAACAAGGTAATCGATTGTTGGTCTTTCTTCGGTATCAAAATGTGGATAAAAACTACTTGCTTGTCGTTTTTCCATTATCCTACCATTTTATATAAAATATTAGCAATCCAGCTTAGGGCATAATCTTGAATGAAATACAACAAGAAAATCCCAATTACAGCTGAAAGGTCAATTCCTGTACTATAAGCTAACTTAGCTATTGGTCCTTTGCGAAATAGGTTCAAGTACGGATCGACTATTTTATCTAATAAACGTCCTAATGCAGAATTAGCTAGAAAAGGTAGCCAACTCATAATTGCATCAATCACGATTAAAAGACAATATAGCCAAATGATCCACGAAATAAATGATAATACATTGTAAATGATCATTAGCTTAAATTATCTTTCTTATCAATCAGTTCACTAATCTTGCCATCAGTCACAAACTTTGGTGGCGTTGCAAGGAAAATTTTATCACCGATTCTTTGAATTTCACCATTCAAGGCATAAACAGTACCAGTAATAAAGTCAACGATTCTTCTTGCTGAACTGTCTTCCATCCGACTAAAGTTAATCACAACAGCTTTATTTTTTAATAAATTCTGTGCAACTTCTTTTGCATCTGAATAAACACGAGGTTCATACAAGACGATTTGACTTTTTGCCTGATTCATTCCTTGCTTAATCGAAACAACATTGTCGCGATTAATCGTATTGTATGGCACTTCATCATCTTCGACTTGTTCGTGATGTTCTGCTTCGTAATCTTCTTCATTTACGGCATCATCATCACCGGAAATACCGAAGAATCTGCCTAACTTATCAAAAGCCATGTATCCTTCCTCCTAATTAGTTTTCACTACGATGCTTGAAGAATGGGATATCACTAGTCTCATCGTCATCCTCTTGAGCACTAGTTTCAATTTGAGAAATACTACTTTGATCATCATCAAATGAATCAAAACCATCATTTTGTTCTTCTGGTTCAGTTTGAGTAGTTTTTCTTGTATTTTGAGAGTTATCGTTTAATCCCCAAACACTAGTTGGATCAACCATCGTCTCATGCTTTGGTGCAGTAGCTGGTTTAGTAGCTTGCACTTGAGTTGGTTGAACAGTTTGACCAATTTGTGGTTGACTTGGTTGTTTAGCTGCTGGAGTCTCGTTCTTTTGAGCTTCAATTTGGTGACTTCTACCTGGTAGTTGCTTTGAAGCTTCTTCTTCGGCAGCAGAATCAATACCAGTAGCAATCACAGTAACGACTACTTCATCACCTAAGTTTGGATTAATTGAAGTACCAAAGATAATGTTGACATCATCACCAGCAGCCTTAGAAACAATTTCTGAAGCATCTTGAGCTTCAAACAAGGTAAGATCTGGTCCACCAGTAATGTTAAGTAAGACTTGCTTAGCACCATCAATTGAAACTTCAAGAAGTGGTGAAGAAATCGCCAACTTAGTTGCTTCAACAGTTCTGTTTTCGCCACTAGCACGACCAATACCCATCAAGGCTGCACCTTGGTTTTCCATAACTGTCTTCACATCAGCGAAGTCCAAGTTCACATAGTCAGTTGAAGTAATCAAATCTGAAATACCTTGAACACCTTGCTTCAAGACATTATCAGCTTCCTTGAAGGCATCCATCATTGGAGTCTTCTTATCAACCATTTCAAGCAAACGGTTATTAGCAATAATAACCAAAGTATCAACGTATTGCTTTAATTGTGTGATTCCTTCTGCGGCATTTCTTGAACGCTTAGGGCCTTCAAAACTGAAAGGACGTGTAACTACCCCAACAGTTAAAGCGCCAGTTTCGCGGGCAATTTTTGCAACTACAGGAGCAGCACCAGTACCAGTACCACCACCCATACCAGCAGTGATAAAGATCATATCTGCACCCTTAAGTGCGTCTTCAATTGTTTGTTCACTTTCTTCAGCTGCCTTTTGACCAACTTCAGGATGTGAACCAGCACCTAAACCTCTTGTAAGTTTAGGCCCTAATTGAATCTTGTCTTCAGCCTTGTTACTATTTAAAGCTTGTACATCAGTGTTAGCTGCAATAAAGGAAACGCCTTGTACACCATCATCAATCATTCGATTAACAGCGTTACCGCCGGCACCACCAACACCGATTACTTTAATGACAGCATTCTTATTGTCATCTGAATCGAATGTAAAATCCATCTAATTTAACCACCTTTAGTCAAAGAATTTCTTAAAGAAGCTTTTAATGCTTCCAGTTTTACTTTGTTTATTTGTTTTTTCTTCTTCTGAAGATTTTGCTCTTTCGGGCGTTTTAGTATTATTATAAGCTTCTTTTGAATTACTTTCACTAGAACTAGCCGTTCTTTTCAAATTCTTGGTATTTTGTGGGGCAGATTCTGGTGTAGCTTCAATTTTCTTATTTAAAATATCATCGCCATAAATAGCACTGTTGACCAATAAATCAATATCTGACATCCGATATGAATAATCAACAATTCCGAAAGCAGCAGCATAAATCGGGCTTCTCATTCCCATTTGATCAGGCTGATAAATCCGTGCCTTAACACCTAAAGTGTTAGCAACTAAGCTATCGATTCCTTGCAACAAACTGCTACCACCGGTAATAATAATTCCGCCTGGCAATTTAAGGGCATTAGTTTTAGATAGGCCTTTGCCAATTCTTTGCAAAATTTGCATCAAACGGGCATTAATAATTTCGCTTAAATAAACTTCATCAACCATTTGTTGTCCATTAGAGCCAACACTATTAACAGCAAATTTGTTATTCTTGGAAGCTAAACTTGGATCAGCATAACCATAATCTAATTTGATTTGATCTGCATCTTTCTTAGAAGTGCTTAAAACTACTGAAATATCGTTAGAAATATCGCTGCCGCCTTCTAAGTCGATGTTGGCATATTTAATTTTACCTTCATGAATGACCGTCGCAGTAGTAGTACCACCACCCAAATCAAGGATAATGGAGCCGAAAGTTCTTTCACCTTCATCTAAGGCAACACTAGCAATTGCTAATGGAGTTGGCACAAAGAAGCTATTACGATAGCCCGCACGTTCAATTGCCTTTCTAATATTATGCAATGGACCAGAAGGCGCAGTTAATAAAATTCCTCTAACTGCCAATGAATGGGCAATCATCTTACGCGGATCGTCCACATCTGTCTTACCATCAATTAAAAAACGACTTGGCAAGAAAGTGATCGGATCACGTCCATCTTTAACAGCTGACTTAATCGCTGCTTGTAAAACTCTTTGTACGTCAATATCCGTAACTTCTTTACCATTATCAGCAACACTAATTAAGCCAGTTGCGCTTTCTAGTTGCAGCATCCCTACTGGGATCCCCGTAACAACTCGATAAATATTCGAATTTGTTTTTTCCGCAACTTCTCTTAAAGCACGACTAATTGCTGTTGCTGTTTGATCAATATCTACAATTTTTCCGTGTCGCATTCCAGTATTGGGCGTAGTCACTGCTCCAATTACCTTACCAGAATCTGACACAACCGCTTTTACACTGGTAGTACCGATATCTAGGCCTACCAAAAGTTTTGAATTATCCAAAATTAAGCCCCCATTAATAACTGCCTTGAAGAAATTTTAACACAAAAAAGCCTGAAATACATAGCTATGATATGCCATAAGCTTTCTTTTCTTTCGAAGTTAGCGGCCTACTAAAAGCTCCTACTTCTAAGTCTATTAGACTATGCTTACCAGCTTTTGCCTTAATTGCATTATAATATTTTATCTTGTCTTTGAGCGTATTAATATTACCAATTACGACATTTCCATCTTTCACGACCAGAATAATTTGCATTTTTCGTGTTGGACTTCCGCTAAGTAATTTAACTTCTTCACGAAAATCCGCTGGAAAACTGTTAAATAGCTTTAAGTCATCGGTCAATGAAACTTGTTTGTTGTAACCGATAAATAAAGGCTTTTGCTGATCAACCTTCGACCATGGTAAAGAACGACTGCCGATTTTACCATTGGCTAAGATCTTACGATAACGATCACCATCTTTAATATACCCAACAGTTGGCCGTTCTTGAATATTCAAAATCAAATTATTTAAATGAACTACTTTAACTTGAACATTTTTAATTTCAGGATATTTGTTAGCTAACCGCTTACTTAAATGATGCTGATGAAAAACATAATCAAAAACTTTATCACTTGCTTTAATTCCAGAATTAGCTACCACTTGCTTAGGAATTAAATCTGGTGCTCCCTTAATTTGCACACTATCGACATTTGCTAATGGAGAAACATAATAGCCTAATCCAATAATCGCAATTCCAGAAACAGCCAGAATGCTTCCCAAACGCTTAATTAATGCATTTCGTCTTTCAATATGCAAACCTGAAAGTGAGGCAGAGACCTTCGAGTGCTTTTTACGATTTCGATTCTGGTTATTTTGATGATTTAAATACGGAGAAAGTTCTTTTCTCGGATCAATTTTAGTAACCTTTTTATTCGGCATCCGCCTCACCTACTTTCTAACGTGAAATTTCTTGCAATACTTTAATAACTTCATCTGAGGCATCTGGTACACCCAATGCTTTTGAAGCTTTCTTCATTTCAGTAGCATATTTTTCATCTAACAAAATATGATCAATTGAGGAAACAAAGTTATTTGGATTTAAATCATCTTCAGGTAAAACCAAAGCAGCACCAGCTTTTTCCAAATCCATTGCATTCTTCATTTGGTGATTATGGGTTACATTAGGACTTGGAATCAAAATTGCTGGCACACCTAAAGCAGTAAACTCTGCAATACTTGTGGCTCCAGAACGTGCTACCACACAGGTCATTTCTGGAAGCAAGGCTGGCATATTTTTGATGTATGGCAAAATCTTAATATTCTTGCCAATATCAATATTTGCTAATTTCTTTTGGACAGCATCAAAGTAATAAGTCCCTGTAGCCCAAATAATTTGATATGGCTTCTTTTTCAATTCCATTAATGATTGCAACATAATTCGGTTAATTGCTAAAGCACCACGTGAACCGCCAAACACGAGCACAGTTGGCATCGTGTTACTTAAGCCCCACTCTTTTTTCAAGTCAATCGGGGTATTATTTAAGCCTAAAACTTGTTGTGACCGGGGATTACCAGTTTTAACCAATTTCTTCTTCTCTGAGAATTGTTTAGCAGCATCATCAAAGGTGTAACAAATTTTGTCAACATAGTGACCTAAAAACTTATTAGCCAAACCAACTACAGAGTTAGATTCATGAATCATGGTTGGAATATGCATCTTAGCTGCTTCGTAAACCATCGCTCCAGAAACATAACCACCAGTACCTAAAACAACATCAGGCTTGAACTCAGTCAAAATTTCACGAGCCCGTTTAGTAGCTTTTAAGAACAATTCAATGGTTTCGAAATTCTTTAAGGGATGTTTTCGATTGAACCCTTGAATCTTAATGGTCTTAAAGTTCACACCAGCTGCAGGAACAATTTTTGATTCCAAACCCTTTTGGGTACCAACAAACAAGATTTCATCGTTAGTACAAATCTCGCGCTCTTTTAAGCGTTCAATAATTGCCATAATTGGATAAATGTGACCGCCTGTGCCACCACCAGTAAAAATAACTCTCATTTTATTTAGTCTTCAATTCCTCTACAAACTTAACGAAATAATCTCCACGGTCTTCAAAAGTTCTAAATTGATCCCAAGAAGCACAAGCTGGTGAGAACAACAAGACGTCTCCTGGTTCAGTTAATTCATAAGCCTTAGGGACAGCTTCTTGTAAAGTATTTTCGATTACAATTTGCTTAATACCAGCCTTTCTAGCAGCATCAGCAAGCAAGTACTTGGTTTCTCCATATAAAACGATTGCTTTAACGTGTTCTTTAAATAATGGTACTAAAGAATCAAAGGTAAAACCACGGTCTAATCCTCCAGCAATCAAAACTTCTGGTTGCTTAAAGGAAGGAATTGCAACTGTTGCCGCTTCAATATTAGTTGACTTAGAATCGTTGTAAACTTTACGTCCGTCTAAAGTCATCACATATTGTAAACGATGCTTTGCTCCAGCAAAAGTGCTTAACACTACTTGAATATCATCGTTATCAGCACCCATCAATTTTGAAATAGCAATCGCTACTAAAGAATTTTGTTGGTTATGGATTCCTGGTAACTTGATATCATCAATCTTCATTACCTTTTCATCTTTATGTTGCAAGTAATCTTTTCCGATGAAGTAGTCTGCTTCTGGATCAGTTTCAGAAAAAGTTTGTACGTGAGCCTTAGTAGTGGCTAATTCTTTAGCTAAAATATCCTTTTGGTCAAAGTTAGCAATGAAGTAATCATTTTCATTTTGAAATCTGGTGACATTTAACTTGGCATTAACATAGTTTTCAAAAGTCTTATGGTAATCCAAGTGAACATTATGATAAATATCTACAATAGCAGCTACCTTTGGATCAATATCGGTAACTCCCATCAATTGGAATGATGAAATCTCAACTACCAAAATATCATCTTTAGTTGCCTTGGGAACAACTTCAGAAATTGGCACACCAATATTACCTACAGCATACGCATGATGACCAGATTTTCGTAAATGATGATCTAAAATTCTTTGGATCAACATTACCGTTGTCGTCTTACCATTAGAGCCAGTTACACAAACATATGGTGCTTCACTGACTGCTAAAGCAATTTCTGGTTCAGTAATAATTGGAATTTTCAATTCAGCGGCTTTAGCAACCATTGGATTTTCATAAGGAATTCCTGGGTTCTTAACCAAGTAATCGAAATGTTCTTGTTCCAACAATTCTACTGGGTGATGACCACCGATAACACGCACACCCTTATCTTTTAGTTCTTGTGCTTTATCGTTATGATCTAGTTCTGCCTTGTCATTTAAAGTTAATTTTGCTCCTAATTTAAGCAATAATTCACTAACGGCAAAACCGCTTTTACCTAAACCTAAAACTAAAATGTTTTTGTTCTTGTAGGTATCTATTTGTTTCATTTTTTATTTTCTTTAACCCCAAATAATTAAATACAAAATACTACCAATTAAGCCAACAATCCAAAAGACAGTGTCAACTTTCCATTCTGACCAACCTAACATTTCAAAATGGTGGTGAATTGGCGTCATCTTAAAGATTCGTTTACCAGTTGTTTGGAATGATATAACTTGCAAAATAACACTCGCTGTTTCGCAAACAAACACAATCCCAACTAAGAGCAATGACCAAGGATGATTCAAAAATACACTTACAGCAGCTAAACCACCACCTAAAGCCAATGAACCTGCATCACCCATAAAGATTTTAGCAGGTTTATGGTTAAAGATGAAGAAAGCAATTAAACCACCAATCACACTCATACAAAAGATCAGAATTGCAAGATTCTTTTGCTTGAATGCCATATAGGCATAAGTACCATAAGCAATAATTGAAAGTCCTGTTGCTAAGCCATCAAGTCCATCGGATAAGTTAACAGCATTAGAAAAGCCAACTAACCAGAAAATTAGGAAGATTGTAAACAAGACAGCACTATCGATTACACCTAAGAATGGAATAAATAAGGCAAATTTGAAATGATCACTTGCAGCAATAAAGACGATCACAATAGCAATAATAATTTGTAAAGCTAACTTTTGCCATGCTCTTAAACCTAAATTACGTTTAAAATACAGCTTAATTCCGTCATCAAGGAACCCGATAATGCCGTATCCTAATAAAGAAATTAACAAAATCCAAACGGTTTTATTAATCTGTCCTTGCCAAATGGCTACCCAAAGAGTGGAAATAACAGCTGCTAGCACAAAAATTGTACCGCCCATCGTTGGCGTTCCAGATTTTTTCTGGTGCCATTTAGGTCCTTCGTCACGAATTTCTTGTCCTTCGTGATGAGAACGCATAAAAATGATTAACCATGGAATAAAAATTGCTGTCAATGCCAGCGAACTAACTAATGCGATAATGCTTACAAGCATCTTGCTACTACTCCTTTAATTTAATTTTGATTTTCATACCGGCTTTAATTGTCTTCCCAGCTTTAACACTTTGCGAAGCAACCGTACCGTTTCCTTCAATACTTACTTTAACACCAGTCAAATTAGCAAACTGATGTAAATCTTCCAGCGACCAGGCCTTCATATTTGGACATTTAACTCTACCCACAGTCAGTACAAAGACTCGACCACCAGAAGAAAGCTTTTCACCAGGTTTAATGCCTTGACCAATAACCTTCTTGTTATTTCCTAAACGATAAATATTTAAACCTGCATGAAGCAATTGATCACGTGCCTTAGCATAACTCATATTTTTAACAGCTGGCACTTTTACAATGCTAAGTGGTGATTTATCGTTCTTGGACATGATAATGACCCGATTCATTACTGGTTTAAAGATTGAAGCTAAAATTGCTTCCGCACCTGAGCCTAATCTCTGTGGTTGTTTAATTGTAATGTAAACACAGTAACGTGGATTCTTAGTTGGAGTGACGCCAACTACTGAGAAGACATAATTGTTGTCTCCCTTCAAATAGCCTCCACCTTTCGGATTAGCAATTTGGGCTGTCCCAGTCTTAACCGCAATATCTTTACCACGCATGTAATAAGCATGTCCTGTACCAATCCGTTTATCTAGAACCCGCTTCATGTTTTCAATCAAAACTTTGCGAGTTTGTTTGCTATAAACTGGAGCGCCGACTTTCTTGACTTGATAGCCTTGAATTACTTTACCATTAGCATTGGTAATTTTATCGACAAACTGTGGCTTCACCATTTGTCCATTATTACCCAAACTACTAAAGGCCTGCATCATTTGCATAACATTCACATTTACACCTTGACCAAAGCTAGTAACAGCTTGATCAGTCGTGGTGCCAAAGGATAGAAGTCCAGGTTGTTCTCCAGGTAAAGTGACGCCAGTTTTCTTAGTAATTCTGAAACGCTTCAGGTATTTCCGCCAAGTTTTAGCACCCATTTGTTGTTCAATGTGAACAAAACCAGTATTACTTGAGCGCGGAAAGGCTTGTGAGAACGGAATACTACCCCAACCGGAAGTTAGCCAGTCATGAATAGTCGCTCCTCCAACACCGACGGAACCAGAATTGTAATAATTATTCGGATGATAATTACCACTATTTACCGCCGCTGCTAAAGTCAAGATCTTGAACACCGAACCTGGTTCATAAGTATCCTGCACTAAAATATTGCGGTAAGACTTAGTCAAACCTTTTTTAGTTTGCGGATTAAACGTTGGTCTTTGTGAGGCAGCTAAGATTTTACCGGTCTTCATATCTTCAACTACAGCGGTAATGTTCTTTGGTGAATAGGCTTTTTGAACTTCATTTAAGCGGTTTTCAACTAATGATTGTAACTGTGAATCTAAAGTCAAGTACAAATCATCACCATTAACTGCCGGCTTAAAAGCCTGTGACTTATTCGGCAATTGTGTTTCCGTAGCATCAACTGAAGAGATACGGTAACCATCTTTACCAGTCAAGGTATCATTGAACCAAGCTTCAAGCCCCATAGTACCAACCAAATTGATGTTACCCTTCTTGTCAGTAACTGGTTGAGCAAGTCCAACGACATGCGAAGCAAAAGTTCCATTTGGATATAACCTTGAAGGTGTTTCAGTAAATTTGATTCCTGGCAAATGCATCTCTTCGATCTTATTCTTTTGCCGTTTCGTCAAATTACTACCACCAGCCCCAAATTGAACTTGGAAAACTTTCTTTTTCGGAGTTAAGAATTTATAAATCTTATTTTCAGACAGTGGTAACACTGTTGCTAGTTTTCGTGCTGTCTCTTCTTTATTGACTACATATTCAGGCTTGTTTTTGTAATTGATGGATGATTTATCTAAAATTGCATAAATCGTATACAGATGTGAATCTTCCGCAATGGCTAAACCGTTTCGATCAAAAATACTTCCGCGATTTGCCTTTAAAACTTGATTACGATGATAAAGTTGTTCGGTCCGTTCCGAAAGATTTTGTCCTTCCACCGTTTTGGAAATACCAATATATAAAAATCGACCTATAAAAACAAGAAAAACCAAAGCCACAGCTACTTGGAGAATTCTCCCCACCGTAAAGCGGTAGCCGTGGGCTTTGGTTTTCTGTAAATTTAACTTGTTATTTTTCTTATTCATTAGCGAATTGTCCTAATGTTTTTCTCTATCAAAGTTAAACCTTTTGCACGAGCAATCTTGTTCAAGCGAGAGCTTGAAGTAAGTTCACCGATTTGTTGATGCAAATCAGTAATATTATTTTGCTCTGTTGAAATAGCTTGTTGAACATCTGAAAGCTCGTGTTGAGCTGAGGTTGCAGAAATACTTGAAGACACCAGAAAGATCATCATTGCAATTGCAACTACACTTCCCAGAATAACTAAAGTTCTTTCTAAACCGGTCCAACTCACTTGATGAGGATTCGGCGCAATTCGTCGTCGTTTTTTAAACTCAGTTTGCTTATTGGGTTCTAATTCAATTCTTCTAGCAGAACTATCAGCCATACCATTTTCCTCTTCATATCTTCTCTGCAACCCGTAGCTTTGCACTGTGTGAGCGCTTGTTGTTTTCTAATTCTGAAGCTGTAGCAGTGATTGGCTTCCGATTTACTAACCGGAGGGTTGGTTTTAACCCTTCTGGAATCATCGGCATCCCTCGTGGGATTTCAACTTCGGAATATTTCTTAAATATACCTTTCACGATCTTGTCTTCATCTGACTGGAATGTAATCACGCTAATGCGACCGCCCGGTCGTAAAACTTTGATTGCTTCTTCAAGTGAAGCTTTCAAAACGTCTAATTCGTGATTAACAGCCACCCGCAAAGCTTGAAAACTCTTCTTTGCCGGATGTCCTCCAGTTCGACGTGCATATGCTGGAATTGCATCCTTAATGATGTCAACCAATTCAAACGTGGTTTTAATTGGCTGTTCCTTGCGTCTTTCAACGATACGATGAGCAATCTGGCGAGAAAACTTTTCATCACCATACTGATATAAAATATCCGCCAATTCTTTTTGACTTCTAGTATTAACCAATTCATAGGCGTCAAGATCTTGACTTTGATCCATTCTCATATCCAACCGAGCATTATAGCGGTACGAAAAGCCGCGATCTGCTTGATCAAACTGCGGAGAAGAGACTCCTAAGTCATAGTATATGCCATCAATGCTGTCTGAATAACCTAGCTTAACCAAGTTTTCTTCAAGATGGCTAAAGTTGTCATGTACAAGCTTTAACTGAGGATCACTCTCATCCTTCAATAAATCAGCAAAGTTTAACTTTGCCGCCTGTATTGCATATTCATCTTGGTCAAAACCAATGAGCGTACCTGAATCGATCTTACTGAGTAAATACTTAGCGTGTCCACCACCGCCAAAAGTAGCATCTACATAAAGACCACCGTTTTTTGGTTTTAAATTATCTATAGTTTCGTGTAAGAGAACACTGGTGTGTTTGAATTTCATAATTTATAGTTCAATGTCGTCCAAATTTTCTGCGATGTCATCGTAACTTTGGTTAGCTTCTGCTGAGAAGTCTTCCCAACGCTTCTTAGACCAAATTTCAATTCGGTTAGAAACGCCTACGATTACACATTCCTTCGTAAGCCCAGCATGCATTTTTAATGTCGTGGTCAGATTAACGCGCCCTTGCTTGTCGAACTCGCATTCCATCGCACCAGAGTAGAACAAACGCATAAAACTGCGTACGTTTCTCTTAGTCAACGGAAGTTGCGCTAATTTGGCTTCAATTTCGTGCCATACTTCAATCGTATAGCCGAAAATGCAGCCTTCCATTCCTCTGGTGAATACCATCTCTTCACCAATCTGACTGCGCAGCTTCGCTGGTATAATTAAGCGACCTTTGCTGTCAAGGTTATGATGATATTCACCCATGAACATGGTCTAGCCCCCCTTCCAATGAATAATTTACCACAATTCACCACTTTCTACCACACCATGTTAAAAAAAAGCTTATATTTTTATTATTTCTTAGATTTTTATTTATGTACAAAATAAAAAAGACCCCTAAAATGTTTTTACTTCAAGGATCTCAAAAGTATACGTATAAGATGTATCTTATATTAAGATTATAAATAGCAATCCCACGTACCACATAATAGAGCACAAGCTTAAGTAGCCCCACAAGTGGTGGAGAGTTTTCCCAAATGGAATGTTTTTATTTTTTACCGCTTCTTCAACGGTCACAATCACAACCAAAATAAAAAATAAAAAGAAACCATATGGCAAAAAAGATGGTTTATTTTTCAAATTAGTCATCATGTTGCACACTGGAATAAAGAAAAATGGTAACACATCATAACCACGAAATTGTGCTTTTGGGAAAATTTTGGTTATCAAGGCATCAAAGGCTAAACCAACAATTGGTATTAAAAAAATCAGAAACATTACTTTTCCTCCATTTAACCTATTTTAACCTTTTACTGAATTGAAAAAAACCACTAAGAAGCATAAAATATTTAGAAATAGGAGGTTTTTGATGGCACGTAGAAAAAAGAAATCCAAGTTTCAAATTTTAACCATCGTAATGGCTGTCTTAATGGCTTTCATCACTTTGGCGGCAATTGTCGTATCACTTTTACCAGGTTTACTTGGAGAATAACACAACAAAAAAAGAAGCCGGAAATTCACTTTTCCAGCTTCTTTTTTATTGTCGATAGGCATCAAGATCAACCAGAAATGGATAATTCACGGTTAATCCGCCCCAAATCCAATAAGTCAATACATAAAACACTAATGACCAAATTAAATTAATTAATACGCTAAATAGTAATACATGCCCTGAAACGTTGATTATTCCAACCATCGACAAAATAATCCAGCTATAGATATCTAGTAAGGAAACCCCCAACAAGACCACAATTAATCGGGCCCAAAAGGTCTCTGGCAAAAAGCGTGCTACTCGCTGACTGCCCCAACATAATAATGGTAAAGCAACCGTATAAACACCAATAATGCCTAAAGTGAAAATGTCAGCAACAACGCCTGTACCTAAAGCCAACCAAATTTCGTTAGCATTCGTATCATCAAATAAGCCAATTAAGATAATTCCAATTGGCATAATCATACAGGCGGCACCATAATTATGAAAACTCATAAATTGATGTAAATACAGCGAAAACGAGCCATCTAAAATAATAGCTACATATAAAGCAATGGCTAACACCCATTCTCTTAAAATGCGCATTAGTTAGCCACCTTTCTTTCGATGACAGTTACTACTGATGGATCGTTAATATCTCCAGCTGGATTAATCTTAATTAAGTCAGAGAGGCCAAAAGAATCACGAGTTGTAGCAGCAACCGTCCCAATTAACAGCCCTTTAGGTGAATTACCACCCATTCCACTGGTGTAGACTTTAGTGCCTTGCTTTAACTTCCGGCTGTCAACTACTTGCGTAAAGGCCAAACTATTAGCAGAGTTGACAGTAATAATTCCGTGAACTTTTTTGCCATTCGCAGCTTCTGCTTGGACAGCAAAACGGTTAGCAGACTTATCTGTCGTGGTAATTAATTCTACCTTAGCTGAAGCAGCGTTAACTTCAATTACCCGGCCAATAACTCCGCCACCGCTCATAACAGCTTGATTCTTTCTTACACCAGCTGACGAGCCCTTATTAATCACTAATAAATCTGACCAAGTATCAGACGAGCGTGAAATAACTGAAGCATTAATTTTGTTATAGCTTGTCAAAGTATCCTTTAATTCTAAGGCTTTCTTCAATTGCCGGTTTTCTGCTTTTAAAGCTTGGTCCCGTGCCTTAGTCTGTGCCAAGTCCGTCACTTGACTCTTTAAATGATTGTTTTCACTTTGCGTATTTAACAGATCGTTAACGCTATTCAAGCCACCTGAAATCAGACTCAGGGGGGCATCAACAATTCTTGAACCAGCAGCGACCAAGTCATTACCAAAACTCTGAATAATCAACGGGCTATTACGGCGATTACGCAAACGCACACTGCCCCCTAACACGATTAAAATGATAATGACAATCAAAAACGCTGATAATAATTTTTTGTTTTGTAGAAATTTTTTCATAAAGAAAATGATCCTATAGAAAAACCGGTTTTACCCGGTTTTTTAATTATTTACGCGTTCTGCGCATAACTTCGATGTTCTTCAATGATTCACCAGTACCAATGGCAACACAGTCAAGTGGATCTTGAGCGATGAAGACTGGTACCTTGGTTGCTTCAGAAATAACATCTGGTAAGTTCTTAAGCAGAGCTCCACCCCCAGTTAAAACAATACCATGATCAATTACGTCAGCCGCAATTTCTGGTGAAGTTTGTTCCAAAGTTTCCTTAATGGCAACAATGATATCTTGCACAACATCTTGAATTGCTTTAGCTACATCTTCAGCAGCAATATCAACAGACTTAGGTAAACCAGTTACTAAGTCACGACCACGAATATTCATTGATTCAATTTCTTTAGCCTTTTCAATTGAGGCAGAACCAATTTGAATCTTAATATCTTCAGCAGTTCTTTCACCAATTAATAAATTAAACTTGGAGTGAACATAGTTAATAATTGCGCTATTGAACTTATCACCAGCTTGACGAATTGATGATGAAGAAACAATCCCACCTAAAGAAATAGTAGCAACATCAGTCGTACCACCACCAATATCAACAACCATTGAACCAGTTGGATCCATTACAGGAAGACCGGCACCGATTGCGGCTGCAAATGGTTCTTCAATAACAAAAGCTTCACGTGCACCAGCTACGCGAGCAGCATCAATAACAGCACGTTTTTCAACTTCAGTAACACCAGATGGGACACAAATCATGACTGATGGCTTAGAATTACCAACTGTCTTTTCCATGAAGTACTTAAGCATCGCAGCAGTTGTATCATAATCAGCAATCACACCGTCTTTCATTGGACGAATAGCGCGAATACTGCCTGGTGTTCTACCAATCATTTCTTTAGCTTCTGACCCCACGGCAATCACTTCACCGCTTTGGGTATTTTTAGCAACTACGGAAGGTTCTCTTAAAACAATTCCTTTACCTTCCATGTAAACCAGCGTATTGGCGGTACCTAAATCGATACCAATATTCTTTGAACCTAATCCAAACACGAAAATCTCTCCTTAATTGTTGCGGTCTCTAAATCTTGAATAATTATAGCATAATCTCAGGGTAAAACAGTTTTTCACCGGAATTTTAAAAAATTTAAAACAATTCATGCTCTTTCATACTCAAATACTGACCCTTACCCACGATAAAATGATCCAGCAGATCAATTTTCATCATTTTGGCGGCCTCTTTTAGTTGGCGCGTCATTTTAAAATCACTATTTGATGGTAACAGCTTACCACTTGGATGATTATGAGCCACAATCATCCCTGCACAGTTAAAGACAACTGCCCAACGAAACACATCCCGCGGATGAGCGATTGCTTTATCTAAAGTTCCTTGCGAAATCTTCTTTTCCGCCACAATATGACTACTATTATCCAAATATAGAGTCCAAAACTCTTCTTGTTTATGACCAGCTAATTTGTCAGCTAAATAATGTCCTACTTCACGACTAGAAGTAAAAATAGTTTCTCTTTTTGGCTCTGACAGACGTTACCGATCGATGACTTCTTCGACAATAATGGCTAACTCTTCTTCACAATCCGGACCGGAAGTGTAATTTAATAAGTCATTAAAAGAATTAACTTTCAGTTTTAACAACTGCTTTTCTAAATCTTCTAACTTAGTGATGCCAACTTCTTCCAGATATGAAAACAATTGTGAGACCATTTCAATATCTGTATTAACAATGTAATGATTTGATTTTAAAATTTCCATTTAAAAATCCTCCCATCACTAAATACGTGAAAAAGGGGCTAAATTTTTTTAAGAAATTCAAAAAAGTTTTTACAAATCATTGTTGCTCTCTTACGATCCTGAGCTGAAGGTGTGAGAATATCAGGAATCATCACTACTTTGATGTCCGCATTCTTGGCTGCTTGCACACCAGTTGGTGAATCTTCAAACACCAATAAATTTTTCTTAGGTAAGGCCATCTTCTTAGCAGCTGCCAGATAAATATCTGGTGCTGGCTTAGATTTAATATGACCCTTTTGCACATCTAAGTAGCTGAGATGAAAGGCAAAATAATTACGAATCCCTGTTGCCCATAAAGCATGCTCCAAGACATCTTCATAATTACTTGAAGCAATTGCAAGTGGCAAGTCCAGTTCTTGAAACTTATCTAAGGCTGCTTGTACACCAGGACGAAGCTTTAACTTTCCTTCATCAGTCCATTGCCAAACTAAATCGTCAGTTCTTTTAATAAACTTATCACGCTCAACTGTGGTCTTAAAGTACTTATGATAAAAAGCTTCCATTTCTTTGACACTAGCACCAGCTAGCTTCAAATAAGAATCACGTGGAATCGGCAAATTAGCTTCTTCTGCGGCTTGAATATTGGCTTGCCAATATAATTCCTCTGAATTAACTAGTAAACCGTCAAGATCAAAAATAATGCCTTTAATATCATCGCTTATTCCTTGAACTCGCACCTATCTTCCTCCAACTTTAAAATCGCACTGACCAAATAAAATGATCCGGTGATTAATAACGTATCTCCAGTTTGCAAATTTTCACGCAACTTTCGATAAGCTACTTGGTAATCAGCCTCATATCGATAACGAGCTCGCACTGCTGCTGGAAAATCAGCTAATTTAGCAGCACGAGGATATGGAATCGTCGTTAGCGTCACTTCTTCATCTTTAAATAAGGAAAAAACTTGCGCTAAATCTTTATCCTTCATCATCGTCATCAATACCTTAATTTTACCAGGCTCTTGGTGAGATTTGCGCACAAATTTTAGCAAGTTTTTCATTGCCTGAATATTATGCGCCCCATCTAGAATAATCGTTGGTTTATTACTTAGCAACTGATAACGCCCAGGAATCACAGTTTGATCAATTGCTTGCATGATTTGCTCATCATTCAGCGGCAATTTCAGCAATAAAAAGGCCGTGACTGCAATCGCAATATCGTAGCCTTCCACCTCTGGCCGCAATTTAAAATGTAATTGCCGATCTGCAAATCGATACTCAAATCGCTCCTTAGCTTGTAAATGGTAATCCCGATTTAATAAATAAACAGGTGCTTTTTCTTTTTCGGCTTTTTCAGTTAAAACCGGTAGAACTAACTCCGGCACATTACCTAATACAACGGGGCGCTTGTACTTAATTATGCCGCTTTTTTCAACCGCAATATCTGCTAAGGTTGGACCAATAATCTGTTCATGGTCCAAACCTACCGTAGTAATGATACTAACTGCCGGCATGATGACATTAGTCTTATCATGCTCACCGCCAATCCCGACCTCAATCACCGCATAATCACAATGATTTAGGGCAAAATATTCAAAAGCTAAAGCAACTTCATATTCAAAAGTAACTAAGGAAAATTCTTCATCCTGCTGTCTAATTTTTGTTAGTGCTTCTTCTACTATGTTAGCCGTCTTCACCAAATCCTGGTCAGGAATATCTTGACCATTAAGTTGAATTCGTTCATTAAATTCACGCACAAAAGGTGAGACAAAAAGGCCAGTTTTTTGACCGGCCTTTTGCAATAAATTGCTTAAATAGTAAGATGTCGAACCTTTACCATTAGTCCCCGTAACATGAAGTGTTTTTACCTTATCTTGCGGATTATCAAGCACTGCTAAAATGCGTTTAATGTAAGACAGATCACTTTTAGCATGTAAATGTGGCAAAGTATACAGATATGAGATTACCTCATGTGCATTGGTAAATTTCAAACTATTTACTTTCTTTCAATTCTTGAATTCTTTCTCGAACGCCAGCAAGTTGACTTTGGTAGTCTGCTTGCTTTTCCTTTTCCTTGTTAATAACTGCTTCAGGAGCATGAGCAACGAAGCCTTGGTTAGCAAGTTTCTTAGTTGAACGTTCTACTTCACCTTCAAGCCGCTTTTCTTCTTTTTCCATCTTCTTGATTTCATCATCAACATTGACTAATTCAGTCAATGGAACGAAGATCTGCGCACCTGGAATAACCGCATTCTTGGCAAGCTTTGGTGCATCGATGTCAGTAGCAACGGTTAATTCCTTAGGGTGCAAGAAGTTTTCAACGTAGTCGGCATTTTCACTTAAAATATGCTTGTCTTTTTCATCATCAAGCTTGATCATAATATCAATCTTGGATGACATTGGTGCGTTAACTTCCATCCGAATGTTACGAACGGCTTTAATCACTTCAATCATGAAGGCCATATCTTCATCTGCTTGCTTGTTTTCAAACTCTTGATGAGTAGTTGGGTATTTGGCAAGCATAATGGACTTACCTTCGTGAGGCATTGATAACCAAAGCTTTTCGGTTACGAATGGCATAATTGGGTGCATTAAGCGCAAGATTTGATCAAGAATCCAAACTAAGTTTTCTTGCTTTCTAGCCTTTAATTCTTCATCGTCCCCGTTTAAAGCAACCTTTGAGATTTCAATGTACCAGTCACAGAAATCATTCCAAATAAAATTGTAAAGTTCACGGCCGGCTTCACCAAATTTGTATTCGTCAAATAAACGAACAACTTCACCGACAACGTGGTTCAAACGATCAAAAATCCAACTGTCAGCAACATCGAACTTACTTGTGTCCGGCATATGAGCTGTCTTAGCATCAGCTGGTAAGTTCATAATTACGAACCGACTAGCATTCCAAATCTTATTAATGAAGTTCCAAGCAGCAGATAACTTCTTAGGATCA
The DNA here is from genome assembly GCF_004009905.1 of Lactobacillus xujianguonis. Classification (GTDB taxonomy): domain Bacteria; phylum Bacillota; class Bacilli; order Lactobacillales; family Lactobacillaceae; genus Lactobacillus; species Lactobacillus xujianguonis. The sequence continues at coordinate 31,781 of NZ_ML136891.1, forward strand.
TAACGAGTATCTTGACCAGGGGCAGTACCGTTAAGTAAGAACCAACGAAGAGCATCAGCACCGTACTTATCAACTACATCCATTGGGTCAACCCCGTTACCAAGAGATTTACTCATCTTGCGTCCTTGTTCATCCCGCATTAAACCGTGAAGGACAACATCCTTGAATGGACGCTTCTTAGTAAAGTGCAAGCTTTGGAACATCATTCTGGATACCCAGAAGAAAATGATGTCGTAACCAGTTACCAAAGCATTGGTTGGGAAGTAACGCTTAAAGTCTTCTGAATCAGTGTCAGGCCAACCTAAAGTTGAAAATGGCCAAAGAGCACTTGAGAACCAGGTATCAAGTACGTCTGGATCTTGTTCCCAGTTTTCAATATCCTTAGGAGCTTCTTCACCTACATAAGTTTCACCAGTCTTCTTGTTGTACCAAGCTGGAATACGGTGACCCCACCATAATTGACGTGAAATACACCAGTCGTGAACATCTTCCATCCAGTGATCTAAAGTACCTTCAAATCTTTCTGGAACAAAGTTAACCTTGCCGTCAGTCTTTTGATTTTCAAGAACCTTGTCAGCAAGTGGCTTCATCTTAACGAACCATTGCTTAGAAAGACGTGGTTCAACTTGAACACCAGAACGTTCTGAGTGACCTACTGAGTGAACGATTGGTTCAATCTTGATTAAGTAACCTTCTTCTTTAAGACCCTTAACTAATTGTTCACGGCAGTCAAACCGATCCATCCCAGCATATTTGCCACATTCTTCGTTCATCGTACCGTCATCGTTCATCACATTGATTCTCTTCAAATTATGACGGTTACCAACTTGGAAGTCGTTAGGGTCATGGGCTGGCGTAATTTTAACTAAACCAGTCCCAAATTCTGGATCAACGTGTTGATCTTCAATAATTGGAATATGACGGCCAACAAGTGGCAAAATTAATTCCTTACCAACAAGATCCTTGTATCTTTCATCCCCTGGAGCAACGGCAACAGCAGTATCACCAAACATGGTTTCAGGACGAGTAGTGGCGATTTCAACAAAACCTGAGCCATCTGCAAATGGATACTTAATGTGGTAGAAAGCACCCTTGTCGTCTTTGTGAATAACTTCAATATCACTCAAGGCAGTTTGAAGAGCTGGGTCCCAGTTAATGATATATTCGCCACGGTAAATTAAGCCTTCATTGTAAAGTTGAACGAAAACCTTCTTAACCGCTTTTGAAAGACCTTTGTCTAAAGTGAAACGTTCACGGGAATAATCAAGAGAAAGCCCCATCTTAGCCCATTGGCCCTTGATGATATTTGCGTACTCATCTTTCCAGTCCCAAACTTGTTTAACAAAGGCTTCACGTCCCATTTGGTGACGATCTTTGCCTTGCTTACGCAATTTTGCTTCTACTTTAGCTTGCGTAGCGATACCAGCGTGGTCCATCCCTGGCAAGTAAAGCGTGTCGTAACCTTGCATCCGCTTAAAACGAATTAAAGTATCTTGAATTGCCGTATCCCAAGCGTGACCCAAGTGCAACTTACCAGTTACATTTGGTGGTGGGATAACAATTGAATAAGGGTGAGCTTTCTTGTCACCAGATGGCTTGAATAAATCTTCATCAAGCCAAGTTTGATATCTGCCTTTTTCAACCTCATTTGGGTTGTATTTAGGTGCTAAATCTGTCATTAAAATTCCTCCAATAAAAAAGTCCTAGACAATCTTGTCTAGGACGATTTACTAACCGCGGTACCACCTATGGTTAAGCATGCAAAAACATACTTCTCTTATAAGCGATAACGGCGCTGAAGTGTCCGGATTAACTTACTTAGTTTCAGTTAATCAGCTAACCAAGCTACTAGTCAACTTTCGGCCTCTCAGCTGTCTGGCTTTTCTCTGTAAATCAAGTCGACCCCTCTTGGTTCTTGCTTTGCTTTTGATTATAGCATGAATTGATTTTAGAAAAAAGGGGAGCATTTTTTACGTAAGTGTCAAAGTTTTTGCGGTTACTCAAAAACCATTAGTCTGACCTTAATTTCTTAATAATTTATGTGATTTAACATCCGATTGAATTTACTTAAATAGCTGCCACCAACTACTGCTGCTGTTAAGGCTCCGTGTTGAATACCGGTATGGATTTCGTGACGGATTCTCAAACTATCTCTAGCTGCGGCTTGTAATTTCTTACGGTCTAAGCTAATTAGTTTGCTCGTTTCAAAATCACTGTTGAGCCATTCTTCTAAGTCTCCATTCTTGATGCAAGTTAGAATTCGAAGCATGCCTTCGGCACCAGCTTCAGACCAATATTTGCCTTGGCCTTTAACGCGATAAGTATACTTACGGTGATTACTTT